>NZ_DASWSJ010000114.1:0-37784 GCF_036402745.1 Actinophytocola sp. | reverse complement strand
GGCGAGACAGCCGAGCGCGAGCAGCATCCCGCCGCCGCCGAAGTCGCCGACCAGGTTGAGCGGCGGCGCGGGCGGCGCGTCCGCGGGGCCGATCGGGTGCAGCGCGCCGGCGAGGGAGGCGTAGTTGATGTCGTGGCCGGCGGCCTGCGCGAGCGGCCCGTCCTGGCCCCACCCGGTCATCCGGCCGTAGACGAGCCTCGGGTTGCGGGCAAGGCACACGTCCGGGCCGAGGCCGAGCCGTTCGGTGACACCGGGCCGGAAGCCCTCGATGAGGACGTCCGCGCGGTCGACGATGCGCAGCACCCGGTCCCGCGCGGCCGGATCCTTCAGGTCGGCGACGACCACGGCCCTCCCGCGGCCGAGTAGCTCGGCGGGATCGACCGTGGTACCCGGCCGGTCGACCCGCACCACGTCGGCGCCCAGGTCGGCGAGGACCATCGCGGCGAACGGCCCAGGTGCGAGACTTGCCAGCTCCACCACCCGGATCCCGGTCAACGGTCCACTCACGACCGCTCCTTGAGCAGTGCCTTGGCGACGGACTGGATGTGCACCTCGTCCGGTCCGTCGTAGATGCGGGCGAACCGGGCGGTGCGGTACATGAACCCGAGCGGGGTGTCGTCGGAGAGCCCTTCCGCACCGAACACCTGCAGCGCGCGGTCGACGACGTCGTTCAGCATCCGCGCCCCGACCACCTTCACCACCCCGATCTCGACGCGCGCCGCGCCGCCGCCGTCGAGCACCCTCGCCGCGTCGAGCGTGAGCAGCCTCGCCGCGGTGATGGCGGCGTGGGCCTCGAAGACGTGCTGCTGCATCAACTGCTTGTCCGCCAACCGTTCGCCGAACGCCGTGCGGTCCAGCAGCCGCGCCACCATCAGCTCGTAGGCGCGGGTCGCCTGGCCGAGCCAGCGCATCGCATGGAAGATCCGGCCGGGCCCGAGCCGTTCCTGCGCGACGCGGAACCCGCCACCGCGCGGACCGACGAGGTGGTCGGCGGGTACCCGCACCTCGTCGAAGGCCAGCTCGTAGTGGCCGTGGTCGATGCCGAGCACCGGAATCTCCCGCACCACCCGGAAACCGGGGGTGCCGGCGGGCACCAGGATGATGCTGAACGAACCGTGCGCAGGCGTGTCCGCCGGCTCGGTCCGGCACATCACCGTGGTGTAGGCGGCCTCCCGCGCACCGGTGACGAACCACTTCCGGCCCGACAGAACCCACTCGTCGCCGTCGAGCCGGGCGGTGGTGCGCAGCTGCGTCGGGTCCGAACTGGACAGTCCGGGCTCGGTCATCGCGAAGCTCGGCATGATGTCGGCCGCCACGAGTGGCGCGAGGTAGCGGTCGCGCACCGCTGGTGTGCCGTGCCGGTGCAGCATCAGGCTGTCCTGCAGGCTGTGCGTGCCGAGCGCGAGCTGGCCGTACTCGCTGCGCCCCTGGACCTCGTTGACGTGCACGTAGTCGGCGAACGGCAGGCCACCGCCGCCGAGCTCCGCGGGGTGGCCGAGCGCCCACAGACCGGCCGCCTTCGCCCGCGCCCGCAGGTCGGGCAGCACCGCGCGCAGGTCGCGGTGCAGTGCGGGTTCGGCCGGGATCACGTGGTCGTCCACGAACGCCCGCACGGCCGCGACCAGGTCGTTCACGACTCCTCCAGATACCGGGGGTTGGCGACCCGCAGTTTGTCCACAACGGACTCGTACACCGCGGCACGAACGGCGGCCGGGTCGAGCTCACCCGCCCGCAGTCGCCGGGCCAGCTCGGCGTCGTCGGCAACGCCGAGTGCGGCGAGCCGGTCCCGATGCGCACGCTCCTGGCCCGGCCCGAGTGCGGCCTCACGGCGGACGATCTCCAGCACGTTGACCGCGACACGAAGGTGGAACCGGTGCTGCTCCGGCACATCGGGGGCGAGCCGGTCGCGGAGGAACTCGGTGACCGCCTCGAGCAGCTGGTCCAGGTCGGGTGCGTCGTGGCTCATGGCAACATCCGCAACAGGTCGTACTCGGTCTCACAGACCCGCCGGCCGATCGCGGCCAGCTCGACCGAGCGGTACTCGCCGGACAGGTGCGTGCTGGCCTGTTTCTCGCAGATGACGCCCCACTTGAGGGTGCCGAACACCTGCCACCAGAACAGCCGCGCCTGCTCGATCTCGCGGCCGGTCTCCTTGGCATAGGCGCCAAGGAGGTCCGCGACGTCGCCCATGCCACCGACGACGCCGGGGCCGCGGAACCGCCACACCTTCACGCACAGCCACGCCAGGTCCTCTGCCGGGTCGCCGACGTGGGTCATCTCCCAGTCCAGCACGGCGCGCACGCCGTCCTCGCCGATGATCAGGTTGCCGGTGCGGAAGTCCCCGTGCACGAGCACCGGCTCGACGGGACCCGGCCGGTTGGCGCGCAGCCACGCGATGGCGATCTCGAAGGCTGGGTGCGGCTCGCCGATCTCGTCGAGCCACCCGACGACCCGGTCGAGCTGGTCCGTCACGTCCAACCAGGACAGTCCGGCGAGCGGCGTGGCGTGCAGCCGGCCGAGGATCTGCCCGCACTGCGCGGCGAACCCGGCGCGGGCGGCGGCCAGCTCCGGTGCGCGCAGGATCCGGCGTGGCAGCGTCTCCCCCTCGACGAGCCCGGTCAACAGGAACGGCGCACCGAGCCGGTCGCCGCCGTCCCAGGCGACCACGGCTGGCACCGGAACGCCGGCCACGGCGGCGAGAAGCCGTACTTGTTCCTCGACCGCGGTCACGCCGAGCGTGGGGCCGGACCGCTCCTTCTGCAGGATGTACGCCCCCGACCACCCGTCATCGGCGGTCGCCGTCACCCGGTAGGTCTCCCGCGACGCGCCCGCGGACAGCGGCACCAGGTCGACCCGCACGTCGTCGCGGCCGACCGCGGCCGCGACCTCCCGCGCGACTCGGTCGGCAAGATCCGGCACCACGGTGGCCACGGGCACCATTGTCACAGGCGCTCGATGATCGTCGCGTTGGCGAGTCCACCGCCCTCGCACATGGTCTGCAGGCCGTACCGGCCGCCGGTGCGCTCCAGCTCGCACAGCAGGGTCGCCATCAGCTTCGTGCCGGAGGCGCCGAGCGGGTGGCCGAGTGCGATCGCACCACCGTTCACGTTGACCTTGTCCGGGTCGGCCTTCAGCTCGCGCTGCCAGGCCAGCACCACTGAGGCGAACGCCTCGTTGATCTCCACGAGGTCGAGGTCGTCGATGGTGAGGCCGGACCGGTCGAGGATCTTGCGGGTGGCGGGGATGGGCGCGGTGAGCATGGCGACGGGGTCGTCGCCGGCGAGCGCGAACGCGTGGAAGCGGGCCCTCGGGGTGAGGCCGAGCTCGACCGCCCTGTCCTCGCTCATGATCAGCACCGCCGACGCGCCGTCGGTGATCTGCGAGCTGTTGGCGGCGGTCACCCGCCCGTCGGGGAGGAAGGCGGGCTTCAGGCGCGCGAGCGACTCGACGGTCGACGCCCGGATGCCCTCGTCGGCGCCGACCTGGGTGCCGTGCTCGGTGGCGATGCGGGTCTCCGGGTCCCACGTGCGGGACTCGACGGGCACGAGCTCGCGGTCGAACCGGCCTTCGTCGCGGGCCCTGGTGGCCCGGTTCTGGCTCTGTGCGGCGAAAGTGTCGAGATCGGTGCGGGTGAGCCCCCACCGCTCGGCGATCAGCTCGGCGCCGAGTCCCTGCGGCACCAGGCCGCGCTGCCCGAAGGTCTCCCGGTCGGCGTACCGCGCCACGGCACGCGGGCCGAACGGCACCCCGCCGGCAGAGCTCGCTCCCATCGGGGTGCGGGTCATGACCTCGACACCCGCGGCGACGACGATGTCGTACGCGCCCGCGATGACGCCCTGTGCGGCGAAATGCGCCGCCTGCTGGGACGACCCGCACTGGCGGTCCACGGTGGTCGCGGGCACGCTCTCCGGCCACCCAGCGGCGAGGACGGCATTGCGAGCCACGTTCACGCTCTGGTCGCCCACCTGGGAGACGCACCCCATGATCACGTCGTCGACGAGAGCCGGGTCGAGGTCGTTGCGCCGCTGCAGCGCGGCGAGCACCTCGCCGGCCAGGTCCGCGGCATGCCAGCCGCCGAGTCCCCCGTTACGCTTCCCGCCGGGGGTACGGACCGCGTCGACGATCACTGCGTGCTTGGCCATCGTTGGCTCCCTGCAGTATGATTTTGACGTCAGTGTCACATTATGGGTGCGGCGCGACACCGGTGTCAACGAACGGAACTCGCGACCTCACTCCGCACGGCGGACGACGACGGAGGCGTCCTGACCGCCGAAGCCGAATGCGTTCACCTGGACGACGTCGACCGCCAGCCGGAGCGGGTCGCCGGTCACGACCTGGAAGTCGGCGGCCGGGTCGACGTCGCGGGTGCCGGCGGTGTTCGGGAACGAACCCGCCCGCATCGCGTGGGTCGCGGCGATCACGCCCATCGCACCGGAGGCCGCGCCGGTGTGGCCGAGATGGCCCTTCAACGACGACACCGGCAGCGGTGGCCGGCGCCCGCCGTACACCGCGTTGATCGCGGCGATCTCGGCGGCGTCGCCCTTCGGCGTCGCGGTCGCGTGTGCCACGAGCGCACTCACCTCCGCCGGCGCCACCTCCGCGTCGGCCAACGCGTTCCGCATCGCCTGCGCCTCCCACACCCCGCCGGGATGCGGCGAGGACGGGTGGTGGCTGTCGGCGAGCGACGCGTGGCCGGCGACCTCCGCGTGCACCCGCGCGCCGCGTGCGCGCGCGTGGCCGGCGGACTCCAGCACCAGCGCCGCCGAGCCTTCTCCGGTGACGATGCCGGACCGGTGGACGTCGAACGGCAGGCTCGCCCTGGCGGCGTCGCGTGCCCCGGTCGTCATCCCGTACGCGGCCTGGCCGACATACATGGCCGGCACGAACTCACCGTCGGCCGTGCCGTCGGCCAGCGGCAGGCCGCCCTCGGTGCCGCCGACGAGCGCCACGTCGACCGCACCCGACCGGATGAGCGTCCTGGCCAGCCCGATCGCGTCGAGCGCGGACGCGCACGCCGTGCACACGGTGAGCTGGGGGCCGTGCAGACCCCACCGCATGGCGATCTGCGCGGCCGCCATGTTGGGCCAGATCTGGATCATGGTCTTGCGCTCGACCGCCGACGGACCACCCGTCTCGAAGGCGTGCTGTGCCTTCAGCAACGCGCGGGTGCCGCCCATGCTCGTGCCGTGGACGACGGCCGTGCGCGCCGGGTTCAGGTGCTCCAGCCCGGCGTCCGCGACCGCCTCGACCGTGGCGGCGAGCGCGAACTGGGCGAACAGATCAGTTCCGGCGGCGACCTTCTCGTCCATCCAGTCCAGCGGGTCGAACCCGGGAACGACCGCCCACCAGGCAAAGGGGTTGTCCGCTCTGGTCGCGACCCACGGGGCGGCCGCGATCGCGACCTCGTTCGACCACAGGCCCGCGGTCAGCTTCGCGACGCCGACCCCGAACGGAGAGACGGCGCCCTGCCCGGTCACCACCACGCCGGTCATCGCGCCGGCTCCCGGAGCAGGAACTTCTGCACCTTGCCCATGGAGTTGCGTGGCAGCGCGGCAACGAACTCGATCTCCTTGGGCACCTTGTAGGCGGCGAGCCGCTCGCGGCAGTGCGCACGAAGGACTGCGGCGTCCACTTCGGACTCGGTGACGACCACCGCGGTCACCGCCTCGCCCCAGCGCGCGTCCCGGCGGCCGACGACCGCCACCTCACGCACGGCCGGGTGCGCGGTCAGTACCCGCTCGACCTCACCGGACGCGACGTTCTCCCCGCCGGTCACGATGATGTCCTTCTTCCGGTCGACGACGAGCAGCCGTCCGTCCTCGGTGAACCGGCCGACGTCCCCGGAGAGCAGGTATCGCCCGTCGGCCGAGGTCTCCGCCGTGCTCGCCGGGTTGACGTAGCCGAGGAACGGCGTCACGTTGCACACCCCGATCTCGCCGGTCTCCCCCGGGCCGCAGCGCACGCCGTCGGCATCGAACAGCGCGACGTCGGCGCCGACCATGGGGTGGCCGACGGACTGCGGAACGACCGCGCCGCGCCGCTTCGTCTCGTGCGTCACCCAGCCGCCCTCGCTCCAGCCGTACGCCTCGGTGATCGCCGCGGCGGGGAACGCGTCGAACGCCGCGTCGAGCTGCGCAGGGTCGACCGCGGCGCCGGAGGACAGCAGGCAGCGCAGGCTCGTCATGGCGGTGCCCGTCGCACGCCAGCGTTCGAGCACCTGGGTGAGCATCGAGGGGACGAGGAACGCGAAGGTGCAGCGCTGCTCCAGCTCTGCGCAGGCGGTGGCGGGGTGGAAGGCGGTGAGCACCCGGTTGGTCGCCCCGAGCGCCAGCGCGAGGATCGACAGTCCACCGTAGGAGTTGTGGAACATCGGCCCGGCGGTGAGCAGTGTGCTCTCCGCCGTCAGTCCGAAGTGGACGGCCCAGCGCAGGTACTGGACGTACATGCCGGCACCGTCGTAGATCGCACCCTTGGGGAAGCCGGTGGTTCCGGAGGTGTAGCCGATGACGAACGGGTCGCCGGGCGCGCTTGGCTGGAACGCGTCCCACGGCTGCGCGGCCGGGAGGTCCGCGGTGGACACCGTGACCCGCCGCCGGGCCAGCGCGGCGACGAGGTCGACGAACTCCGGGCCGTGCAGCAACAGTCCCGCCGAGGAGTCGGCCAGCACGTAGTCGACCTCCGACGCGGTGAGGGCGCCGTTGACCGGCAACGCGGGCACGCCGGCGAGTTGGCACGCCAGGAGAGCGAGCACGGCGTCCGGACCGTTGCGCAGCAGGATCGCGACCGGGGAGCCGTCGCCGCGCTCCCGGATGGCCGTCGCGAGCGCGAGTGTGCGGTCCAGTGCCGCCGCGTAGGTGAGCTCCTGGCCGCCGACCACCTGCACGGCGGGCCGGTCGGGGTAGGACGCCGAGGTGAACCGCAGCTGTTCGACGAGGGTGTGCCGCAACATCGGTTACCGGACCGCCGCGCGGCTGCCGGCGGCGAGGACCCGCTCCACCGCGGCCGCGGAGGACGGGAAGGGCGCCCCGGGCGGGGCGTCGCGCAGCGCGGCGACAGCGGCACCGGCCGAGTCGCCGAGCGGGACGGGTTCGGACTCCACGACCCGAACCGCGGCCACCACCCCGCCACCGACCTCCAGCACGAGCCCGGTGTCCACACAGGACGCCGAGACGAGGTGGACGACAACCGGACTGACCAGCTCGGGCGCGATCCCTGCGGTCACCTCCGCCGGCAGCAGCGGGATCGTCATCCGCGTTGCGGCCACCGGCGCGATCGCGTTGACGAGCACCCCGTGCCGCGCACCCTCCTGCTTGAGCACATTGACCAGTCCGACCAGCCCCATCTTGGCCGCCGCGTAGTTGGCCTGCCCGAACTGCCCGTACAGCCCGGAAGCCGACGAGGTGACCACGACCCGCCCGGAACCGGAGCGGGCAAGTGCGGGCCACGCGGCGTGCGTGGTGTAGGCAGCGGCACCGAGGTGCACCCGAACGACGGCGTCGAAGTCGTCGAGCGACATCTTCGCGAAGGTGCGGTCCCGCAACACCCCGGCGCTGTTGACCACGGCGTCCAGCCCGCCGAGCACCTCCTCGGCGTACGCGACCGCCTCAGCAGCACCATCGTGCGTGGCGACGTCGTGATGACTGGTGAACGCCAGCCCACCCGTGGCGCTGATCACCGCGGCGACCGCGTCCGCGGGCTCGCGGGACAAGCCCGTCCCGTCGAGTTCCGCACCGGTGTCGTTCACCACCACGGCCGCACCTTCCGCGGCCATCGCGAGCGCGTGGGCGCGCCCCAAGCCACGTCCCGCACCCGTCACCAGCACCCTGCGCCCCTGCAGCTCCGCGACCATGAAGGCACAGTAGCGTCAGGTATCTGCACATTCAACTGTTTGATGTGCTCGCATTCGGCGATCGCCTGCCAGTGGGCTTTCACTGTGGCGCAAAGGCTCTGCCGCACGTACGCCGCCGGGCCCGACGTGCTCGAGAGCATCCGCACGCACGTCGCTCCGGTCCTCGGCTGGCGCTGAGCGAATCCTCACGAGCGCTGACAGCGGCGAGCTTCGAGCGCGTCCAGAATCAGGTCCAGGCCGTAGCCGAACTCGCTCGTGTGGTCGTAGCCCGGCTGCATGGCGTGGTCGACGATCACCTCCGCGAGACACGGCAACTCGTCCGCGGGCAGGTGCTCGAGGATGCTGCCGGCCACGTCCTCGACCTCGTCCTGCGTTTTCACCGGCAGGTTCGCCTCCTGGAGGACGAACCCGCCGATGTAGCTGTCGATGAGCGAGACAGCGTGCACGGCCATCGGGAGCGTGAAGCCCGCCTCCCGCAGCACACCGAGGACGGCGTCGTGGTGGCGTAGCGTCGCCCGCCCCGGGTTGCGGCGGGAGTCCATGAGGCCGAGAGCCCAGCTGTGCTGCGACAGGACCGCGCGCGCGGAGCAAGCGCGTGCACGGATCGCGTCGCGCCAGTCGTCGCACGTGGCGCCGGGCAGGTCGATCGCCGCGAACACCGCGTCGGTCACGCCGTCGAGGATCGCGTCCTTGTTGGGTACGTGGTGGTAGAGCGACATTGCCTCCACGCCCAGTTCCTGCGCCACCCGTCGCATCGTGACGGCCTCCACGCCGCCGCGGTCCGCGACCCGGATCGCGGCTTCCAGCACGCGATCTCTGCTGAGTGGTTGCCGTGGCGGTGGTGACACGAAGGCTCCAGGGTGCGGGTGCGTTGACAAGCTTACAGGTGTAAGGCAGCCTTACAGATGTAAGGGTGAGGAAGGAGCTCCTGATGCCGATGCCGAGCTGGTGGGGGCACGTCAACAAGCGGCTGTTCAACCCGCGCGCGATCGCGAGCGGGAAATGGCCGGTGCTGACACACATCGGTCGCACCTCTGGCGCGGCGTACCGCACGCCGCTCGACGCGCATCCCGTCGAGAGCGGCTACCTGTTCGTTCTGGTGTACGGCTCGGGTTCGGACTGGGTGCGCAACGTCCTGGCAGCCGACGGTGCGCGGCTCCGGGTCGACGGGAGGGAGGTGGAACTCGCCGCCCCACGCCTCGTCGGGAAAGAGGAGGCGTTCCAGGCCCTGTCCGATGAGGTGGCACGACCACCGAGGATGCTCCGCATCACCGAGTTCCTCCGGATGGATCTGGTCGCGGGCTGACGGTCCGCGAGGGCGACCCAGCCGTCCGCGCGACATCCACGAGCTGACCTGGTCCGGACCAAGGGAGCCTCAAGACCGCGTTGTCCGCGCTCACCGGTGAGCGTGGGCGCGGCATCCGGGTGAATGCCGCGCCCACGGTGTCATCGGACCTTTACTGAACCGGTCCGATGTGGACGATCACGAATCTACCGCGTTGGTAGTGCCCGGCGACGCTGCGCCTGGGCTCCCGGTCGGTCAGGAAGTAGACCGTGAAGCCGATTGACGGCCCGTGGGTCTCGCTCGTCGCGCGGGCCAGCGCGAAGGCGCCGCGCGACTGGGCGACGAGCCACGCCTCCGGCGACTCGTGCTTGAAGAACTTGATGGTCGGGTCATCAGGGTCGGTGCCACCCTCGAGGTGACGGCCTGAGCTGATGGGGCTGCGGTCAAAGTTCGGGCCGGCGCCGAACGCTGCCCAGAACTCGTCGGCGATGCTCCGCTCGGCCTCCTGGCGCGCCTGCCCGGTCGCGATGCCCTCGGCCTCGCGCGCCTGCCGGATCTCGGACGTGACCACGCGGGGTTTGGCCCCGGCCGCGGCGAGCGATCGTGCGAGGAACCCGCCGCCGGACGGGATCCGAACCTGCTTGCGGGTGCGCCCCGGGCCTTCAACGGTGGTCCTGGCCTTCTCGGTGGCGGCCGTGACCACCTTCTCCTTGACTGCCTCGGTGTCCTTCGTGTCATCGTGTGACCGCTCGCGGCGCTCGTCGTCGTCGCCTCCCCCGCCCCTGTCGTCGCCCCCGCCGCCGACACCGCCGGTCACGCCACCCTGCTCGAGGCTAGTCATTTGCCATCTCCTCCAGAATGTTGTTGCGCACCGCGGCGGTCACCTCGGCCAGGTCCTCCGCGGACAGCCCGTCGGCCCCCTCGATCTCGGCGACGGTGTCCGCGACCAGCATCTCGGCGAGCTGGTCGAGCTCGACCTCCTCGAACTCGCCCGCCGCCGCGCCTTCGGTGGCCGTCTTCTCGGTCCCCTCGGCTGCGGGGGTCTCGGCGATCACCGTCTCCGTGGCCGGGGTCATCAGCTCGTCGATCAGGCCGTCGAGCCAGGACTGCTTGTGGTCGGCCGGGCTCGCGTCCCAGGCCTCACCCCAGCGGTAGTCGAGCTGCTGGGCGAGGTAGGTGCTCCACTCCGGGCCCCACGCGGCCGCGAGCCGCTCCTGGTGCTGTGCGCCGACCCAGCCGAACCGGCCACCGTCCTCGGCCGGCTCCTCGGCGTGCTCCGCGTAGGCCACCTCGGCGGGTTCCCCCGCGGCCTCCCCGGCGGCTTGGTCGGCGGCGGGGTAACGCTGCCAGTACAGCTCCCAGTAGAGGCCCGGGAGCTGCGTGCGCACCTCCAGCATCCGGCTGACCACCCGCAGCCCGTCCCCGGCCCCTTGCACGGCATAGGTGAACTGGTCCAGTCCAGTGGGGTCCAGCGAGCCGGCGGTCTCCCGGAGCCGCTGTGCGAAGCGTTCGGTGTCGGCATCCTCCGGTCCGGCGTCGTAGGCGTCCTGGACCAGCCCGAACCAGTGGGTCACCTCCTCGTCGCTGGCCAACGGCATCGATACGATCAGTTCCGCGGTGTCGGCGTCCACTCCACTCGGCAGCGCGGTAAATGATGCGGTCATGTCACTATGCGTCGCTCTACGATCGCCGGCCGTTAAGAACGTATCGACCCCCATTCGTGCCGCCGGGCCTGTCCTGACGTCCGCCCGATCGGGCATGGACGCGTGTCGGCCGGCCGGCACGCCGTTCACCAGGTCATGTGCGCACCAGGCGATCGGACTCGCCTAACTGGAGATCGACCGGTGCGCCACGGCGCCACCCGCCTCATCCCGAGTGGGCGACCTGGCCGGTGATCACAGCCAGCCGGCGTTGCGTGCGATCCGTGCCGCGTCGATTCGGTTGTGGGCGCCCACCTTGCTGATCGCGTTCGACAGGTAGTTGCGGACCGTCGCGCCGGACAGCGAAAGGCGGGTGGCGATCTGGTCCGTCGGCAGCCCGCTCTCCGCCTCGCGCAGTACGTCGGCCTCCCGGGCGGTGAGTGGCGACGTGCCGGTTTCCAGCGCGGCCGCGATCAGGTCCGGGTCGATCACCCGCTCCCCCGCGTGCACCCGGCGCACGCCCGCAGCCAATGCCTCCGCCGGCGCGTCCTTCACGATGAACCCGCGCACGTGGGCCTGCAGCGCCCGCAGGAGAAGGCCTGGCTGGCTCAACCCGGTCAGCACGAGGGTCCGGCAGCCCGGCACGGCATCGTGCAGTGCGCCGGCCGCGGTCAGGCCGTCCATGCCGGGCAGGTCGATGTCGACGACCGCTACGTCGGGCAACGTGGCGGCCGCGGTCGGCACGATCTCGTCGCCGCGGTCGAGCTCGGCGACCACGCGCATGTCGTCCTCCAGCGACAGCAGCGCCACCAGCGCGCCCCGGATCAGGTGCATGTCCTCGGCGACCAGGACCCGGATCATGTGTCTCCCTCGGTGGCGGGCACGGTCACCCGCAGTACGAACTCGTCGGCACGGACGACGACGGACACCGTGCCGCCCACGGCCGCCGCCCGCGCCCGCAGGCCCGCGATGCCGCTGCCATCCGCGGACCGCGGCGACCGGATCCCGTCGTTGGTCATCTCGACCGAACCACGACCCAGGGTGATCGTGCACCGCGTGGCGTCGCTGTGGCGCAGCAGGTTCGTGGTGCCCTCGCGGACGGCCCACGCCAGCACCGGATGCGGGGTCGCGGTGCCAACCACCTCGGTGTCGACGCCCGCCGCGGCCAGCAACGCGGCCGCGGCGGTGACCTCATCGCCCAGCACCACCGCGTGCTCGTCACGGGTGATGGCGTACATGTCGTGCAGCGCGGCACGGGCCGTCTGCGCCACCCCGGCGATCTCGGCGTGGGCGGCGGCCGCGTCGATGGGCAGCAGCCGCACCGCGAGGTCGCCCTTCAGCGAGATCGCGGACAGGCTCTGCCCGAGCAGGTCGTGCAGGTCCCGGGACACGCGGACCCGTTCCCGCTCCACGGCCGACTGCGCCAGCTCCATCCTGGTCTGGTGCAGCTCGTTCAGCAGCCGGACCAGCCGCACGGTGCCGTACAGCGCGAGGATGAACACCGCCGAGATGCCCGCCGTGTACGCGAAGCCGAGCACCTTGTCGGCGGTGACCATCTCCCTGCCGAACACACCCTGGTTGAACAGGCAGGCCGCGAAGCCCACCGCGAAGCCGGCCGTCCGGCCCCACCCTCCGGGCAACAGCAGCATCGCGGCGGCCCCGACAGTGATCGTCGGCGCGCTCCACCCCTCGCCCAGCCAGAACACCGGCACCTCGGCGACCAGCGCCTGGGCGGACAGGGTCAGCGGCCAGCCGACCGGACGGACGTCGCGGGCGGCGGCCAACACGTGCCGCAGGTGCAGCACAGCGAGCAGCGCACCGGCGAGCACGGCGACTGCGACCGGCCCGTCCCCCGAGCCGTCGACGAGGATCGTCACCGGCCCCAGCACCACGATCGGCAGGTGCAGCGCGAGCAGGAACCACGGCGCCCTGCGCACGATCCAGTGCGGGTAGTCGGGGGTCACGGCGAGACCTCCGCGTCGACGAGTGGGGTGCCGTTCGCGGCGACGGTGAGCCGGAACTGGTCGCCGCCCCTGGTGACGGTGATCGTGGCGGCGCGGACGGTGTCGTCGTGCAGCAGCCGGTCGACCGCCGACCGCAGGGCGCTGGTCAGCTCGTCGGAGGTCAGGTCGCCACGGGGGACCGACAGTGTGGTCCTGATGCCCGCGGCCTCGAGCAGCGCGACGGCCGCGTCCAGCTCCGCGCGCAGCGGCACCCGCTGGTACGCGCGGATCATCCGGCGGGCCGCGGCCAACGTGCGGCGCGAACCATCGACGAGGGCGCGCAACTCCCGCTCCGCCGTGGCGGGATCCTCGTCACGCAGCGCGGCGGCGCCCGCGGCGATGACGCGCAGCTCCGTGCCCACCGTGCCGGCGAGCTCGTCATCGATGCGGAGCCGTTCCCCGAGCACGGCCTGGGCGGCGAGCTCCGCCCGTGCCGCCCGCAACTGGTACAGCGCCCCGGCGAACCACGCCGGCACGACCGTCGCACCCGCGCGGCCGACCAGGGCGATCACGAACCAGCCCGGGGTGGCGTTCGGTGCGAACGCCACGTACAGCCACACGGCCCCCACCGTGAGCATGCCACCCGCGAGCACCGACCACGGCGGCCGCAGCACCACGAAAATGGACGCCAGTAGCTGCGCTCCCGCCAGGTACCACTCCGGACCGACCAGCACCACACCCGCGCCGTAGAGCACTGCCATCAAGAGCAGCGTCCACTCTCCGGCCCGCGGTCGCCGCGCATGTGCCGCCGACCAGAGGTGGTGCAGGTGCGGCGGCAGGAACCCGGCGAGAAGCACCGCCGCGACCAGCGGATCGGCGGTGAGGAACGCGAACAACCACTGCACGGCGACGACGACCAGCGTGGCGGCGATCGGCGCGAACGGGATGAGTCTCGACATCCCGTCCGAACGCGAAATAACGGCCAAGCCAGGTCCCCCGTTCCGCTGCTGAGGGACACACGGTAACCCGGCCGGCGGGACGCGCGAGCCGGTCAGCACTGCCGTCATGCCGGTCAGGGTGCCGCCCGGCGAGCGCCTTCCGGTAGGCACGGAACTCCACAGTGGGCGATGACAATTGTCATCGCCCACTGCCCACATCCTCATCTGCCGGGCGACATGCCACAGCGGACAGTCTGTGCGCAGCGCCGGAACGGCCGGTGCCGGACAAGGGAGAGACATCGTGACCACATCCCGCACCGTCGTCGGCAACATCTCGCTGTCACTCGACGGCCGCGTCGCCGGCCGCGGCGGCCCGTACGACATGGGCTGGATCGTGCCGCACAACCTCACGGACAGGGCACGCACCCACATGCTGCGGGTGACCGCCCCGGCCACGACAGCGTTGCTGGGCCGCACCAACTACGAGGGGTTCGGCGGCTTCTGGCCGTCCGTCGCGGACAACCCGGAGGCCGACCCCAAGGACCGCGAGTTCTCCCGCTGGCTCAACGCCGTCGAGAAGGTCGTCTTCTCTACCACCCTCACCGAGGCCACCTGGGAGAACGCCCGCATCGCGGCGACCGACCCGGCCACCGCGGTGAAGGAGCTGCGGCAGCAGGATGGCGGCGACATCATCGTGCTGGCCAGCACGAGCGTCATCCAGAACCTGATCGAGGCCGATGAACTGGACCGGCTGTCGATCACCCTGTGCCCCGAGTTCGTCGGCGGCGGCCCCCGGCTGTTCCCCGACGGCCCGGAAGCAACCTCCTGGCGGCTCACGGACTCCACCCCGACCGAGAGCGGCGCGCTCTGCCTGCTCTACGACCGAGCGTGAGGCGACGCGGCGATCCCTTGTCTCCCAAGGGATTGCCGCTATGCCGTCGAGTGGCCGGGCCTCCGGGTTGCGTTGCGGCCGTCGATGTCGAGAACCTGGGACCGGCGCGGTCCCAGGTGTGAATGCGGCCACCATGGTCGCGACGTAACGGATGGAGAACCCTCATGGAACGACAAGACATCGACGACGAACTGTCCACGACCGGCGCGCAGGAACTGCTCACGTCCCCCTCGGCCGCCCACCTCGCCTACATCGGGAAGGACGGAACGCCGCGGGTGATTCCGGTCGGATTCTTCTGGACCGGCGACCAGTTCGTGATCTCCACGGCGACGACCTCACCGAAGGTCGCAGCGCTGTCGACTCGCCCGGACGTCTCACTGGCCATCGACACCGGCGACACGCCCGCCCAGGCGCGAGCCCTTTCCGTACGCGGACGGGCGAACGTCGAAATCGTGGACGGCGTGGTCGAGGAGTACCTCGCCGCCGCAAGGAAATCCATGGACGCCGAAGCTGCGGCCGAGTTCGAGCAGAACGTCCGCGTGATGTACGACCAGATGGCCCGAATCGCGATCACGCCACACTGGGTGCGCTACTACGACTTCGGCGCCGGCCGAATGCCGCGATTCCTCCAGGAACTGGCCGAACGGAACCGGTCCTGACGTCGGACCGGTGGACTCGGGGCACTCGCGCCACCTGAATCGCCCTGCGAAGGGACCTTCTGCGGGATGATGGCCCGTCGCGCCGGGTGGTCACATCGACAACCATCGCACGAGGCCGTGGTCGGAGTACCACGTGCCGGGTGTCAGCCCAAGCGGTGCCCAGACAGCTCAGGGCGAGTGTTCGACCGCACATCGATGGCAAGGCTGATCGCGAACGCCACGACGACGGCGAGCCGATTTCAATTCGACCCTCACCAATATTCGGTCGGGCCTTCCGGCGGTTCTGCTTCATCAGGCGCTCGCCGTCCCGGGCTCAGCGCGCGGCGCAGGGCGAGTACGGCGGTGACGAGCGCTGCGCCGACCGCAGCAACCGCGCCGGCCGGACCGAGTGCGCTGGCCAGGGCGCCGGCCAGCGGTTGCGTCAGACCCTGCCCACCCATCACCCCCGTCGAGCTGAGGCCGAAGGCCCGACCCCGCAGCTCCGCCGGGACATTGTCGAGGAATGCCTGCTGGATTCCGAGCTGGTAGCTCAGGCCCGCCCCGCACACCAGCAACAACCCGAACACAAGCGGCAGCGGTGGCTGCAGGGCGAACGCCAGCAGCGGAACGCCGAGCAGCAGCGCCAGCGGGAATGCGAGTCGTTCTCGCGTAGCTGGGCGGCAGAACCTGCCGACCAGCGCGTTGCCGAGCACCATCCCGATGGATGTCGCGGCGAGCAGTGGGCCGGCCGCGCCGGGTTGCTTCCCGAGCGCCGCGGTGTACGGCACGATCAGCGCCGGGGCGCCGGCGAAGATCGACACCGGCATCCAGCTCGCGAACAGCAACCGCCGGATCCGCAAGTCCCGCAGCAGTGCCGCGAGGGGCCGCGCTCAGCTGTTTGCTCGGCGCGTCCCGCGCCGGGATCCTGCTCGCCCTCGACGAGCCGGCCAGTACCACCCACCTCGCCGCCATCCTCGGCCAGTCACTCGGCGCGGTCGGCAACCATCTCGCCGTGCTCCGTGACGCCGGCCTGGTCACTCGGGCCCGGTCCGGCCGGTCCGTCCTCTACACCCGCTCCCCCGTCGCCGACGCCCTCATGGCCTCCGCCGCCCCCGACCTGGCTGAGGGACCAGTGGTTGACCAGCGACAGACCAGCGGTGAACCAGCAAGCTGAGCGTGTCCACGGCGGTCGTGGCGCCGTAACGTTTGGTCAGGCCGCGCAGGTCAATAGAGTTACTCATGATGGTTCCCCTGTGAGTGGCGGTTTTCCGGGCGAGAAGATCCATGCGTCGAAGAACTGGGTGAGGTCCTGGCCGGAAATCCGGTTCGCCAGCGCGGCGAAATCGACGGACGTGGCGTTGCCGTGGTGATTTCGGGTGGCCCAGGCGCGCAGCAGGGAGAAGAACTTCTGGTCGCCGATCTTCTCGCGGAGGAGCTGCAGCGCCATGGCACCACCGAGATAGACGCGCGCCCCGACGTTTTGATCGGGTTGCCCGGGGGCGGCGGTGATGACCTTCCAGAATGCGGAGTCGGCCGGATAGGAATCGTAGGTCCGAAGGGCCTCGTCGTGGGCCGACGTCCGCCCCTTGGTCTCGTCCCAGTACCAGGTCGCGAAGGTGGCGAAGCCCTCGCTGAGCCAGACCTCGCTCCAGCGCGGGATTCCGACGCTGTCGCCGAACCACTGGTGGGCCAGTTCGTGTGCGATCGTCGCGTCCTGGTGCACGTCGGAGTACACCGGCCGGGTCTGGCTCTCCTCCGAGAACGGCACCATCTTTCCCTGATACAGCGCGAGATCGGCGATGGCGCCGGTGGAATCGAACGGATAGGGGCCGAACGTTTTCACCCACAGGTCGGTGACCTCGGCTGAGGTGTCCCAGAAGAACGTCATCGGGTCGGGACCGGAGCCCTTCAGCCGCGGATCGACCGCGACGTACTGGGGAACTCCGCCGGCTGTCCGGCCCGTCCGGATCTCCCACTGTCCAATGGCGACGGTGGCGAGATAGGTTGCCATCGGGTCGCGCTCCGCCCACCGGAACGTCGTCGACTCGCCCACGGTGCGACGCGACACCAGCCGACCGTTGGCAACCACTCCGAGGGCCTTGGGCACCCGCACGGAGAAGGCAAAGGTCGCCTTGTCGGAGGGATGATCGTTGGCGGGGAACCAGGTAGATGCGCCGTCCTGCACGCTCAGCACTACCGCACCGTCGTCGGTGGGCACGAACCCGTACGGTGTGTCACCGCCGAGGGGCTGCGGCGTGCCGCCATAGCTCACCTCGACGCGGAAGCGTGAGCGGTTGGGCAGCCCGCGCGCCGGCGTGATGATCAGCTCCTGCCCGTTCCGGCTGAACCCGGCAGTCAGCCCGTCGACGGTGACCTTGGTGACCGTCAACTGTTGCAGGTCCAGGTCGAAGCGGGACAGATCCTGCGTGGCCCGGGCGTCGATGACGGCCACGCCGTCCAGCTGCCCGCTGTCCGGTTCGAAGGACAGGTCGAGATCGTAGTGCTCAACCTGGTACCCGCCATTGCCTTCGAACGGATACCACGGATCACCCAAGCCGGATGAGCCCGGCCGGAATTCCACCTTGTCGGTGGCCGACGCCTCGGGAACGAGCGCGCCGAGGATGGCCACCACCGTGCCGAGCACCACAAGCTGTGCGCGCCATGGCGATCGTCGCATGAGTTTCACCTCGTCAGGAGCGGAAGATCTGGTGTGCTCATGCTCCCGAGGCGCCGTCGTGGAATCGATCGTGCCAACACGACGATCCAGGGTTCGGTTTACCCACCTGGCGTGACCCGTTTTGACGGACATCTGAGATCAGGGCGCGAGCCTCCGGAAGGATGTCCCTCAACACCCCTCGTCCAGGAGTCACGGAATGCGACCGGGTGGGCGCCACTTGACTCGTAGGGAGTTCCACTATTCTCTGGAATAAGGTAACGTCGGGAGCCGTCCTGATCGCGTCGACGAGGGGAGTCGAGATGGCCGCGAACGTCGCGGATGCCACGAGCGTGACGCGAACCGAGCAGCAGCGCCGAGGCATGCCGCTGCCGGTGTACGTGCTGGGGCTGAGCCTGTTCGCGATGGGCAGCGCGGAGTTCCTCATGGCGGGCGTGCTGCCGCAGATGGCCTCCGACCTGCACATCTCGCTGCCCACGGCCGGGACGTTGATCTCCGCGTTCGCCGTCGGGGTGATGCTGGGCGCACCGCCGCTGGCCGCGTTGACGTTGCGGCTGCCACGGCGGGTCGCGCTGGTGACCAGCCAGGCGCTGTTCGTCGCCTCGATCGCGGTCGGGCTGCTGACCGACGGGTACTGGCCACTGCTGATCGCCCGGTTCGTGAGCGGACTGGCCTACGCCGGGTTCTGGGGCGTCGCCTCGATCACCGCGGTCAGCCTGGTGCCGCCGGACCGCACGGCCCGGGCGTTGTCCGTGGTGGTCAGCGGACTGACGCTGGCCATGGTCGTCGGCGGACCGCTGGGCACCGTGATCGGCGACGCCATGGGCTGGCGTGGCGGGTTCTGGGCCGTCCTCGCGATGACCACGCTCACGGCCGCGCTGACCCTGCTGTCGTTGCGCGGGCCGGCCGCGGGACCGGAGCCGCGCCGGGACCTCGGCACCGAACTGCGCGCGCTGAACAATCCCAGGCTGTGGATCGCCTACGGCACGGCCGCGCTCAGCACCGGCGCCTACATGGTGACCTTCGGCTACCTCGGTGCCGTGCTCGCCGACGTCAGCAAACTGCCGGTGGGCTGGGTGCCCGCCGTGCTGTCGCTGTTCGGGATCGGCGCGTTCGCCGGGCTCACCGTCGGCGGCCGCAGCGCCGACCGGCAGCCGTTCCGCACGATGACCGTCGGCATCATCGGCATCGTCGTGGTCTCCCTCGCCTTGGCCGTGCTCGCCGGGCAGCTGGCGCTGACGATCCTGTTGGTCTTCCTGCTCGGCGTGGCCGGGTTCGTCGTCAACCCCGCCGTGCTCAACCGCGCGTTCACCATCGCGCAGGCCGCGCCGACCCTGGCCGGGGCCACCAACGTCGCCGCGTTCCAGGTGGGCATCACGGTCGCGCCGCTGCTCGGCGGCTACGCGATCAGCGCAGGCTTCGGGCTCACCTCGGTGGGCTGGGTCGGCGCGCTGTTCGGGGTGGCCGCGCTCGGCTGCGCACTGCTCGACGCGCGGCTGCACCAGCGCACCGCGAAGGCATAAGCCTTGTCCTGGCGAGGGATGACCCTCAGCGCACAGTGCGCGCGGCACGCCCGCGCGATCGGCGACCGGGTCGCGATCACCTTCGAGGGCACCGAGCTCGGCTACCGGACCATGGACCAGCGGGTGAGCAAGCTGGCCAACGCCCTGCGCGAGCGCGGCGTGCGGCCCGGCGACAGGGTGGCGGTCCTCGGCATGAACTCGGTGGAGGTACTGGAAACCTACGTCGCGTGCACGCGGCTGGGCGCGATCTGCGTCCCGCTGAACTTCCGGTTGGTCGCCGACGAGATCCGCCACGTGCTGACCGACTGCGACGCGGCCGCCGCGGTCGTGCACGCACCCTTGGCCCCGACGATGGCGGCGGCACGCGGCGAGCTGGCCGCGTGCCTGGTCTTCGGTGGCCACGATCCCGGGCCCGGCGCGGAGGACTACGAGCAGGCGCTGGACGCGGCCGACGAGGTGTTCACCGGCGACCCGGTGGACGAGCGCGGCCCGGCGTTCATCATGTACACCTCGGGCACCACCGGTCGGCCCAAGGGCGCCGTGCTCAGCCATCACGGCCTGGCGATGCACGTCCTGAGCCACACGGCGACCATCGGCGCACGGCCCGAGGACGAGCTGGTGTGGCTCGCCGCCGCGCCGCTGTTCCACGTCGCCGGGCTGACCGGGATGCTGCCCACCTTCATGCGCGGCGGCCGGACCGTGCTGCTGCCCTCCGGCAGGTTCGACGCCGAGGCGACGGTCGCGCTCATGGAACGCGAACGGGTCACGGCGTGTTTCCTGGTGCCTGCCCAGTGGCAGGCGATCTGCGACGTGCCGGAGATCGCGCGGCGGGACCTGTCGGCGTTGCGCCGGGCCGCGTGGGGCGCCGCGCCGGCGTCGAGCACGCTGGTGCGCCGGATCGTGGACACCTTCCCGCAGGCTGAGGTCACGACTGCCTTGGCACAGACCGAATGCGGACCCGTCACCACGTTGCTGCGCGGTGCCGACGCCCTGCGCAAGCTCGGCTCGGTGGGCACGCCGCTGCTCAACGTCGAGGTGCGCGTGGTGGACGAGCACGGGCACGACGTGCCGCGCGGCGAGGTCGGTGAGATCGTCTACCGCAGCCCGATGCTGATGCTCGAGTACTGGAACCGGCCCGCCGAGACGGCGGAGGCGTTCCGCGGCGGCTGGTTCCATTCCGGCGACCTGGGCCGCGAGGATGAGGAGGGCTACCTCTACGTCGTCGACCGGCGCACGGACATGATCATCTCCGGCGGCGAGAACGTCTACAGCGCCGAGGTGGAGGACGTCCTCGCCGCGCACCCGAAGGTCGCGCACGTCGCGCTGATCGGTGTTCCCCACGAGAAGTGGGGCGAGACGCCGCTGGCCGTGGTCACCGCCCGGTCGGCCGACGACCCGCCGACGCCTGCCGACATCTCCCGGTGGTGCACCGGGAGGCTGGCCCGCTACAAGCACCCGACGCGGCTCGCGGTGCTGGCGGAACTGCCGCGCAACCCGGGTGGCAAGGTGCTCAAGACCCGGCTGCGCGCCGATCACGCGGCGGGAACCCTGGCCGGCGAGCCGGTCCCCCGCAGCTGACCCGGCCGACGCGGCCGTACCCGACCGCGCGGCCCCGCATGTTCAGGCGGCCCGCTGCTCCGAGCGTCGCACCGCGGCCTTGGAACTTGGCGTGTCCTCCTGGAACGGGTACTTCGCGGCGGCGCGGCGCTCCACGAGCGTGCGTGCCGGGTTGTAGAGCATCGCGGCGGGTCCGAGCCACGGCGCCTCGATTCGCGGCTTGCGGTACACGATCGCGTCACCGAGCAGGCCCGCCGCCTGTGCTGGGGACAGACAGGGGAAGTCGTCCAGGAAGTCCGACGGTGCGGTCATCCTGGTGCGGACGAGTCCCATGTAGACGCTCGTGGTGGTGATCCCCGCCGAGCGGACCTCCTGGCCGAACGTGCGGAACCACAGGTCGAACGCGCCCTTCGAGGCGGAGTACGCGGCCCAGAACGGCGCGGGCGGTAGCCGCAGCGACCAGGTCGCGACGTTCACCACGTGCCCGCCGCCGTGCTCGCGCATCGACGGCAGCAGCGCCAGGGTCAGGCTCACCGGACCCAGGTAGTTGATCTTGATCGTGCGCTCGAAGTCCTTGAGCCGCCGCTCGGACAGCGTGATCGAGCGGCGGATCGACTTGCCCGCGTTGTTGACCAGCACGTCCACGTGCCCGTGCTCGCCCAGGATCGTCGCGACGGCCTTCTCGACGGCCACCGGGTCGGTGAGGTCCAGCGGGTACGCGTGGGCGTCGCCGCCGTCGGCCCGGATCTCCGCCGTCACCTCCGCCAGGCGGTCCACGGAGCGCGCGAGCATGACCACGATCCCGCCGCAGCGGGCCACGCGGCGGGCTGTGGCCTCACCGATGCCGTACGAGGCACCGCTGATCACCACGACCCGGCCGCGCACCACCTGCGCCAGCTCGGCGTCCGTGGCCTTGCCGGATCCGTACATGAACGGGATGCGCAGCCGGTCGACCCGACGCCGCACCGCCTTGAACACTCCACCGAGACCCATCACTGTTGCCTCCTGCCTCACGAACGCGGTTCAGCCGAGCTCGAGGCTGCCGATGGCGAGCACCCGGTCCGCCTCGCCGGACGGCACGTCGCCGGTGTACATGCGCACCACGCGGAACTGCTCGGCGAGCCCGCGGTCGGTGAAGAAGGAGCCCGCCGAGTCCTGCGACTGGGGCGCGAAGACCGACACCTCCTCGTCCGGGCCGAGGTCCGCGGTGAGCGCGTCGAACAACGCCTCGGCGTCCTCCGGTGTGTCGGCGACCAGCGGGCCGATGCGCTGGCACCGCGGCGCGGTGCGGATGACGCCGTACCCCGTGATCCGGCCGTCGACCACGCGGACGTACGCGGTGTGCCCCGCGCTGGTGAGCCAGTTGCGCAGGAACCGGTCCCGCTCGGCGGGGAAGCTCTGCGCGTCGTAGGCGATGACCGCGTCCAGGTGCTCGAGCCCGACCCGCACGGCGGTCCCGCCGTTGACGCCCCGCTCGGGGTGGCCGACGTAGTTCACGGTGTCGTGCACCGGAACCAGTCCGGAACGCTGGTAGTTCTCCACTCGGTCGGGCATGGCGTCGGACGCGAGCATCCGGTCACCGCCGTGCCGGCGGGCCGCCTTGCACGTCGCCCGGCCAAGGCCGCGACCGCGGAAGTCCGGGTGCACCACGTAATTGCCCCAGACGCCGTAGGAATCTCCGTAGGTGACAAGGGAAACGGCCGAGACGACGCGGTCGCCGAGCTTGCCGACGAAGAAGCCTTCCGGGTCGGTGCTCAGGAAGCAGTCCGCGTCGTGGTGGCCGACGTTCCAGCCCTCGGCGTTGGCCAGCTCGACCACCGCCTCCCAGTCCTCACGGGTGGCGACCCCGACAGTGAACTGTTCCGCCTCCCCGGAATTCACGGTGTTGGTCGCGTTGGGGACGGACGGTGCCGTTCGGTCGCGTGCTTGTGGCTGGGTTGCGTCACGTTCCCCTGAGGTGCGGTTGGGAAGCGCTCGGCCTGATTGCTCTGCTGTGGTCATGGTTGCTCCTCTCCGGTGGTGATGTGTGTGCGAACCAGCTCGAGCAGCTCGACCCGGCTGACCTTCGTCGACGGTGTGCGCGGCAACCGGTCGAGCAGCAGGACGTGCTTGGGCACCTCGTACGCGGTCAGCCGGGCGCGGCACAGGTCGACCAGCTCGTCGTCGGTCGGCCGCGGCGCTCCGGGCGCCAGCTCGACCGCCGCCACCGGCACCGCACCCAGCCGGTCGTCGTCCATGCCGACGACCGCCGCCTCGCGGACCGCGGCGTGGGTCTCCAGCACCCGCTGGACCGTTCTGGGCTGGATCTTGAACCCACCGCGCACGATCACGTCGTCGGCCCGGCCCTCGACCCAGAGGAAGCCGTCGTCGTCCAGCTCGGCCAGGTCGCTGGTGCGCACCCACTCGTCGGGGCCCCGCGCGGACTGGGCGGTGCGTACCTCCAGGTGGCCGACCTCGCCGGGCGGCAGGTCGGTGCCCTCGCCGTCGGTCACCCGCAGCACCACGTCGCCGTAGGCGCGTCCGGAGCTGCCCATCTTGCGGTCCCACCACTGCTCGTGCAGGTCGTAGGTCCAGCCGGCGACCGCGCCCGCGAACTCGGTGGCGCCGTAGGTGGTCAGCACGCGGATGCCGTACTTGCGGAAGAACTCGTCGGCGAGGTCGACCGGGCAGGCGGTGGCACCGGAGGTGATGAGCTTGACCGACTCCAACGCGCGCGGCGCGATCCCGGCGTCCAGCACGTCCCGCAGCGCGGCGGGCACCAGGAACGTGGCCCGGATCCGGTGCCGGGCAACGGCTTCGCTCCACGGCTGCGCCTCGAACCGGCTCATCAGGACGAGCTTGCGGCCCGCGTGCAGCGAGCTGAGCACGCCCCAGAGCCCGCCGATGTGCACCATCGGAGTGGCGACCAGCGACACCGCGGGCGACAGCAGCTCCTCCCCCGGCGTGGTCCGGGAAGCCGCGGCGAGCGCCTGGTCGAGCTGGCGCATGGTCAACCCGGTGCGTTTCGGCGGCCCGGTGGTCCCCGAGCTGAGCATCTCGACCGTGACGCCGCAGGGCGGCGGCATGCAGTCCGGCGGCGCACCACCGAGCACCCGCACCGCCGCGTCCTCGCCGAGTTCGACGACAAGGGCGTCGGCCTTCGCCGCGGCGAACACCTCCTCGGCGGCCAGCGACCCGGCGTCGCCGATCACCACCGCGACGTCCGCGTCGGCGATCGAGGCCGCCAGCCGGGCGGCGGGCTGGAACGGGTCGAACGCCACCACGCACCGCCCGGTCGCGATCACGGCGAGCAGCACCCCGACGTGCTCGGGCCGGTTCCGCACGACCAGCCCCACCCGCCCGCCCGGGCAGACGCGCGCCGCGATGAGCATGTCGTCCAGGGCCGTCGCGCACGCGCGCAACGCACCCCACGTCCACCACGTGCCGTCCTGCTCCACGGCTTCGGCCTCGTCGGGAGCCTCGTGCAGCAGTCGCGCGAGGCGGTCGTCAAGACCCATGGCACCTTCCCGTCCCTCGGGCGGCAACGCGGCTACCGCGTGTCGGCTGGAATGTCCTTGCTGCTGAACGGTTAGGCGCCACCCGGGCTCGCCTCGCCCCAGCCCCAGATCTTCAGCGACTCGCGCTCGGCGGGCTTGGCGTCGTGCTTCGAGTTGGCCATCGCGCCGCGCGAACCCCACTCGATGTAGGCGAGGAACGCCGAGCGGAACTCGCGGTCGCTCGGCAGGCCCACCGCGTCGGCGGCCTGCAGGATCAGCTGCACCCACCGTTCGCGCTGCTCCGGCTGGATGTCGCGGTGGCGGTGCTTGGACAGCAGGCGTTTGAAGCCGCCGTGCTCGTCGGTGTAGTCGGTCGGGCCGCCGAAGACCTCGCCGAGCATGACGGCGACGTCCTTGGGGTGCTCGGCGCTCATCCGCCGGAACATGGGCGCGAGCAGCTCGTCCTGCCGCACCCGGCGGTAGAACTCCTCGGTCAGCCGCTCGAACGCGGGCGCGCCACCGGCCCACTCGTAGATCGTCGGCGTGTGCTCGGCCATCGTGGGTCCTCCAGTTCGCTTGCGGGGTAAGGGATCGGGCGGTCACAGGCCGAGCGAGCGGCCGATCATCTCCTTCATGATCTCCGTGGTGCCGCCGTAGATCGTCTGCACCCGGCTGTTCGTCCACTCCGTGGCGATGGGGCTCTCCTTGAGGTAGCCGTAGCCCCCGTGCAGCTGCAGGCACCGGTCGGCGACGCGGACCTGCAGCTCGGTGGTCCACCACTTGACCTTCGCCGCGTCGGTCACCGTGAGCCGCCTGGCGTTCAGCTCGGTCATGCAGTGGTTGAGGAACACCCGCGCGAGGGTGATCTCCGTGTCGAGCGTGGCGAGCAGGAACCGGCTGTGCTGGAAGCTGCCGATGGGCTGGCCGAAGGCCTGCCGGCCGGTGACGTAGGTCAGGGTCTCGGCGAGGGTCTTCTCCGCGGACGCCACCGCCACCGTCGCGATGCACATGCGCTCGCGCGGGATGCTCGACATCAGGTAGCCCTGCCCGGCGTTCTCCTTGCCGATCAGGTTGGTCGCGGGCACGCGGCAGTCGTCGAAGAACAGCTCGCTGGTGTCGCTGGCCGGCCAGCCCAGCTTCGCCATCCGCTTGCCGCGGCTGAACCCGGGCGTGTCGCGTTCCACCACCACCAGGCTGATCCCCTGCCCGCGCGCGGAGGGCGTCTTCGCCGCCACGATGACCAGGTCGGCGTTCTCGCCACTGGTGATGAACGTCTTCTGCCCGTTGAGCACGTAGTCGTCGCCGTCGCGCTTCGCGGTGGTCCGGATGCCGCCGAGGTCGGACCCGGCTTCCGGCTCGCTCATCGCGATCGCCGCGATCAGCTCGCCCGAGCACAGCCCGGGCAGCCACCGCTCCTTCTGCTCGTCGGTGGTGCGGGCGGTGAAGTAGGACGCGATCAGGTCGTTGTGCGCCACGAAACCGGGTGCGGTCACGCCCGCACGCACCAGCTCCTCGACGAACACCGCCGTGTACCGGAAGTCCGGCTCGCCGGCACCGCCGTACTCCTGCGGGGCGTTGAGGCCGAAGAGGCCCGCCTTGCCCGCCTTGCGCCAGACCTCACGGTCGATGATGCCCTCGCGCGCCCAGTCGTCGTGGTACGGCACGGCCTCGCGGTCGAGGAACGTGCGGCACAGGTCGCGGAACGCCGCGTGCGGCTGCTCGTAGGGGTTGGTGTCCATCGTGGCTCCTCTCCTCAGCCGGCGGACCGGTAGTGCCGCAGGTCCGCGGCGGGCCGGTCCGCGGAAGCCAGCAGGTCGTGCGCCACGATCGCCAGGACCTCGGTGGGGTCGTCGAACGCGGCGAAGTGCCCACCGTCGATCTCGACGTGCCTGCCGGCCGCGGCGCTGTGCCCGGCCCACCGCCGCATCCGCTCCGGGGTGATGAACTCGTCGTCGAGCGCGGCGATCGTGGTCAGCGGGTGGCCGACCACCAGCCCGTGCTCGGCGGCGAACTGGCTGCGCAGCGCGTGGTCCTCCCGCATCAGCCGGACGAGGATGGCCGCCATCGCCTCGCTGGCCAGCAGCGCGGGGGCGGTCCCGCCATCGGCGCGGATCTTCTCGACCAGCTCGGCGTCGGTCATCCCCGCGGTCTCGTCCACCGGCTTGTGCAGCCCGGGCGGCAGCGACGCCGACACGAAGGATCGTTCCGGCGGCAAGCCGGTCCGGTGCGCCACCGCGTCGGCCACCGCGAGGCTGACAACGCCGCCGAGGCTGTGCCCGAAGGTCGCGTAGCGCGGCTCGCCGGCTCGGCGGAGATCGGCGGCAACGGCGGCCGCCATCGACGCCACCAGCTCCGGGAACCGCTCGATCACGGGTTCCTTCGTCCGGGTGCCGCGCCCCGGTGGATCGATGCCGACGAGCTGCACGGAGTCGGGGCTCTTCGCCTGCCACGACCGGTAGATCGAGGAAGTCGCGCCCGCGTACGGGAAGCAGTAGAGCCGCACCGGCGGCCGGCTGCGTGGGGGCCGGGTCGTCATCGGGTGCCCGCCCGGATCCCGCTGACGACCTTCTCCGCCAGCATCATCGTGGTCAGGTTCGTCGGGGCGCTGGGCATGGCGGGGAACACCGAGGCGTCCACGACCCGCAACGCCTCGACGCCGTGCACCCGGCAGCCCTGGTCCACAACGGACATCGGGTCGGTGGCCGGTCCCATCCGCGCCGAGCCGATCGCGTGCCAGCCTGGGCTCATCACGTTGCGCACGGCGCTGCGCAGCACCGTGTCGTCGGCGACCATGCCATCGTTCCAGAGCTGGATGTCGGTCAGCCGGTCGGCGAACGCCGGCGAGCGCAGCACCTGCCATGCGCGGCGCACGCCCCACGCGAGCCGCTCCACGTCGTCGTCCACCGAGCCGAAACCCAGCTCGATGGTCGGTGAGGTACCGGGCTCGGCGTCCACGAGGGACACCCGCCCGCGCGACTCCGGACGCAACAGCATCACCGAGATCCCCATGATCATCGGCCAGTCGAGCCGGTTCGCGAATCCCGGGATGGTCGCGGACTCCACGTTGTTCAGCAGCCACAGCTGCAGGTCGGCGTCGTGACTGTCGGCACCGCCGGCCACGCCGCTGGCCATGCGCGCGGCGACCTGGCGCCACGGGATGCCCGGCGTGCAGAGCCCGTCGCGCGGCTTGGCCCAGATGACCACCGACGGGTGGTCCACCAGGTTCTCGCCGACGCCCGGCAGGTCGGCCACCGAGGTGACGCCCAGCTCCGCGCTCCGGCGCGCGGACCCGACGCCGGAGCGCAGCAGGATCACCGGCGAGCCGATGGCGCCCGCGCTCAGGACGACGTTGTCGGCGAGGATCGGCGTGAGCTGGTTGTCCCGCACCACTTCCACGCCGGTCGCGCGGTTGCCGTCGAACAGCACCCTCGTCACGTGGGTGCCGGTGCGGATCTCCAGGTTCGCCAGGCCGCGGACCGGGTCGAGGTAGCCCGCGGCGGCGTCCACGCGCTCCCTGCCGACGGTGTTGGCGGGCACCGCGCCCACGCCGGTGCACGACGACCGGTTGAGGTCCTGCACGTCGGGCAGGCCAAGCCGGTTGCACTCGTCCCAGAACGCCCGGTCCAGCTCGTGCAGCTGTTCGCGCTTCGGCCTGCGGACCGGGATCGGCCCGTCGCCGTCCGCGGCGTCGGTGTCGGACTCGACCTGCCGGTAGAACGGCAGGACGTCGTCCCATGACCAGTCCGGGTTGCCGCGGGCGACCCACTCGGCGAAGTCACGCGGCAGCGCGCGCATGGCCACCGCGCCGTTCACCGAGGACGACCCGCCGACCACTTTGCCCAGCCGGTAAGGGAAACGCCCCCACAGCGCGCGGGCAGGACGCTCCCGCGCACCGGCCCTGGCGGGCCCGCGCGCCCGCAGGTTGGCCTGGTAGTCCCAGTTGTGGCCCTCGAGGATCAGCCGGGTGCCGTCCCGCAACGGGTTGGGCGTGCTCGGATCGGTGGGCTGGTCGGCGCCCGCCTCCAGCAGCAGCACCCGGTGCCCGTCGGCGGCGAGCCTGCCCGCGACGACCGCGCCCGCCGACCCGGCGCCGACGACCACGTGGTCCCACGTTCCGGCGGTCACGAGTCGGTGTCCCTGAAGGACTCGATGACCTCGGCGAAGTCGGTGACGGTGGCGTTGGTGAACAGCGCCTCGATCACTTCCTGCTCGGCCTCGGGGCCGATGTCGAACGCCGACCGCAGGTGCCCGATGATGCCGACCGCGTGCAGCGAGTCGCCGCCGACGTCGAAGAACCCGTCCTCGGTGCCGAAGTCGCCGTGCCCCAGCTGCGCCGACCAGATCGCGAGCAGCTGCTGCTCGGTGTCGCCCCGCGGCGCCACCCTGCGTTCCTCCGCGACACCCTCGGTCCACGGCGCGGGCAGCGCGCTGTGGTCGATCTTGCCGTTGCCCGTCAGCGGCAGCGCGTCGATCGCCACGTAGTGGTTGGGCACCATGTAACCGGGCAGCTGCTCAGCGGCCGCCGCCTTCAGCGCGGCCGGGTCGAGCTCCGGCCCGTCGGTCACGACGTACGCGGCGAGCTGCCGCTGCCCGGTGTGCGGGTTGGCAGGCGCGGTGAGCAGTGCGTGGCGCACGCCCGGCTGCCTGCTCAGCACGGCCTCGATCTCGCCGAGCTCGACCCGGTAACCGTTGATCTTGACCTGGAAGTCGTCCCTGCCGAGGATCTCGATGTCCCCGCCGGGCAGGTACCGGCCGAGGTCGCCGGTGCGGTAGAGCCGTTGCCCGGTGACCGGGCTGACGACGAACCGCTGCGCGGTGCGCTCCGGGTCGCCCCAGTAGCCCGCCGCGACGCCGACGCCGCCGATGTAGATCTCCCCGGTGACCCAGGTGGGGCACGCCGCGAACCGGCCGTCCAGCACGTGCAACGTCTGGTTGGCCAGCGGCTTGCCGTACGGGATGCTCGGCCACTGCTCCGGGACCTCACCGATCGGGTAGAACACCGACCAGATCGAGCCTTCGGTCGCGCCGCCGAGGCTGATCACGTTCAGCTCGGGGAAGTGCCTGCGGATCTGCCCCGGCAGCGTGGTCGGGATCCAGTCGCCACTGAGCAGCGCCAGCCGCAGCGTGCGCCCTGGCGGGCACTCGGCGTCGCCCAGGGACTCCACCCAGATCCGCATCGGCGCGGGCACGCTGTTCCAGATCGTCACACCGTGCTTGTCGATCATCTCGGACCAGTGCCCGAGGTCGCTGGTGCGCCCTGGCGACGGCACCACGATGGCGCCGCCCGCGCCGAGCACGCCGAACACGTCGTACACGGACAGGTCGAACCCGGTGGGCGCCAGGGCGAGCACGCGGTCGTCGCGGCCGACGCCGAAGCGCTGGTTGATGTCCTGCACGGTGTTGCTCGCGCTGCGGTGCGAGATCATCACGCCCTTGGGCTCGCCGGTGGAGCCGGACGTGAAGATCACGTAGGCGAGGTCGTCGTGGTCCTGCCGGACGTCCACCGGATCCGCGCTCTGGCGCAGCGTCTCCGGGTCCCTGCCGGTGACCAGGTCCACGCCGGACGGCCAGCTCAACGACTCGCGCAGCTCCGGTTCGGTGACCACGGCACGCACCCCGCAGCGGGTCAGCAGCTTGTGCCTGCGCTGCTCGGGCAGGTCCGGGTCGATCGAGACGTAGGCCGCGCCCGCGTGCAGCACCCCGAGCAGCGCGGTGATCAGGTCGGGACCGGGGCGCATGGACACCGCGATGATCGAGCCGGGGTCCGCCGCACAGCACTCCCGCAGCCTGCGGGCCAGCCGGTGCGCCGGCTCGGTCAGCTCCCGGTAGGTGACCTCGGTGTCCTCGCTGATGATCGCGACCGCGTCCGGGCTCTGCTCGGCGGACGCGGCGACCAGCTCCTGCAGCCGGGTCGGCGGCAGGTCGGTCTCGGTCGCGTTGGCGCGCCTGCGTTCGTCGGCGTGCGCCGCGGGCAGCTCCACCACCCGGCCGGTCCGCGTCCACACGGTGTCGCCGTCCTGGCTGCTGTCGTCGACCAGGCGGTCCAGCAACGTCCGGTACGCCTGGAACATCGCGTCGAGCATGCCGGCGGGGAACAGGCCGGTCACCCAGTTCCACGTGACGACGACACCGCCGTCCTGGTCGTGGACCTGGTTCTCGAGCCACACCTGCGGCGTCTGGCTGAGCTCGTGCACCAGGTCACCGAAGAGGCCGAGTGCGTCGCCGCCCGCGCCGAGCATGCTGGTGAACACCACCGGCATGGCGACGCTGCGACCCTGGCGGCGGGTGAGCTCGCGCAGCACGCGGATGCCGCCGAAGGCCTGGTGCGCGGCGTCCTGCTCGGCCCGTGCCCGCACGGCGGCGGCACGTTCCTCGAACGTCGGCTCGGCACCCTCGACCGCGAGCAGGCTGGGCGCGAGGAAGTTGCCGACGATGTCGTCGACCCCGGGGTGCAGCGGGAGCCGGTCGAGCAGGCTCAGCGCGACGGTGAAGTCCGTGCGCCGCGACCACGCGCGCAGCACCTCGCAGTACGCGGCGAGCAACACCGACTCCGGGGTGAGGCCCCGGTCCAGTGCCGCCTCGGTGAGCGCCGCCCAGCGCGGTGCGGAGAGCACCGCGGTGCGGCGGCCGAAGCTCGGCCTGCCGATCCGCTCAGGCGCGGTGGCGAGCGGGAGCTCCGGCGCGCCGGGTAGCTCGTCGATGCGGGACAGCCAGTACCGCTCGGCGCGCCGGCCCGCCTCGTCGGCCGCCAGCTCCTGGTGCGCCAGCACGTAGTCGCGGAAGGACAGCCGCGGCGTCTGCGGCGCGAACGCGGGGTCGTCGTAGTGCCGCCGCCACTCGCTCAGCACCTGGAAGACGCCACGGGTGTCGAGGAAGAGCAGGTCGAGGCTCAGGTGCAGGCGCAGGCGGTCGTCGGCGAGCACGGTCGCGCGGATGTCGAACAGCGGCCACCGGTCGCTGGACAGGACGTGGTCACCCAGCTCCGCGCGGAGCTTGGTGATGTGGTCGAGCTGCGCCTCGGCGGACTGGCCGCGCAGGTCGGTCGTCTCGATGTGGTAGGGCGGCACCCGCTCGAGCACCCGCTGCTTGCCGTCCTCGTCGATGACGGCGCGCAGCATGTCGTGGCGGGCGACCACCTTGTCCAGCGCCTCGCCGAGCCGCGTGGCGTCGAGCACCGGCCCCTCGAACTCGAAGTAGAAGTGGCTCGACACCCCGCCCAACTCGAGACCACCGGTGCGGCCGAGCACGTACCCGTACTGGATGTCGGTGAGCGGGAACGGCTCGTGCCTGCGTCCGGGGGAATCCGGGTGTCCCATGTCTGCACCTCTCCCTTTCGCCCTTCGCGGCTCGTCCGTGCGGATCGCGCACGGAAGAAGTTGCGCAACAGCCGGACGACACAAAACCCGGGACCAGCGGTTCGACAATGCCCTGGAATGACAGCTGCCAGCGTACTGTCAACCAAGATGAATGAACGTACGGAATCGTGCTCGACGGATGCCTCGCGGCCAGCGATGGGCCATTGGAGTGACATATCCGAGCGGCCGAAGAAAGCGCGGATTGAACGAACCGAGAAATCGGTGCACGATGCTTTCATGAGCCAAACTCCACTGTCGCCCGGCGAACCCCGTGTCCTCATCGGCGCCACCGGCTCGATCGCCGTGACCGCGCTGCCCGCCTACCTGGCCGAGCTGCGCGGCCAGCTCGGCGGCACGTACACCGTGCTGATGACGCACACCGCCGCCACGTTCCTGCCGCCGACCACGGTGGCGATCCACGCCGAGCGGGTCGTCAGCGGTGAGTCGCCGGACGACTGGCCCACGGACAAGCCGTCGCGACTGGCCGCCGACCACGACATCGTGGTCGTGCTCCCCGCCACGGCGAACATGCTCGCGGCCGCCGCGTCGGGCGCGGCACCCAATCGGCTGACCACCGTGATCCTGTCCACGCGCAGCCCGGTGGTGTTCTTCCCGTCGATGGGCGCGGCGATGTGGGACAAGCCCGCGGTGCGGCGCAACATCGAGCAGCTGCGCGCGGACGGCCACCACGTCCCGGAGCCGGTATGGCACGACAGCTACGACGTCGGGTCGCGCACCGTGTCGAACCACCCGACGATGCCGCCGCCGGCCGAGCTAGCCAAGATCGTCGGCAGCCTGCTGACCTAGTCCGCCTCCCCGGGATTAAAAGTGTGCGTTGCGTCCCAGCGAATAGTGCGGGTATCGAGGTGGATGGTGGTTAGGTGCCGTCACGGTCCCCTGAGGTTCCGGTGGTCGGCGCAGGACTTCACACGATGATCTACGAGACAGGCCTTAGCCGTCGAGGCAGTCCGCGAGGTCCCGCCAGGCCTTGGCGCACGCGCGCGCCAGCTCCGCCACGGTCGCCCGGCAGTGCTCGGGCACGGCGTCGAGCAGGCCTCGGCGGTCCCGTTCGGTCAGCGCGTTGACGCCGAGCAGCCGGAGCAGCGCGCGCCCCACCTCGGTGCCGCGCAGCGACGGGTCGTGCTTGAGCCGGGACAGCAGCTCGGCGAGCTCGTCCTCGGTGCGTTCCGGCGGAGGCTCCACCGGAGCCTCTCCGCGGTCGCGCTGACGCCGCCTCGGCCGGACCGGGTCCTCGCCACGGGCCATCCGCTCCCGCACGTCGCGCACGGTGCCCGGCGAGACGCCCGACGCCGACGCGATCTGGCGCAACGAGTCGCCCGGACGTTCCCTGATGATCGCGGACGCCTGGCGTCTGCCCTCGGCGCTGCTGAGCGGGCGGACCCGGCCGTCGCGGCCGACCCTGCTGTGCGACTGCGGCGAGTCGCCAGTTGCACACCAGCGGATCGCGCCGACCGTCTTGGCCGACAGCCCGGCCGCGGCCGCGATCGCCCGGTCCGACCACTGCGGGTACGAGGTGATGATCCGCATGGCCGCGACCCGCCGGTCGGCCAGCGACAACGGCAGGCCGTGCGTGACGTTCGCGCGCACGCCCAGCACGAACGCCTCGGCCTCGTCGCAGTCGAGGTACTGAACCCGCACGGCCTGCTCACCGCGCAGGACGGCGGCCCGCAGCCGGTGCATCCCGTCGACGACCCGCATCGTGGCGCGGTGCACGAGCACCGGCGGCAGCACGGCGTCGGACTCGGCGAGCGCACGGACGTGGTCGCCGCTCTCGCCGGCCAGCCGCGGTGAGTCCGACGGCCGCAACGCGCTGATCGGCACCGTCACCGGCGGGCAGCGGGTCCACCATTCCCCAGCCGCGCGACCCATTTCCGGCGTCGGTTCCATCCCGGTTCCGCGCTCCATTGCAACAACCCTCCGATCGCCGCGGTCAGCGCTCGGCTGAAATGGGCTCTTCGGGGCAACCGCCTTTTCAGGAAGGTATGTCGTCCGGCTATCCGCGATCTATCGACGGCCGATCTATCCGCGATAGGCCTCGACCGCGAGCCGGGTGCGCTCCTTGGTGATGTCACCATGAATGGCCATTGCCGCCGCCGTACCCGCGCCGGCCGCGACGATCACCTGGGCGCGGGAGTTGACGACGTTGCCCGCCGCCCACACGCCCGGTGTGCTGGTGGCGCCGTTGGCGTCGACGGTGATGAAGCCACGCTCGTCGGTGTCGCAGCCCAGCGCGTCGGCCATCCCGGTGCTGGGCACGAACTTCGGCGTGACGAAGACCGCGGAGCATTTCTCCGTCGTCGTACCGTCGGTGAGCCGGACGCCCTGCACCGCGTCGCCGCCGATCACGAGTTCGGCGACTTCTCCTGGTACCAAACGGACCCCGCGCGCCGTCAGCTCCGCACGCTCGGTGTCCGCGAGGCGATAGGTGTGCTCGAACAGGACGACGTCGTCGGACCAGCCGCGGACCAGCAGCGCCTGGTGCACCGAGCCGGGGGACGTGGCCAGCACGCCCAACGGCTGGTCGCGCACCTCGTAACCGTGGCAGTAGGGGCATTGCACGACGTCGCGGCCCCAGCGTTCGGCCACTCCGGGCACCTCGGGCAGCTCGTCACGCATGCCGGTGGTCACCAGCAGGCGGCCCGCGGTCAGCTCCGAGCCGTCGGCCATCCGCACCCGGAAGCCGGGCCGCACCGCCTCGACCAGCTCGTCGACCAGCTCGCCGCCGTAGCGGGTGACCTCCGCCCGGCCTACCTCGACCAGCTCGGCGGGCGGGAGGCCGTCTTGGGTGAGGAAGCCGTGCATGTGCGCGGCGGGCGCGTTGCGCGGCTGGCCGCCGTCGATCACCGTCACCCGCAACCGCGCCCTGGCCAGCAACAACGCGGCACTCAGCCCGGCCGCACCACCGCCGAGCACCAGTACGTCGCGGTCGGAATGGTCAGTCTCGGTCATGAGAGTCCCCTTGTTGCTTCGCGTCCGGAGTCTGACTGAGAGTACTGTATTCTCAGAATCCGTGGAACATTGGAGCTATCGTGCCCAGTACCTCAGCACGGCCCGCGTTGTTCGAGCAGCTGGCGCGCGTGGGCAAGGCGCTAGGCAGCGGCAAACGTCTGGAACTGCTCGACCTCCTGGTCCAGGGCAGCCGGGGCGTGGTGGCGCTGGCGCAGGCGGCAGGCATGAACGTGACGACGACGTCGGCGCACCTGCAGATCCTGAAGCAGGCAGGTCTGGTCGCCGCCGACCGCGACGGCACCACGATCCGTTACAGTTTGGCCAGCGGTGACGTGGTCGCGCTATACGGCAAATTGCTCGAAGTGGCGAGCACCCACTCGGCCGACGTGGAGGCCGCGGCCAAACGCCTCCTGGGCCCTGACGACACAGAAGCCATCGGCCGCGAGGAACTGCGCCGCCGCGTGAAGGCAGGCGACGCGATCGTGGTCGACGTCCGCCCGGCCGCCGAGTACGCCGCGGGCCACCTCCCTGGTGCGCTGTCGATCCCGCTGGACGAGCTGGTCGACCGCCTGGACGAGTTGCCGGACACCGTCGAGGTCGTCGCTTACTGCAGAGGCGTCTACTGCACCTTCTCCCACGATGCCGTGCGGTTACTGGCGGCCAAGGGACGCAAGGCCGTCCGCTTGGCCGACGGCATCCTGGAATGGCAGGTGGCCGGCAACAAGCTGTCCACCGACGGGGAGTCCGAGCGTTAGCCGGGCACTTCCGTGCATCTACAGGCAGGTGTCGCCCACCACCTCACGAAATGAGGCTAGGTCGGGCGGCGTAGGAGGCGGGCCAGTTCGGCGGCGATGGTGGTTGCCAGGATCCAGCCCATCACCGTGAGCATGACCGCGATGCCGCGGGAGGCGCCGGTCGCGATCCAGCGGTTCTTGTTGCTCAGATCGACCAGCGGCACGAGCAGGTCCAATGTGTACAGAACAGGGTTCCACGGAACCTGTTCCTGCGGGTTGATCGGCGGCAACGCGGGCCGCACGGCAAACCAGACGGCGCCGAACACCCACAGCGCGGCGAGCCACACCAAGGCCAGCGAAATGCGGTAGCCATAACCGAAACCGACGCGGAAAACGTTGCTGGCCAAGCGGATCACGGGGCCGAAGGCGCGATTGGCCTCCGCGAGTGCCTTGTACCGGGCGCGTTGTTTCTCGATCTGAGCGATGGTCGCGAGGCTTTCCGTGCCGGCGATCCGCAGCACGGTGATCAACTGGTCGTACGGGCTCGGCTGGTAGTTGCCCGCGAGTGCCTTTCGCAGCAGCCGCAGGCGGGTTCGCACCTGTGCGGTGTCGAGCGGGTGGATGGGGACGCCGAACGCCTCGTACGTGAACCCGTTGACGTCCAGGCCGCCCGCCGCCTGCCACAGGTCGGTGTTGTCCGTGACCGACTCGCACCGGGCCTTGCGCAGCACGACGCGCCCCGGCACCTGGCCGGCGACGGTCAGCACCAGGTCCTCCGCGCGCAGGTCGGCCAGGTCCACCGAAATCCCGCCGACGTGGGCGAACTCGGCCCCGTCGAGGTTGACCTGCCTGCCGATCTGCGCGCGACGGGCCCGCAGCACGCCTGCCGCGAACGGCCGATCTCCGGCCGTACACAACAGGTCCCGGCCGATCGACGCGTTCGTGACGTCCAATGCGGCGTCGATCCGGCAGCCGCGCAGGTCCGCGTCCGACGCAAGCGCCGCGCCGGACAGGGTCACCGTGCCGTTGGTCGTCGAATTCGTGAGCACCGCGCTGCCGTTGACCCGCGCACCGCCAAGCCCGATCGCCTCGCCGTCCGCGACGGTGACGGTGACATCGGCCATCAGGACCGGGCCTTCGGTCGTGATGTCGTCGAGGCGCACCGCGCCGTCGGCCGCGAACCCGCCGCCCAGGTCGACCGGGCCCTGCACCTGCGCACGTTTCGCCGACAGCGCGTCCCCACCCGGCGCGATGAGCCGGGCGCCCCGCAGGCTGAACGTGCTCAGGATCCGCGCGGCCGGCAGGCTGACGGTGCCCGTGGCCGTCAGGCCGTCACCGAGCAGTGCGCCGCTGATGACGATGCGGGATGCGGCCAGGGCCTCGCCGTCCGGGTTGTTGAGGCTGGTGTCGCGCAGCGTCAGCGAACCGCCGACCGACGCGTCGGTGAGGTCCACCCGACCGTCCACAGTGGACCGTTCGATGGTGATGGCACTGGCGGTGACCAGGTTCGGCGCGTCGAGCCCCGGCAGCCAGCAACCGGTGAACACCAGGCCGAGCGTCCGCGCCAGCCCGAGGTCCGGCGCGAACTCGAACCGGCACCGCTCGAACTCCAGCACCTGCTGCAGCTCCACCCCGCGCAGCTCCAGCCGCGACGTGATGAACCGATCGCTCACCCGCACCACCGGCGTCGTCGTCACGGACCGCCGCCAGCGAAGCATGTCCCCCGACGGCAACAGCGTCCGGAGGAGTTCCCCGGCACGCAGCACGAACCTGGCGTCGGGCGCCGGGTCGTGCACGTCGAGCGGATCGGTCATCTCGCCTCCCGTGGGTCAGCGTGACCCTATGCGAGAGTGATCGTGAACCGAGAAGGGCGGCCGGAGCGCTTCTCGGTGAGCGGTGGGGAGTCGTCACGGAGTGGGTCGCAGGTGCCGATTCAGCACCTCGGCCTCCGCACGGAGCCGCTCGGCACGGTCGGTGCGGCCGAGCTGCTCGTACTCCCTCGCGGCGACCGAACGCTCCCGTACTTCGTTTTCGATGATCGACCGGAGGTCGGCCTCGGTGAGGTGACGACGTTCCGCCTCTGCCGCACCCAGGCCGCTTGCCGCTCCCGCAACGTGTTCGTTCTCTGTGACGTTGCCCAACGGGTGGTCGGTGGGGACGGCCTCGGCGTTGTCGATCGCCGCCAAGGCGGAGCGGAGTGCGGTGATGGCGACGTCGTTGCGGCCCTTGAGAGCCGCTTTCAGGTCGTCACGCAGGCTGGCGCGCATATGTCGAGGGTCCAATCCGACGGTAGCAGTACGAGTATATGGT
>NZ_DASWSJ010000113.1:0-114319 GCF_036402745.1 Actinophytocola sp. | reverse complement strand
GGCCGCTCGTAGCGGTGGCAGTTGGGGTGGCTGTACCAGCGGGCGGGGAACTGCAGCCGCCCGGCGTTGCCGGCGATGATCCGCGCGACCGAGGGGGTCATCTCGGGGCGCAGCGCGAGCCGCCGGCCGCCACGGTCGGTGAGCGTGTAGAGCTGCTGCTCGACGATCTCCCGCGACGACTTGGCCTCGTAGATCTCGGCCGGCTCGAGGATGGGGCCGTCGTAGCGCTGGTAGCCGTACCGCTCGATCACGTCGTAGAGCTGGCCGAACACCTGCGTCCGGACGGACATCTCGGCCGGCAGGAAGTCACGCGTGCCGCGATAGGGAGCGGTGGGCAAGAACTGGGACACGACACCCAGCCTATCGACCGCCCGTGACCACCTCGGACGACGGGACCGCGGGGACCAGCGGGCACCCGCACGACGGTCATCGGGACTGCAGGCACGGGCGCTTCGGGTCGAACGTCCAGCCCGGCACCAGGTATCGCATGGCCACCGCGTCGTCGCGGGCGCCGAGGGCCTCGCGGCGGTACAGGTCGTGCGCCTCCTCGACGCGGTCCAGGTCCAGCTCGACGCCGAGGCCGGGCGCGTCGGGCACCGTGAGGTGGCCGGCCACCAGCGGGATCGGCGAGCGGGTCAGCCGCTGGCCGTCCTGCCAGATCCAGTGCGTGTCGATCGCGGTGACGTCGCCGGGCGCGGCGGCCGCGACGTGGGTGAACATCGCGAGCGACACGTCGAAGTGGTTGTTCGAGTGCGACCCCCAGGTCAGGCCCCACGCCTGGCACAGCTGCGCCACCCGCACCGAGCCCCGCGGCGTCCAGAAGTGCGGGTCCGCCAGCGGAATGTCCACAGCGGACTGGCGGACCGCGTGCCCGAGCGAGCGCCAGTCGGTGGCGACCATGTTGGTCGCGGTCCGCATGCCGGTGGCCCGGCGGAACTCGGCGAGCACCTCGCGGCCGGAGTAGCCGGCCTCCGCACCGCACGGGTCCTCGGCGTAGGAGAGCACGTCGCGCAGCCGGCGGGCGCGCCGCACGGCGTCGGCGAGCGGCCAGCCGCCGTTCGGGTCGAGCGTGAGGTCCGCGTCCGGGAACCGCGCGGCGAGCGCGGTCATCACCTCGGCCTCCTCGTCGCCGGGCAGCACGCCGCCCTTCAGCTTGAAGTCGGTGAACCCGTACCGGGCGCGCGCGGCCTGCGCCTGCGCCACGATCGCCGCCGCGTCCAGCGCCGGGCGGTCGCGCGCCTGGAACCACGGGTCGGCCGACCCGGACCCGTCGCGGTAGTCGAGGTCGGTCCGGGTCCGGTCGCCGACGAAGAACAGGTAGCCGAGCGCCTTCACCCGGTCCCGCTGCTGGCCGTCGCCGAGCAGCGCCGCCACCGGCAGGCCGAGCCGCTGGCCGAGCAGGTCCAGCAGCGCGCACTCGACGCCCGCCTGGACATGGACGGTGACCCGCAGGTCGAACGTCTGCCTACCGCGGCCGCCCCTGTCGCGGTCGCCGAACCGTGCCGCCACCGCACGCAGGACCGCGTTGTGATCGCCGACCCGGGCGCCGACCACGAGGTCGCGAGCCTCCTCCAGCGTCGTCGTGATCGCCGGCCCGCCGGGCACCTCGCCGACCCCGGTGCGGCCGTCGGCGTCGGTGAGGATCAGCAGGTTCCGCGTGAAGAACGGGCCGTGCGCGCCGCTGAGGTTGAGCAGCATGCTGTCCCGCCCCGCGACGGGCACGACCCGGTAGCCGGCGACGACGGTCATGCCACGATTACCTTGTCCACCAACGCTTTCAGCTCGTCGAGCTCCGCTGGGGTAAGGTCCGCGAGCGGCGGGCGCACCGGCCCGGCCGGGCGGCCGACCGCGGTGAGCCCGGCCTTCACGATCGACACCGCGTAGCCGGCCCGCCGGTCGCGGATCTCCAGGTAGGGCAGCACGAACTCGTCGAGCTCGCGGTACACGGCCTCGGTGTCGCGAGCACGCACGGCCGCGTAGAACGACAGCGCCCACTCCGGCGCGAAGTTGAAGATCGCCGAGGAGTAGGTGGTCACGCCCATCTCCAGGTACGGCAACGCGTAGGTCTCCGCCGTGGGCAGGCCACCGACCAGCACCAGGCGGCCGGTCAGCCTCGTGTGGATGCGGGTCATGAGGTCGACGTCGCCGATGCCGTCCTTGAACCCCACCAGGTTGGGGCAGCTGTCGGTGAGCTCCCGCACGGCGTCGAAGGTGAACCGGGCGTTGGCCCGGTGGTAGACGATCACACCGAGCCCGGTCGCCGCGCAGACCGCCTTGACGTGCGCGATCAGGCCTTCCTCCGGCACCTCGGTCAGGTACGGCGGCAGCAGGAGCACGCCCGACGCGCCGGCCGCCTCGGCGTCGCGGGCCATCGCGACGGCCTGCGCGGTGCCGTAGCCGGCGGGCGCGAGCACCGGCTTGTCCGGCGCGGCCGCGACCGCGGCCCGCACCACGCGCGCGACCTCGTCCGGGGTGAGCGCGAAGAACTCCCCCGTGCCGCCGGCCGCGAACAGTCCCGCGGCGGGGAACGACGCCTGCCACGCGACGTGCTCGCGGTAGGCGTCCTCGGCGAACGCGAGGTCGGCGGTGGCGTGCGTGACCGGGAAGGACAGAAGCCCGGCGCCGAGGGTGTCTCGCAAGGACTCCGGGCTGCGCAGCGTCATGCCCGCAGCGTATGGCGGCCCGCGATACCTGTCGAACACTGCGGAAAGGCATCCGTTGATACCTTCCGTTGCCGGCCTGGCGTGCCGCGGAAGAGGAGTGGTTCGCGAAAACTACTAATAGTGGGTCCGTGCGTCACCTGTTCGGTGGTGGGCTCGACCCGAGTGGCCAATTGTGGGGGGACTTCGGCTCGGTCAGGCTGGGCCGGGGCTCGGGGTTTTCTGAAAGGGAGCACGTGGCCAGCGAGTTGCAGAGACGTAAGGTGACCGGCGTCGTCCGCGCGATGGATGCCAATGGGGACGGCTTTCTGGAAGAAATGGATTTCACCCAGCTCACCGCGCGGTGGGCCGAGATCCGCGGCGCCGCACCGGGTTCGGACGAGTACGGGCGGTTGAGCTCGGTCATGATGGGCTGGTGGCACACCCTTCTCGGCGCGTCCGGTGAGCCTCCCGTGGACAAGATCACCCTCGACGACGTCCTCACCGTCGTCGACGAGCTGGGGCGGATGAGAGACGCGGTCGCGGCCACGGCGGACATCATGTTCGACGTCATCGACGAGGACCGCGACGGCAGGATCTCCGCCGCCGAGTACAAGCAGCTCATCGAGGCCTGGAACGGCCGCGCCACCGGTACCGACGACATCTTCCCCCTCCTCGACGGCGACGGCCATCTTTCGCACGGCGAGTTCCGCGAGCTCTGGACGGAGTTCTGGGCCGGCGACAACGCCGACTCGCCGGGCACCTGGGTCTTCGGCCGGTTCCCGCTCCCGACGATGCAGGACCACTGAGCGAAAAGGGAGGCCTGGCCGCCGCCCCGAGGGCTGGGAGCAAGAGCGGCGACCAGGCCGGGCGGCCTACCGCACGGGGTAGGCGTCGATGATGGTCTGCTCGACCGACCGCCCCGAGGCACCGGAGCCCTCGGCCCGCACGGACACCGCCTGCCCGGGCCGCGGCGCCATCGGCGCGACGACGAGGAACGAGTCGTGCTGCGGCACCACGATCGCCGGCACCCAGCGGCGGCCGCCGTCCAGCGAGGTCCAGAAGCGCAGCGTGCCGCGTTCGGTCACGAGTGGCTCCTCCCGCCCGTCGCTCGCGGTGAGCCGCACGGACAGCACCAGCGAACGCCACGCCGGCAGGCGACCGGCCGAGTCGACGGGCGGCCGGTAGTCCAGGCCGAGCACCCGGGGCGCGGTCGACCACTGGTCCGGCGCGGTCGGCGCGACAGAGGGGAACGTCCACGCCGTCTCGATCCGGCGGCCGATCGGCAGCAGCTCCTGGTCCGGTGTCGCCGTGTGCTCGAGCCGGAACGTCGCCGGCTCGGGCGGGGTGTCGAACCAGTAGCTGTCCGGCAGCCGCGGCACCTCGACCCCGTCGCGGAACAGCCGCAGCGTCTGCGGGCCCCACCCGGCGTAGTCCCGCACCATCCCCTGGTGCTGCCCGTCGCTGAGGCCGACCTGCAGCTCGATCCGCGTCCGGTCGTGCGCGCCGAGGACCATCGCGGGCGCCGCAGCCCGGAACCACACCGGTGCCGGCCGCGAGCCGGCGCGGAACGACTCCGCCGGCGCGCACAGCTCGACCACCCCGCTCAGGCAGTGCGACCACCGGACGTCCGGCCGCGCGGTGACCCACTCGGTCCGCCGCACCGGCGCGGTCATCGACTCCCCGAACACCCACGAGCTCGGCACCAGGTCCGTGACCGCCTGCCAGTACTCCCCGTAGGTGTCCTTGCCCGGCCCCATCCCCCGGTAGTCCGAGTCCAGCCGGGCCATCGACCTCGACCGGGACGCCGAGTACACCGGCGGGTCCGGCACCGTGGGCCCACCGAGCACCAGCCGGTACTGCTCGGCCGGCTTGCCGCGGCCGACCACGCCGTCGAGGTCCCAGCGCGTCTCGAACACCGCCTCGCCGGTGGTCGTCGGCTTCGTCGGCTGCAGGAACACCTGGCCGTTGGCGATCTCCTCGCCGGAGGCGTAGATCGCGTCGCCGATGAAGTCGCCGACCGTCGCGTCGTGCTGCACGTACTGGACCGACGCGCGGGCGAGCGTCGTCTTCACCTCCCGCACCGTCGCGGGCGTGAGCTGCTTGGCCTCGCGCGCGTCGATCGTGAACGAGACGTCCTTGTCCAGCATGACCTCCGGCGAGCCCGCGAGCGCCACGGTCGCCGGCGCGGCGCCTGCGGCGGGCGTCTCGATCTTCGCCACCGCGCTGATCGCGCCGGGCGCCATCCGCGCGGTGCCCTGGCCGTTCCCGTCCAGCTGCACGATCGTGAACCCGCCGCCGGCCCGCGGGTTCAGCTCGTTCATGTTGCCCAGCCACACCGTGCCACCCGCGTACGGCTCGCCGTGCCGGTCGAGCACGGTCAGGTGCAGGTCGTGCCGTGGCGCCTCGTCGTAGAGGTTCAGCGGCAGGCTGATCGGGTCGAGCCCGCCGCCGCGGGCCAGGGTGACCGCGCCGATGTAGACGCCGGGCTCGGCGTTGGCCGGGGTCAGCGTCACGGTCAGCCGCTCGGTCGCGCCGGGCGCCACGGTCAGCGACGCGGGCTCGATCGTCACGAGGTCGTCCGGCGCCTTGCCGTCGTACACGTCGTAGGCGAGGTCGGTCGCGGTGACCGTCTGGGCTGCCTTGCCGGTGTTGGTGAGCGTCACCTCGATGCTCGCCGGGTCGGTGCCGGCCGGGTGCCGCCGGTAGCCGAAGTCCACAGTGGACCGGTTGAGTACCAGGGTCTCCGACGTCGCGCCGCGCAGGTCGAGCTGGCCGGCACCCTCCTCGTTGGACACCGGCCGGACGGTCGTGTGCACGTCGGCGGTGGTCATCAACGTCGTCTTGATCCGCTGCCAGTCCCAGTCGGGGTGCTGCTGGCGCAGCAGCGCGGCGGCGCCGGTCACGTGCGGCGTGGCCTGCGACGTCCCGTCCATGGTCGTGTACGGGTCGGCGGTGCCGCCACCGGCGCGGGCGCCGACGATGCCGACACCGGGCGCGGTCAGGTCCGGCTTCGCGCGGTAGGTCCCGCGGGTCGGGCCTTTCGCGGAGAAGCCGGCCACCCGGCCGCCCGAGTCGGAGGCGCCGACCGTGAGCGCGCTCGCCGCGACCCCGGGGCTCTCGACCAGCCCCCAGCCGCCGCTGTTGCCGGCGGCGACCACGAACAACGCGCCGGTCTGCGCGGTGAGCGCGTCCAGCGCCAGCGCCACCGGGTCGTCGCCCTTCGCGGCCGGGCCGCCGAGGCTCAGGTTGACCACGTCGGCGCCCTGGGCCGCGGCCCACTGCATGCCGGCGATCACCCACGACGCCTGCCCGGAGCCGTCCGCGCCGAGCACCTTGCCCGACAGCAGCCGCGCGCCGTAGGCGACACCGCGCCGGTCACCGGTCGCGGCCGCGCCGGTGCCTGCGACGATCGAAGCGACGTGCGTGCCGTGCCCGTTGCCGTCGGCAGGCGTGCCGTCGGCGGTGAAGTCGGCCTCGGCGGCGACCTTGCCCTTCAGGTCCGGGTGGGTCGAGTCGACGCCGGTGTCCAGCACAGCCACGTCCACCCCCGCGCCGGACAGGCCCGAGGACCACGCGTCCGGCGCGCCGATCTGGGTGAGGTTCCCGTCCAGCTCGGCGGCGGAGAGTTTGCGGTCGAGCCATACCTTGGAGCCGCCGAGCGACCGGGCGGCGCGCGACTGGTCGGCGAGGACGCGGGCGCCGTCGCCCTTGCGCACGGACACCGCGCTCGCGCCGATGCTCGGCAGCGCGAGCGTGCCGGACCGGGCGGCGAAGGGCTGCGGGCCGCGCACGATCAGCGGCAGCGAGTCGGTGACCGAGTCGGCGTAGCCCATGTCGACCAGCGCGGTGACGTTGAACAGCTCCAGGTCCAGCACGTCCGGCACCAGGTGCTCGACCGCGTCGGGCACGACGTAGAGGTCCGACCCCTGGCGCAGCGTCGTGAACGACCGCGAGCCGGCGCCCGGCCGCACGGCGACGCTCGGCTGGCCGCCCGCGGGCCGGGTGACGGTGACCGCATCGCCGGTCAGCAGCGTCACCGTGGCCGTCGCCGCGGAGACAGTGGCGGCAGCGGGGGCGGCGGGGGCCGCCGCGGTGACCGGTGCGGGCACGGTGAGCGCGACCGCGACACAGCCGACCGCGGTGACGAGCCGCGCGAGGAGTCCTCGGACCTGTGGCATGGTCCGTTCCTATCCGACCAGCAGGGCAGATTGGAACGATCGGCCGTGGCGTGTTGTCGCCATGTCGGGTATACGCCAGGATTCGATCATGCTGGAGCCGTTGGGGATCACAGAGTTCGTCGAGGTCGTGTACCGAGCGTTGCTGGCGACGCCGGGTCTGACGACCGCGGAGCTGGCCAACCAGCTGGGCAGGTCCGAGCGGGCCACCCGCCGGGCGGTGGCGGAGCTGGAGGAGCTGGGGCTCGCGAGCCGGCTGCCCGGCCGGCCGGTGCGGCTCACCCCGGCCCGCCCGGACACGGCCATCGACCTGCTCGTCGCGCGGCGCCGCACGGAGCTGGACACGCTGCAGCACAACGCCCGCGCGCTCGCCGCGCAGATGACCCCGCACCGCCAGCCGGACGAGCTGCTCGAGATCCTCGTCGGCCAGCAGGCCGTCGCCGCGCGGTTCACCCAGCTGGTGCTCGGCTGCGAGCGGGAGCTCCTGGTGTTCGACCGGCCGCCGTATGCCACCGACGTCCCCGCGGCCGAGGGCGACCTGACCGCGCGGCTGCAGGAGCGGATCGAGGTGCGCGGGCTGTACGCGCCGGAGTCGCTGGAGTACCCGGGCGCGCTGGAGGCCGCGCGGCGCGCCGTCGAGAGCGGCGAGCAGTCCCGGATGCACCCGCGGGTGCCGATGAAGCTCGCGATCGCCGACCGGCAGGTCGCGCTGCTTCCCTTGGTACTGGAGGACATGGTGGCGAGCGCGCTCGTCATCCGCCCGTGTGCCTTGCTGGACGCGCTCGTCGCGTTGTTCGAGCTGCTGTGGGAACAGGGCTCGCCGCTGCTGCCGGAGCAGTCGGGCGGGGCGACGCCGTCGGACCCGGGCCTGCTCGCGATGCTCGCGGCCGGCGCGAAGGACGAGTCGATCGCCCGCCAGCTCGGCGTCAGCTCGCGCACGGTCACCCGCCGGGTGGGCGAGCTGCTGGACGAGCTGGGCGCCAGGACCCGGTTCCAGGCCGGGGTCCTGGCCCAGCGCCGCGGCTGGCTGGCTAGCGAATGACCTGGTAGCGCAGGTGCGTGACGCGGTTGCCCTCGATGACCTCCGGGTCGGACAGCCGGACCGGGTGCTTGGCGAGGTTGGCGAAGAACGGGATGCCCTCGCCGAGCAGCACGGGAATCAGGTTGACGACGATCTCGTCGAGCAGCCCCGCGTCCAGCGCCTGCTGGACCACCGTCGTGCTGGCGGCCGAGACCACCTTGTCCCCCGCGACCGCCTTCGCCTGCTCGATCGCGCTGACCACGCCGTCGGTGACGAACGTGACCGGGTGCGGCCAGTCCGCCGGCGGCCGGTGCGTCACCACGAACAACGGCACGCCCGCGGGGTGGTTGCCGCCCCAGCCGTGGGTGTGGTCGAACAGCCGGCGGCCCGTGACCAGCGCACCGGCCGTCGCGTACGCCTCGCGCAGCAGCGGGGCGCTGGCCGCGGAGACGTGGTGGGTCCAGCGCGGGTCGTTGCTCGGCACGGTCACCTCGCCGTTGTCGTACCAGTCGAACAGCTCCCGCACGCCGTCGTCCGGGTCGGCGATGAAGCCGTCGAGGGACATCGACAGGTGGGCGACGACCTTGCTCATGGTTTCCGCTCCTTCTCGGTGGTTCGCGGTGGTCGCCGGTGTAACGCCGGCCCCGCGCCGGACTCATCGGTCGCGGGCGAACTTTCCCGGCGCTCGCCGGTGCTGGGCTGGCGGTCGTGGAACTCGACGTGGCGGCTCCTCGCGATCACGATGCCGCTGTCGGTGGCGGCGCGGGGCGCACGAGCGGGTGCGCGACTAGCGTCGGGGCCATGACCAGCAGGGTGCTCTGCCTAGCCATCGACTGCCATGACTCCGCGTCGCTGGCGCGGTTCTGGTGCGCCGCGCTCGGCTACGCGGAGGTGAAGCGCTGGAAGGACCCGCGCGGCACCGAGTACGTGGAGATCGGCCGCGACGGCGAGCCGCTGCTGCTGTTCCAGCCGGTGCCCGAGCAGAAGTCGGTGAAGAACCGGCTGCACCTGGACATCTACCCGGCGACCGGCAGCCAGCAGTCCGAAGTGGAGCGACTGGTCACGTTGGGCGCCACCGTCGTCGAGAACGACCCGGACCTCCACTGGATCGTCCTCACCGACCCCGAGGGCAACGAGTTCTGCGTGCCGCCGCCACGGTCCGCGGGCTAGGCCGGCGGCTCGAACCGGAGCCGCGCGCCGCCCTCGGCGTAGCCGTCGACGGTGATGGTGATGCCGTTGAGCCGCATGTAGCCCGTGCCGGAGAGGTAGCCGTGCGCGCCGCCGTTGGCCGGGTCGGCGCCGTCGAAGTTCACGGTCTCCGGGGGGACGAACGTGACGACGAAGTCGGTGAAGCCGAACTTCGCGTCGAGCGGGACGTCGACGGCGCCGCGGACCACGATCGCGCAGGAGGCGTCCGCGCAGTCGGCCGCGGTGTCGTCGTAGGCCGGCGGGGCCGAGGTGGTCGTCGTGGGCACGGTCGTGGGCACGACCGAGAGCGAGGAGTCCGCGGGGAACGACGGCCGGGGGCTGCCGGTCCGCGTCACGGTGCAGGCCGCCAGCACGAGGCCGACGAGGAGGAGCAACCCGAGCCCGCGGACGATTCGCATGCCACAGTCCTACCGGACCGGGTCAGGGACCGGTCCCAGGCTCGTCACCCGCGAGGGCGGCCAGGTCGGCGGTGAAAGTCGCGGACCTTCCGGTTCGTCGCCTGCGACACGCCACCCGGCGCGTCACTCGCCGGGCGGGGCCTGCACCGGCAGCTTCTGCAGCGCGGCGGCGACGCCGTGCAGGTTGTGCGCCATGCTCCGCGCGGTCTTGTGCGACCACTCCTTGCCGTGCTCGGTGTCGGCGTAGCTCGGGCCGGGACCGGGGCCCATGTTCCAGTAGGTCCAGGCCTGGCCGGGCACCGTGTAGCCGATGTCGCCGAGCGCGCCGGCCACCTCGCTGATCACGTGGTGCGCGCCGTCCTCGTTGCCCGTGACCACGACACCCGCGACCCGGTTGTAGGCGACCGGTCGGCCCTCGTCGTCGGTCTCGGACATCATGCCGTCCATCCGCTCGATCACCCGCTGGGCGATCGAGGACGGGTGGCCGACCCACGTCGGCGTCGCGACGATCAGGATCTCCGCGCCGAGCAGCTCGTCGTGCAGCCGCGGCCAGTGGTCGGTGTTGTCGCCGAGGTCGGTCGTGATCCCCGGCGGCACGACGTGGTCGACGACCCGGAACGAGCGGACCTCCACGCCCTGCTCGTCCAGCGCCTGCCCGACGACGTCCGCGAGGGCCTGCGTGTTCGACGGTTCCGGCGACTGCTTGAGCGTGCAGTTCAGGATCACGGCGCGCATCTGGTCGTCTCCTTGTCGGCTCGGGTGTCGACCTGAGCCGTTGCCGCTGAGCAACTGGCTAAACGTCCGCGTTTTCGCCCGTCGGGGCCTGGGTAGCCCGAGGTGAAGGAGGAGCATCATGAGTTCTATTTCGGATGTCGGTGCGGAGAAGCCGATCGGCGAGAAGTCGGCCGCCGAACTCGTGCACGACCTGACCGAACAGTTCAGCCACCTCGCCCGCACCGAGGTCCGTCTCGCGGTGCGTGAGGTCCAGGACAAGGCCAAGCACGCCGGCAAGGGCGCGGCGAGCATCGGGCTCGCGGGGGTGCTCGCCGGCTACGGCGTCGCCGTCGTGCTGGCCGCTGTCGTGCTGCTGCTGGCGCTCGTGCTGCCCGCGTGGGCCGCGGCGCTGATCGTCGGCGCGGTGCTGCTGCTCGCCGCCGGCATCGCCGCGCTCGTCGCGAGGAAGCAGTTCAGGCAGGGCGCCCCGATGCCCTCCGAGGCCGTCGAGAGCGCCAAGGAGGACATCCAGGTGGTCAAGGAAGCGGTGCGGCGATGACCAGCCACGGGGCCGAGGACCGGATGCGCATGCCCGGCGAGGGGCCGACCGACGAGGACCTGCGTATGGACGCCGAGCTCACCCGCCAGGAGCTGGCGCAGACGGTGGCGGCGCTGGGCGCGAAGGCCGACCTGAAGACCCGCGTGCGGGCCGCGGCCCGCGAGCGTGCCGAGGCGATCCAGGCCGGCGGCGCGGAGCTGGTGAGCAAGCTGCCCGACCCGGTGGCACAACGGGTCGCGCCGGTGTGGACCACCGTGTCGCACCGTCCGGCCATCTCCCTGGCCGGGCTCGTGGCGCTGATCGCGATGTTCGGGATCTGGCTGCGGGCCCGCAGGCGCTGAGGTCGGTCACTGGCTGGGGAGCTCGCCGGTCTCGGTGAGCATCCTGGCCAGCTCGCGCAGCTTCACGTTGCGCTCCTGGGACTCCTTGCGCAGCATCTCGAACGCCTGCTGCCCGGTGAGCTTGTGCCGCTCCATCACGATGCCGAGCGCCTCACCGATCTCCTGCCGGCTGGCGACCGCCTGCTGCAGCTGCGCGTCCGAGCGGGCGCTCGCGAACGCCACCGCGGCGTGCGAGGCGAGCAGCCAGCCGACGTGCTCGGAGTGCTCGGTGAACGCGTTCGGCGCGCGGCCGTAGAGGGTGAGCGCGCCGAGGTTGCGGTCGCGGGTGTAGAGCAGGAAGCCCATCGCGCTGCCGATGCCCAGCTCGCGGGCCTTGGGCGCGTAGCGGGGCCAGCGGTCCTCGGCGGTGGTGACGTCGGCGATCCGGAAGACGTGGTGTTCCTCCAGGGTGCTGTCCAGGCACGGGCCCTCGCCGAGCTCGACCTGGATGCGGTCGGACTCGCGGGCCGCCTCGTCGGAGGAGGCGAGCGTGCGCAGCCGACCGCCCTCCACCGTCAGGATCCCGGCGAACTCGCAGCCCCGCACCAGCGACACCGCGTGCGCGACGATGCGGTCGAGGGTCTGCTGCACCGTCTCCTGGCTGAGCAGGTCGCGCGCCATCCGCGCCAACGCCGTCGCCAGCGACTCGGCCCCGCTGTCCCGGGCCATATCCCTGTCCCTTCGGTCGGCCTCCGCATCAAGCGTAATCGATGCACGACCGACGCAGCAGCCCTCAGTTCACCACGGGACGACGCCGTCCTCCGCGTGCCGATCGCCGCCGCCCCGCTCGGCGTCGAAGCCGTCTGCTCACTCGAGCAAATCGGCTAGGCGCCGCGGGTGGCCAGCTCGAACAGGGTGGCGAGCTCCTCGGTGTAGGCGCCGTGGTCGGCGTCCGGGTCGACGGCCAGCCGGTTGAGCACGCCGTCCAGGACCGACCGCACGGCCATGGCCATCACGTCGGCGTCGAAGAAGCGGAACTCGCCGTAGCGCTGGCCGACCCGCAGCAGCTCGGCGAGCCCGGCGACGTCGACGCCGAACGCCGGCGCGCGGCCGGCCCGGGCGATGTCGAGGGCGGCGAGCAGCCGGGTGCGGTGCTTGCTGGCGAACTCGACGTTGGCCACGATGAACGCGCGCAGCTCGGCCGCCGGGCCGGTCTCGGCCGTCATCCGCTCCTCGACGAACGCGGCGAACTCGGCCAGCACCACCCGCACGACCTCGTCCATCAGCTCCTGCTTGCCGGCGAAGTGGTAGGAGATCAGGCCCGTGCTGGACAGCCCCGCGGTGCGCGCGATTCGCGCGAAGGACGCCCGGGCGAGCCCCTCGGTGGCGATGGTGTCGATGGCCGCCTCGACGATCTGCGAGCGGCGGGCTGTTCTCATTTGCTCATCCAAGCGAACTTTGCTCATCCCAGCAATGTCGGTTGGCGGACGGCGTGTCGGGGTGATCAGCGGCGCCGGGGGCGGCCGAGCAAGCGCCGGCCGGCCTCGAGCAGGTGCTGGCGAAGCTCCTCGTCCGGCAGGTCGACGAGCGCGGGGGAACCACCGGCCAGCGCGATGCCCGCCAGGGCCACGTGCGCGGCGACCGCGGCAGCGGGATCCGCGTCCGGCCCGACCAGCAGCTGGGTCAGGCAGTCCTTCACGTTCTCCTCGTCGTGCAGCGAACGCTCCAACGCCCGCGCAACACCGGGATCGCTCGAGAAGACGGCCGCCAAGGCGCGGTGGCTGATCACCAGATCGACGACGCCGGCGAGCACGTGGTCGATCTGCGCGCCGCGCCGCCGCATGGCGCCGGCCTCGCGCACGATCGTGCCCAGCCGGCGCAGCGCCGGCTCGGCAACCGCCTCGGTGATCTCGTCCTTCGCCTTGAAGTGGTAGTACACCGCGGCCTTCGTGACGCCCAGCGCGTCCGCGATCATCTGCAGCGACGTGCCCTCGACCCCGTGCTTGGTGAACAGCGCCAGCGCCGTGTCGAGCAGCCGGGTCCGCGTATCACCGTCGCGGGCCGCCATGGCCGTCATCGTGACCTCCTCGCTGAGAGTTCGACCCTACTCTCTCAGCTAGCCATTCGACAAGTCGACAACTAGCCGTGCGGCTAGTCACATACTTGCCGATCGGCTTGGCGGGCGCTTGCCGATCGGCTAGCTTCGGGAACCGAGCGAACCGAACGAAGGAGTCCACAGGTGGCGACATTCCTCTACCGCCTCGGCCGCGCGTCCTTCCGCCGCCGGTGGCTGGTCACCGGCGTCTGGGCGGCCCTGCTGATCGTGCTCGGCATCGGCGCGGTGGGCCTGTCCGGCCAGCTCACGAACGCCGTGACCATCCCCGGCACCGAGGCCCAGCGCGCCATCGACCACCTGAAGTCGACCTTCCCCGAGGCCGGCATCGGCGGCGGCACCGCACGTGTCGCGATCGCCGCACCAGAGGGGCAGACCTTCACCGACCCGGCCAACAAGGCAGCCGTCGAGCGCGTCGTCGCCGCGATCGAGAACGCGCCCGAGGTCGCCCGGGTGACCGACCCGTTCAAGACTCGCGCCGTCTCGCCGGACGGCACGGTCGCCCTCGTCCAGGTCGGCTACGACCAGCAGGCGTTCGCGCTCACCGACGCCGACCGCGCGGGCCTGGAGAAGGCGGCCCGGTCCGGGGAGAGCGCGGGGCTCACGGTCGAGCTCGGCGGCGACGCCACCCGGGCCGCGCCCGCGACCGGCGCCACCGAGATCCTCGGCGTCCTCGTCGCCGCGCTGGTCCTCGTCATCACGTTCGGCTCGCTGCTCGCCGCCGGGCTGCCGCTGCTCACCGCGCTCGTCGGGGTCGGCGTCGGCATGGCCGGCATCACCACCGCGTCCGGCTTCCTCGAGCTCAACGCCAACACCCCGGTGCTCGCGCTGATGATCGGCCTGGCGGTCGGCATCGACTACGCGCTCTTCATCGTCTCCCGCTACCGCAACGAGCTCGCCCGCGGCCTCGACCACGAGCGCGCCGCCGCGCGCGCGGTCGGCACCGCCGGCTCGGCCGTCGTCTTCGCCGGGCTCACCGTGATCGTCGCGCTCGCCGGCCTCACCGTCGTCGGCATCCCGTTCCTCGGCGAGATGGGTGTCGCCGCCGCGATCACCGTCGCCGTCGCGGTCCTCATCGCGATCACGCTGCTCCCCGCCGTGCTCGGGTTCGCCGGCGACCGGGTGCGCGGCGCCCGGATCCGCGGCCTCAACGGCGGCCCCAAGCCCGGCCGGACCAGCATGGGCGAGCGCTGGGCCCGCCTCGTCGCGCGCCGCCGCGTATCCGCGCTGGTGATCGCCCTGCTCGGCCTCGGGCTGCTCGCCGTGCCCGCCGCGAGCATGCAGCTCGGCCTGCCCAACGACGCCAACGCCGCGCCGGACTCCAGCCAGCACAAGGCCTACGAGCTCGTGAGCAAGGGCTTCGGCCCCGGCGCCAACGGGCCGCTGACCGTCGTCGTCGACACCTCCGGCAGCGCCAACCCGCAGGACGCCGTGCAGCAGACCGTGCGGCGGATCGAGGCGCTCGGCGTCGCCGGGACGACCCCGCCGCAGCACAACCGCGCGGGCGACACGACGCTGCTGACCGTGATCCCGCGGACCGGCCCGAGCGACGCGGCCACCGAGGACCTCGTCGGCAAGATCCGCGCGGCCGGCGGCACACTGCACGACACCACCGGCGCGGAGATCTCGGTGACCGGCCAGACCGCCGCCAACATCGACGTCTCCGCCAAGCTCGCCGGCGCGATGATCCCCTACCTCGCGCTGATCGTCGGGCTCGCGTTCCTGTTGCTGATGCTGGTGTTCCGCTCGGTGATCGTGCCGCTCAAGGCGACGCTGGGCTTCCTCGCCTCGGTCGCGGCCACGTTCGGCGCAGTTGTCGCGGTGTTCCAGTGGGGCTGGCTCGCCGGCGCGCTCGGCGTGGAGAGCACCGGGCCGATCATGAGCATGCTGCCGATCCTGCTCATCGGTGTCCTCTTCGGACTCGCGATGGACTACCAGGTGTTCCTGGTGACCCGGATGCGCGAGGAGTACGTGCACGGCGCCCCGGCGGGCGAGGCGATGGTGGCCGGGTTCCGGCACGGCGCCCGGGTGGTGGTGGCCGCCGCGCTGATCATGACCAGCGTGTTCGCCGGGTTCGTTCTCGCCCAGGACTCGCTGATCCAGTCGATCGGCTTCGCGCTCGCGGTCGGCGTCGCGGTGGACGCGTTCGTGGTCCGCATGACGATCGTGCCCGCGGTGATGTCGTTGCTGGGCAAGCGGGCCTGGTGGCTCCCCCGCTGGCTCGACCGCCTGCTGCCCAACGTCGACGTCGAGGGCGAGAAGCTCACCGAGCCGCCGCGCGAGGAGCGCCCGGTGCCGGTGCCGGTCTAGGTCAGGCCGGCGCGCAGGGCGTTGACCCTGGCCAGCGCGTCGCCGAAGGCTCCGCTGTCGAGGGTGCCGTCGGCGAGGGCGTTGGCCAGGGCCTGGGCGGCCTGGTCGCCCTGGTTCACGTCGCGGGCCGAGGCCAGGATCAGGTCCACGCCCGCCTGCGCGGCGAGCACCGCGCGGTTGGCGGTCGTGCCGTAGTCACGCAGGGCGCCCGCCTCGAGGGCGTCGGAGATGGTGACGCCGGTGAACCCGTTGCGGGTGCGCAGCTCCTGCTGGACGACCACGGACGACAGCCCCGCCGGACGGGAGTCCAGCGCCGGGTAGACCGCCCAGGACAGCATCACGAGCTTCGCCCCCGCGGCGATCGACGGCTGGTACGGCGCCTCGTGCACGCTGCGCAAGGTGGACAGCGACACGTTCAGCGTCACCGGTTTGGTGTCGGTGTTGTCCGCGGCGTTCGCCGGGCCGAGGCCGGGAAAGTGCTTCACGGTGGCGGCGACACCCACGGCCTGCTGCGCCCGGACGTAGTTCGCGCCGAGCTGGCCCACCGTGGTCGCGTTGGCGCTGAACGAGCGTTTGTACTGGTCCATCAGGTCTCCCGGCGCATGGAACACGTCGAGCACCGGCGCCAGGTTCACGTTCATGTCGACGCCCGCGAGGTTCTGCCCCGCGCCGCGTCCGGCGTTCGTCGCCGCGGTGGCCGGGTCGGCGGACTGGCCGATCTCCTTGTGCGACAACGCGGGCTCGCCGGGCAGCCGGCGGATCTGCCCGCCCTCCTGGTCGGTCATCAGCAGCAGCGGCTGAGACGACGGGCTCTGCGCGGCCGCCGCCCGCAGCTGCGCCACCACCCCGGAGATCTGCGACAGGCTGGACACGTTCTCGCCGAAGAAGATCACACCGGCGGCCTCGCCCGCGCGGATCCGGGCGAGCAGGCTCTGCGGTGGCGTGAGGCCGGGGTAGGAGTAGATGACCCGCTGCCCGGCCGCCTGCTGGGCGAAGGCCATCGCGTCGGCGTTCACCGCGCCGGCCGCTCCCCCGCTCACCGTCGCCGCCCCGGCCACGACGAGACCTGCCGCCAGCCAACGGAACAACCGACCACGTCGCATGGGACCCGACCTCCTAGACGCTGCGTAGGCCAACGATAACCCAGCGCATCCATAGATCGTAAGTTTCCAACAACACGGTCAGGAACAGCGCTCACGGAACGACGACCACCGGCCAGTGCCCCGTCTTGATCAGCCTGGTCGCCACCGAGCCGGCGAACCGGTGCCCGGCACTCGTCGACGCGCCGACCACCACGGTGTCCGCGTGGCTGCAGTCCGCTGCCTCCCGCAGGGCCGTGACCGGGTCGCCGTACACCCGCAGGTACGTCACCGGCACGCCGAACTCCTCCGCCGCCGACCGGACCTGCTCGCGCAGCTCCTCGTGCAGCTGCTGCTGGGTGCGGAGCTCGAACGCGGCCGCCGGCCCGGTGAGCGCGAGCCCCGACCGGGTGACGACGAACGCCACGAGCAGCCGGTAGCCCTGCCGCCGCGCGAGGCCGATCGCGTAGGCCGCCGCCCGCATCGCGGTGTCGCTGCCGTCGACCCCCACGAGCATGGTCCGCCCCGGCCCCGGCTGGGGACCGAAGCGTTCCACCGTCGGCTCGTACGCCCGCGAGGGCTCACCCAGGCCGGCCACGTTGCCGTCCATGACAACCGCCTATCCCACGATCGGGTCGTTCACCTGCTGGTCCTGCTCCACCTGTTCGAGGTCGATGGTGGTGCGCAGGGTGATCGGCTTGAGCAGCAGCGCCGCGATGACGCCGACCACGCCCGCGGCCGCCGAGATCAGGAAGATGTGCGCGGTCGCGTCGCCGTAGACCTGGCGCACCACCTGCTGGATGTCCGGCGGCAGCGCGGCCAGGTTCAGCGCGCTCGTGGTCCCGCCCGTGGTGAGCCCGTGCCCGCCGAGCGCGGCGGTGAGGTCGGCGGTGACCCGGTGGGCCAGCACCGCGCCGAGCACGGACACGCCGATCGTGCCGCCGAGCGAGCGGAAGAACGTGACCGACGCGCTGGCCGCGCCGAGGTCACGCAGCGGCACCGAGTTCTGCACCGCCAGCACCAGGTTCTGCATGGTCATGCCGACCCCGACGCCGACCAGGACCATCGCGGCGGACACGAAGACCAGCGAGGTGGCGTGGTCGATCGTGCCGAGCCCGAGGAACCCGATGACCAGCAGGACCGAGCCGGCGACGATGTAGGGCTTGATCACGCCGGTACGGCTGATCAGCTGGCCGGACACGGTCGAGGCCACGAGCACGCCGGCCATCAGCGGGATGGTCAGCAGTCCGGCCTGGGTCGGACTGTAGCCGCGGCCGATCTGGAAGTACTGGCCGAGGAACACCGCCCCGCCGAACATCGCGATGCCCACCGCGAGGCTGCCGATGATCGCGAGCGCCGTGGTCCTGGTGCGCACGATGTGCAGTGGCACCACGGGTTCCGGCACCCGGGACTCGACCCACACGGCGACCAGCAGCACCACCAGCCCACCGCCGGCCATGGCCGCGGTCTGCCACGACATCCAGTCGAACGAGCTGCCGACGAACGACACCCAGATCAGCAGGATGCTCACGCCGACCGCGATCAGCGCGGCGCCGGCGTAGTCCACGTACACGTTCGACCGGCGGATGGTCTCCAGGTGCAGGGTCTTCTGCAGCACAGTGAACGCGACCACGGCGATGGGCACGCCCACGAAGAAACACCACCGCCAGCCCAGCCACGACACGTCGACGATGAGCCCGCCGAGCAGCGGGCCACCCACCGTGGCCACGGCCATGACGGCGCCGAGGTAGCCGTTGTACCGGCCGCGCTCGCGAGGCGGGATGATCGCCGCGATCACGACCTGGACCAGTGCCTGCAGGCCCCCGACCCCCAGGCCCTGGAACGCGCGGGCGGCGATGATCTGCTCGGCGTTCTGCGCGAAGCCCGCGGCCATCGAGCCGAGCACGAAGACCACGATCGCGACCTGGACGAGCGTCTTCTTGTTGAACAGGTCGGCGAGCTTGCCCCAAATGGGCGTGCTCGCGGTCGCGGTCAACAAGGTCGCCGTGACCACCCAGGTGTACTGGGTCTGCGTTCCGTTGAGCGAACCGATGATCCGTGGCAGGGCGATCGACACCACGGTCGAGCTGATCATCGCGACGAACAGCACCAGCAGCAAGCCGCTCAGCGACTCCAGCACCTGTCGGCGTGGCATCACCTCGTCGGCCGCGTTCCCCTCGGCCATTCCCTTCACTGCCTTCCAAGTTCGTGTGCCCCGTTTGGCATCATTCTTGCTCAGAGTGCAAAATTGCACAATAGGAACCTACCAGTCCCCGATAGGGTGTACCCGTGGAGTCCGTCGGCACCCTTCGTGAGCGCAAGAAAGCCGCGACGAGGCAGTCGCTGCACGATGCTGCCCTCCGGCTCGCGATGGCGAGCGGGTTCGACAACGTGACGATCGAGGACATCGCGGACGAGGTGGGCGTCTCCCGCCGGACATTCTCGAACTACTTCGCCAACAAGGAGGACGCGGTCCTGCACGCGGACCGCGAACGCACCCGCCGGATGCTGGACCTCGTCCGCGCCCGCCCCGCCGCGGAGCGGCCCTGGCTCGCCCTGCGGCGCGCCGCCGCGGAGCTGTACGCCGAGCGGACCCTGCCCGACCCGGAGTGGGTGGCGCAGCTACGGCTGCTGCGCCGGCACCCGTCGCTGCTGGCCCGCCAGGCCGCGGACCAGATGGCCCTGGAACGCGACCTGGCCGAGGTGATCCTCGGCCGCGGTCGCACCGACGCCGACCTCGCCCGCCTGATGGCGGCGACGTTCCTGGCCACCATGCGGACGGCGGGCGTGCTGTGGCTCGAGCGCGCCGGGGAGACGCCGCTGCCCGAGCTGATGGACGGCCTGCTGGACCGCGTGCGCTTCCGCTGAGCCGGCGCCAGGCGATGTGCCCGTCCGGGCGGCGGTGGTAGGCGTGCACGTACTCCTGCCCGGCGAACTCGCGCCGAGCGGTGCGGCATCCGGCGTACGCTGCCCGCACCGGAGGTGAGCCATGCCCGAACCGAGCCGGCTCGTGGTCGGCAGGTCCGGCTCGGGCGCGCTGGCCCGGCTGCTCGAACCGTGGCCCGAGCCGGACCGCGCCGAGCAGGCGTTCCCGTTCGTCACGGTGGACGAGGCGGGCTTCCCGCACGTGCTGCTGCTGTGCACGGCGGAACTCCTGCCCGCGGGCGACAGGCTGCTCGTCGCCGTCGCGAGCGCCACCGCGCGGGCCAACCTCGCCCGCACCGGCACGGCCACGCTCATCGCCGCCGACGGCACGGCCGCGCATTACGCGAAGCTGCGCGTGCGGGCGACCGAGGAGCACGCCGGGTTCGCCTGCCTCACCTGCGAGGTGGTCTGGCACAAGCGCGACTCGCTCGGCATCCCGTTGCGCCCCATGGAGTTCCACGCGACCCCCGCGATCGCCGCCAACGAGCGCTGGGCGGAGACCCGGGCCGCGCTCGTCGCGCTGCGCGACCGGTCCACTCAGGACTGACGCCGCGCGGCCGAACCTCACCCGTGCCCGCCACGACTGACCGAGCCCGATATTCGATCGCCCCCGGCCGGCCGGCTCCGGCACCATGAGACGGTCGCGGGCCGCTCGGGAGTCGCGGAGAGGGGGCGAGCCGCCGTGTCCACACGCAAGACGGCGGTGTTGCTCGCGCTGCGCTACTACCGGCGCGAGCTGTCCAGCCGCAAGCGGGTCGCCCTGCCGGCGCTGCTGTTGCCGGCGTTGGGCAACATCTGCCTGCTGTACCTCGTTCCGCTCGTCGTCGCCGACGTCGCCGGGCGCCTCGCCGGCGGAGCGGACGTCAGCATCGCCACCGTGCTGCCCTCGGTGCTCGCCTTCGCCGGCCTGATGCTGCTGGCCGAGGCGCTGTGGCGGACCGGCGTGCACTGTCTCAATCGGACGGACGGGCGCGGGATCGAGAACCTGTACGTGCTCGGCATGAACGAGCTGCTCGCCAAGGACGCCGCGTTCTTCCACGACAACTTCGCCGGCTCGCTCACCAAGCGGGTGCTGAGCTTCGCGTCCCGGTTCGAGGAGTTCGTCGACACGTTCGCGTTCAACGTCGTCGCCAGCGTCGTGCCGCTGGTGTTCGCGTCGGTCGTGTTGTGGCGCTACGACCCGCTGCTGGTCGTCGCGCTCGTGAGCCTCATCGCGGTCACCGGGCTGTGCATCGCGCCGCTCGTGCGGCGGCGGCAGTCGCTCGTCGACGAGCGCGAGGCCGCCATCGCGCGGGTCTCCGGCCACGTCGCCGACAGCCTGATGAACATGGCCACGGTGCGCGCCTTCGCCGCCGAGGACCGCGAGGCCGCCGAGCACCGCGCCAGGGTCGCCGAGCAACGCCGGCTCGCCATCCGCTCCTGGGACTACGCCAACCTGCGCATCGACACGCTGGTCGCGCCGCTGTCGGTGCTCACCAACGCGCTCGGCCTGCTGCTCGCCATCGGCCTCGGCGGCGGCCGGCTCGGTGTCGAGGCGATCGTGGTGACGTTCGCGTACTTCTCCAACGCGACCCGGATCATGTTCGAGTTCAACCAGATCTACCGCAGGCTCGAGAGCTCGCTCACCGAGGCGGCCCAGTTCACCGAGCTGCTGCTCACCCCGCCCACCGTGGTCGACCCGGACTCGCCGGAGCCGCTGCGGCCGGCGGCGGCCGACGTCCGGTTCGAGCGGGTCCACTTCGCCCACGCCGGCGCGCCCGCGTTGTTCACCGGCCTGGACCTCGTGGTGCCCAGCGGCACCAAGGTCGGGCTCGTCGGCCGCTCCGGTGGCGGCAAGACCACGCTCACCCAGCTGCTCCTGCGGATGATGGACATCCAGGCGGGGACGATCCGCATCGGCGGGCAGGACATCTCCCGGTTGCGCCAGGCGGACCTGCGCGGGCTGATCGGCTACGTGCCCCAGGAGCCGGCCATGTTCCACCGGACGCTGCGCGAGAACATCGCGTTCGCCCGGCCGGACGCCACCGACGCCGAGATCGTCGCGGCCGCCGGGGCGGCACACGTGACCGAGTTCGCCGAGACGCTGCCCGACGGGTTCGAGACGCTCGTCGGCGAGCGCGGGGTGAAGCTGTCCGGCGGGCAGCGCCAGCGGGTGGCGCTCGCCCGCGCGATCCTGCGGAACGCGCCGATCCTGCTGCTCGACGAGGCCACGAGCGCGCTGGACTCGGAGAGCGAGATCCTGATCCAGCAGGCCCTGTGGCGGATCATGGACGGCCGGACCGCGATCGTGGTGGCGCACCGGCTGAGCACGGTCGCGCGGATGGACCAGCTCGTGGTCCTCGACCACGGCGCGATCGTCGAGCAGGGCACCCACGAGCAGCTGCTCGCCCGGTCCGGCATGTACGCGAGGCTGTGGCAGCACCAGTCGGGCGGCTTCCTCGACGACGCCACGCCGTTGGGGGAAGACCCCGTGGCCACCCGCACCTGAGCGGCCCGCGGCCCAGCTGGTTGTCGCGTGTGGACAGTCCGCCGAGCGCGGTCAGCGGGCGGGTGGTGTCGTCTTGCGGACAGGTACGGCGGCAGCCCCTCGGCGAGCCACGCGACCTTGCTCCTACCGTGACCGCACCCGCACCCGGGCGCGGGTCCGTTGGTACTCCACCACGTTCAGCGCGATGACCACCGCGCCGAGGAGCAGGATCGCGGCCAGCGCCGGGACCAGGTGGGCGACCGGCATCAGCGCCAGCACGCACAGCGCCGCCGTCAGGCGGGTGACCGACCACAGCCTGAACATCATCCGGCGCGTGTAGCCGAACGTCGCCAGGAACAGCGCCGTCCCGCCGAAGAGGAAGCCCACGAACGACCACGACAGGTGGTGGCCCGGCGCGGCGACGGTCTCCTCCATGCCGACGGCGATCGCGACGATCGCGGCGATGAACACCACGTGCCCGTAGGACAGGACGTACCTGGTGATGGTCAGCTGGGTCGGCGCGTTCGTCAGCGCGTGCCGCATCGCGTCGTTCGCGAAGTGGAAGTACACCCACCACAGGCCGCAGCACAGCACGAACGCCGCGCCCACCGCGCAGAGCGTGGCCGCGCCGACCGCGGCGCCCGAGTTGGCCGCCGGCACGCCGATCGCCACGATCGACTCGCCGATCGCGATGAGCACGAACAGGCCGAACCGCTCGGTCAGGTGGCCGGCGTCGAAGTACATCGTCGCCAGGCGGTGGCGCAGGAGCGACGGCATCGCGAGGTCGAGCAGCGCGCCGGCGAGCCAGAGGATCTCCCGCACCGGGCCGTCGAACAGGGCGCCGACCACGAGCAGCGGGCCGGTGAACACCATGCTCACGGTGAACGGCTGGATGCGCGACAGGTTGCCGCGGAACGCGAACAGCCCGAAGCCGAGCCGGGCCGCCCAGTACGCGCCGGCGAACAGCAGCCCGCGGTCGTCGTAGGCGTGCGGCAGCGCGAACGCCATGACGAGCCCGCACAGCGCCACGAAGAAGACCGCGATCCGCTCGGCCGGCTTGTCGAGGTTGCGGTGGTTCGTCTGCATGGTCGTGCCGACCCAGACCCAGTAGATCGGCAGGAACACGACGACCGCGCGGCCGACGCCGTCCCAGGAGTGGTCGTGGTGCAGCAGCGCGACCAGCTGCGTGATGGCGAAGACGAAGACGAGGTCGAAGAACAGCTCGGCCCAGGCGACGCGCTTGCCGGTCTCGGGATCACTCACGCGCACAGCGTATTCAACTCGGTTGCCCGGTCGGGGTCGCGCTGGGACGATCTCGCCCATGCCTGCCCTCGCCGCGTATGACGGCACCGAACTCGCCTACCACCTCCTCGGAGAGGGTGCCCCGCTGGTCTGCCTGCCGGGCGGTCCGATGCAGGACGCCGAGTATCTCGGCGACCTCGGCGGCCTGTCCGAGCGGCTGCGGCTGATCATGCTGGACCACCGGGGCACCGGGCAGTCGGCGACACCGGCCGACCCGGCCTCGTACCGCTGCGACCGCCTGGTCGACGACGTCGAGGCGCTGCGCGAGCAGCTCGGTCTCGACCGCCTGAACCTGCTCTCGCACTCCGGCGGCACGAACCTCGCGGTGCTGTACGCGGCCCGGTATCCCGCGCGCGTCGGCAAGCTCGTCCTGGTGACCCCGAGCGTCTACGCCGTGGGCCTCACCGTGACCGCCGACGACCGCCGCGGGGTGCTGCGACTGCGCGAAGGCCCGTCCGGTCCGGCATCGGCGGCCTTCGAGAGGATCAACGCGGGCCAGGCCACCGACAGCGACTGGGCCGCCCTGACCCCGTTCGCCTACGGCCGGTGGGACGCCGCGACCCAGGCCCACCACGCCCGCGGGGAGGCCCGGCGCAACGACGAGGCGGCCGTGATCTTCGGCTCCGAGGGCGCCTTCGACCCCGAGGCCACCCGCGCCGCGCTGGCGACCCTCGAGGCGCCGGTTCTCCTGCTCGCCGGAGAGGTCGACCTGAACAGCCCCCCGCGCGTGGTGGCCGAGCTGGCCGGCCTGTTCCCGAACGCCACGCTCTCCACCCAGCCGGGTGCCGCCCACTTCCCCTGGCTGGACGACCCGACCTGGTTCACGAAGACCATCGCGGCGTTTCTGGGATGACACCCGGCCGCCGCGGCGGCCCAGGCCCGCGCCTGCGCCTGGTCAGGTCGTCTCGGCGAGGCGGCCGGTGAGGAACGCGCGCTCGGCGTCGTTGCCGGTGAGGGTGAGCGCGCGTTCGTAGGCCAGCGCGGCCTCGGCCGGCCGGCCCAGCCGGCGCAGCAGGTCGGCCTTGACCGCCGGGAGGTAGCGGTAGCCGGCGAGGCGCTCGTCCCGTTCCAGCGCCTCGACCTCCGCAAGCGCGGTGGCCGGCCCGCTGACCATCGCGACCGCGACCGCCCGGTTGAGCGCGACCACCGGCGACGGCCACGCCCGCACCAGCTCGTCGTACACCTGCAGGATCTGGGGCCAGTCCGTGTCGGCATAGGCCGGCGCGGTGGCATGCAGTGCCGCGATGGCGGCCTGCAGGGCGAACCGGCCGGGGCTGCCGCCGCGGAGCGCGCCCGGGACCAGGTCGTGCGCCTCGGCGATGGCCTGCTGGTCCCAGGTCGCGCGGTCCTGCTCCGCCAGCAGCAGCAGGCGGCCGTCGGCCGCGGTGCGGGTGGCCCGGCGGGCGTGGTTGGCGAGGAGCAGCGCGAGCAGTCCGCGCACCTCGCGCTCGTCGGGCATCAGCCGGTGGAGCATGCGGGCCAGGTCCAGGGCGTGCTCCGCGAGGTCGGTCCTGGCCAATGCGGGTCCCGCGGGCGCGGTGTGGCCGGTGGTGAAGAGCAGGTGGATCGTCGTGAGAGCCGCGTCCAGCCGGTCCGGCAGCGCGGCGGCCGCGGGCATGCGGAACGGGATCCGTGCCGCGGCGACCTTCTTCTTCGCCCGGGTGAGCCGGGCCGCCATCGTCGACTGCGGCACCAGGAACGCGTCCGCGATGTCCGGCGTCGGCACGCCGCAGACCAGCCGCAGGGTGAGCGCGACCTGTGCCTCGGTGGCCAGCGCCGGGTGGCAGCACAGGAAGACCAGCCGCAGCCGGTCATCGGGAACGACCGGGACCTCCGGGACCTCCGGGTCGGCCGCCTCCGGCTCCACGAGCAGGTGCAGCTTCGACCGCAGCGTCGTGGCCCTGCGCAACGCATCCAGCGCGCTGTGCCGGGCCGCGGTGGTGAGCCACGCGCCCGGCCGGGCCGGCAGGCCGTCGCGGGTCCACGCGTCGAGCGCGGCGGCGTAGGCGTCCTGGACGCACTCCTCCGCGAGGTCGAGGTCGCGGGCGACGCGCACCGTCGCGGCGAGCACCGTGGCCCACTCGCGACGGTGCGCGTCGGCGACCGCCTGCCGGACCGAGGTCACTGCGTGAGCAGCGGGCGCACCTCGACGGCGCCGTCCATGATGGGGAGCAGCTTGCCGATGGCGATCGCCTGGTCGAGGTCCGTGGCGTCCACCACGAAGAATCCGGCGATCACCTCCTTGCTCTCGATGAACGGGCCGTCGGTCACCAGGCCGTCCTTGTGGATCGTCCGGGCGGCCGCGCTCGGCTCCAGCGCCTGCTCGTGCACGACCGTCACGCCCATCGCGGCGATCTCCTCACCCGCCCGCATGTTGGCCTCCATCACCTCGGGCGGGATGTCGGCAACGCCGCCCGGGGTCTCCTTCTCGTAGATCAGAATCGCGTACTGCGGCATCGCTGCTCCTCACCAGTTCCCGGTCTCGGGGCCCATCGCACCGTATTGGACCGCGCCGGCCCGCGCGTACCTGCTGACGACGACACCGGTGGCCGACGTCCAGGTGTCGACGAGGGTGAGGCCGGCCGGGACCGTGCCCGCCCCGAAGAGCCGCTTGCCGGAGCCGACGAGCACCGGGAAGACCAGCAGGTGGAACTCGTCGACGAGGTCGTGCGCGACGAGCGTCTGGACCAGCTCGCCGCTGCCGTGGACCTGGATCTCCGCGCCCGCGCCCCGCTTGAGCGCGCCGACCGCGTCGGCGACGTCGCCGGTGAGCAGCGTCGAGTTCCGCCAGGACACAGTGGACAGTGTGCGCGACGCGACGAACTTGGGCATGCTGTTGAGCTTCGCCCCGATGGGGTCGTCGGCCTCGGCCAGCGGCCAGGCGGCGGCGAACGTGTCGTAGGTCTTGCGCCCCAACAGGAGCGCGCCGGCCTGGCCGGTCAGCTCGGCCATGAGCTTGATGAGCTGCTCGTCGAAGTGCGGCACCGCCCAGCCGCCGTGCTCGAACCCGCCGTCGCGGTCCTCGTCGGGCCCACCCGGGCCCTGCATCACCCCGTCCAGCGAGACGAACGTGGTCACCAGCAGCTTGCGCATGTCACTCCTTCGCCGTGGCGGGCGTCCGGGATGACGCCCTCACCACTACGGCGAACGAGCCCGTGCCCAATCGACAGCTTTAGAAGTACACGCTCCGGCCGGGTGCGGGCGGGCGGCTGCCGGCGGCCGGCCGGGGGCGGCGTGGCCGCGCGGTCGGGCCGGCGGTGGACGCGCGGACCTCGCGCCACGTCAGCGAGAGCTGGGACTCGCGGCCGGTCTCGGTGCTGGGTTCGCGGCGCCGGTCCCCGACGAGGCAGGCGAGCGCGATCATGCTCACCGCGAGCCACAGGTTCAGCCAGTCGTTGACCGTGTCCAGCGAGATGGGTGCGGTTCCGTTGGTGAGCACGATGGCGCCGCCGTAGTGCCACAGGAAGTACACGACCCCGCCCGCGATGAGGAAGGTCCGCGAGCCGCGGGCGCTCCTGGCCATCGCCAGCCCGGTGACGCCGAGCGCCAGGTGGACGGCGTCGTTGCCCGCCGCGACCGGGACGCCGAAGCTGGCGCCGGACACCAGCCCGAGCACCCCTGCCAGGAAGAACACCGCGGCGACGACCCCGACGGCGACTCGCCCCGGATCCCAGAGTGCCGGCGTCCCTGTGTTGACCATGCGTGGATGATCCGCCATGAGCGCCCTTCTCGCGGGTAGAACACGCCAACCCGGCACAGGTATGCCCAATTCGTTGTCGATCAACCTTCGCGGCGGCGGATCACCGAAGATCGTCGGGCGGTTCGTCCGTGTTCGGGGTGATCGGCCGCTGGGTCCAGGCGACGTCGTGCCAGGCGCCGTGCTTCCAGCCGATGCGGCGGTAGGTCCCCACCGGCTCGAAGCCCAGCGCGCGGTGCAGCCCGACGCTCGCCTCGTTCGGCAGCGTCATCCCCGCGACGGCGGTGCGGAAGCCGCGCGCGGCGAGCCGGGAGAACAACGCGTCGTAGAGCGCACGGCCGCCGCCGGTCCGCCGCCGGCCGCGCTCGAGGTAGACGCTCACCTCGCACGACCAGCGGTACGCCGCGCGGGACTTGTACGGGCCGCCGTAGGCGTAACCGACGACGCGGCCGTCGGCCTCGAGCACGACCCAGGCGTGCTCGCGCGCGGCCGCCGCGATGCGCTCGGCCATCTGCGCCGGCGAAGGCGGGTCGCTCTCGAACGTGATCGCCGTGCCGGTGACGTACGGGGCGTAGATCGCCGCGCACGCGTCCGCGTCGCGCGCCGAGGCGTCCCGGATCAGCTGCCCACCGCTCATGCGCACGATAGTAGCGGCAGACGGCACTATGGTGAACTCATGTCGGATCCGCTGTCCGTGTCCATCGCCGCCACGCTGCACGCCGCCCGGCTCGCCGGCGAGCTCACGGTCACCGTCCTCGCCGAACGGTCCGGCGTGTCCCGGGCGATGATCGCCAAGATCGAGCGTGGCGAGGCCCAGCCGACCGCCGCGCTGCTCGGCCGCCTGTCGGCCGCGCTGGGCCTGACGCTGTCCGAGCTCGTGGCCCGCGCCGAGGGCGACGACCGGCGGCTCGTGCGGGCCGCGGACCAGCCGACGTGGGTCGACCCGGCCACCGGCTACCGCCGTCGCGCGGTGTCGCCGGCCACCGGCGGGCCGCTGGAGCTCGTCGAGGTCGAGCTGCCGGCCGGCGCGGAGATCGTGTTCCCCGCCGACGTCTACGCGTTCATCCACCAGCAGATCTGGATGCTCGACGGGCGGCTGGTCTTCCGCGAGGGCGAGGTCGAGCACCAGCTCGACGCGGGCGACTGCCTCCAGCTCGGCCCGCCGTCCGCGTGCGCGTTCGTCAACCCGACCGGCCGGACCTGCCGCTACCTCGTCGCCCTCACCAAACGGAACACCTGACCGCTCAGCCGAGGCCACCGGCCGGGCCGTCCGGGCCCGAGAGGGTGAGCCGGATCAGCTCGCCGCGTGCGCTGATCCCGGTCTTCTGGAACACCTTCCGCAGGTGGTAGTCGACCGTGCGGGTGCTGAGGAACAGCTGCGCGGCGACCTCGCGGTTCGTGGCGCCGTCCGCGACCGCGGTGGCGATCCGCAGCTCCTGCGGGGTCAGCGCGGCGAGCGCGTCGGGGGTGGGATCGGCGGCGGTCTCCCCCGTGGCGCGGAGCTCGTCGCCGGCGCGGTTGGCCCACGCCGTCGCGCCGAGGTGCTTGAACGTCGTCCGCGCGGCCCGCAGCTGTGCCTTGGCGTCGGACTTGCGGCGCACGCGGCGCAGGTACTCGCCGAACAGGAGCTGGGTGCGGGCCCGCTCGAGGGGCTGCTCCCCCACCGGGTGCAGGGCCAGCGCGCGCCGGAACGCGTCCTCGACGTCGCCCACCCCGCTCAGCGCCTGGCAGCGGGCGGCGAGCGCGCGCAGGTCCGGGGACCCGGTCGCCTCCGCCCAGCGGGTGTAGCGGCCGAGCGGCTCGGCCGCCTGCTCCGGCCGGTCGAGCCGGTAGGCGGCCTCGACGAAGTCCGGGACGTTCTGCAGGACCAGACCAGGGTGGGCGGGACCGTCGAGCGGGCGGAAGTGCCCGACGGCCTGCTCGGCCCGGCCCGCGGCGAGGTCGAGCAGGCCGAGCGCCCGGTTGGCCAGCGCCGTCGCCGCGACGAGGTTGCGGCCGACCGCGTCGGCGAGGACCTCGTCGGCCAGCTCCCGCGCGTCCGCCTCCCGCCCTCGCAGCGCCGCGAGGGTGGCGAGGACGCCGCGGAACCAGCAGCCGAGGTTGGGCTGGCCGGTCTCCACGGCGTGCCGGTGCCCCTCGTCGGCGTGTGCCTCGGCGGCCCGCAGCCGGCCGGCCGCCAGCTCGTCGACCACGACGAACTCCAGTACCCACGCCAGGGTGCCGATGGCGCCGACGGCCGTGGCCCGCTCCATCGCCCTGCGCCGCAACCACCGGCTGCGTGCCCGGTCCCCGAGCCCCCAGACCATGCCGCCCGCCCAGCACAGCCGGCCGGGATCGGTGAGCTGCTCGACGGCCGCGAGGTCGCCGTCGGCCAGCCCGGGTGGGGCGCCCAGGCGGACCCGGCCGACCGCGCGGGCGAGCCGCAGCAGCGCGTGGTCGGGGTCGTCCCCGGTCAGCGGCATCCGTTCGACGGCGTCGGTGACCTCGCGCCACGCCTCGGCGTCGTCGGCGTGGTAGCCGGCCTCGCCGAACAGCATGAGCAGCTCGATCGCGGTGGCCGGGCCCGCGCGCAGGGCGTCGGCGGCGACGGGCCGCAGGAGTCGCAGGGCGTCGGCCGGGTTGCCGGCGCGCAGCTCGATCAGCGCCCGCAGCATCGCGATCGACGTCCGGGAGGCCGGTGCCTGCGCTTCGGCCAGGTCGAGCCGGTCGACCGCGCGGGCGGCGTCCCCGCCGTGCCATGACGCGGCGGCCGCCGCGGTCAGCCGGCGGGCCCGGTCGGGGCCGGGCGGGGTCAGCTCGGCGGCCCTGGCGAGCGCGGACGCCGCCGCGGCGGGCCCGGCCCGGCGGATCGCCCGCTCGGCTGCCCGCTCGAGCTCGGCCGCGACCGTCTCGTCCGGACCGTCCGCTGCCTGCCCGAGATGCCACGCCCTGCGGTCCTGGTCGGCGGGGTCCGGCGCGAGCGCGGCGGCCAGCGCGAGGTGGGCCGCCCTGCGCTCGGCCGGGCTCGCGGCGTGGTAGACCGCCGAGCGGACGAGCGGGTGTCCGAACGCGACGGTCGAGCCGCTCGTGACGAGCAGGTCGCCCAGCTCGTCCAGTATGGCGCCCGGTTCGGTGGCCGCGGCCCGGAGCAGCACGGCGGGCCGGCCGGTCCCGTCCGCCGCGGCGAGCAGGAGCAGCCGCCGCGCCCCGGCACCGTGATGGCGCAGGCGGTCGAGGAACGCCTCCTGCAGCCGGTCGACCAGCGGCAGCGGCTCGCCGGTCGGGCCGCCCGCGGGGATGCCGGCGGGCAGCTCCCGCAGCGCCAGCGGGTTGCCCGCCGCGGTGCGCAGCAGCAGGTCCTCGTCGGCGGGAGTGCCACCGCGCTCGCCCAGCAGCAGGCGCGCGGACGCCCGGTCGAGCCCGGCGAGCGGGAGCTCCGGCAGGCCGGCGAGCGGCCCGGCCCGGTGCGCGTCGGAGCGGGCCGCGACGACCAGCGCGATCGGCTCGGCACCCACCCGGCGGGCGGCGAACGCGAGCACGTCGAGCGACGGCCGGTCCGCCCAGTGCGCGTCGTCGACCAGGCACAGCAGCGGCCGGTCCTGCGCGGCGTCGGACAGCAGCGTGAGCGTCGCGAGCGCGACCAGGAAGCGGTCCGGGGCCGGTGCCCGCGACCGCCCGAACACCGCGTCGAGCGCGTCGGCCTGGGCGGGTGGGAGCCGGCCGACACCGTCCAGCAGCGGCAGCAGCAGCCGGTGCATCGTCGCGTGGCCCAGGTCCAGCTCCGGCTCGACCCCCGCGGTCCGCAGCACCCGCATGCCGGCCGCGTGCGCCGCGGCGTGGTCGAGGAGCGCGCTCTTGCCGATGCCGGGCTCGCCCCGCAGGACCAGCGCGCCACCGGCGCCGGCCCGGGCCTCGGTGAGCAGGGCGCCGACCGCGGCCTGCTCCTTGGCCCGCCCGTGCAGCATGCGCCGAGGCTAGTGCCTGTCTCGTGCCCGCCGCACGTGACTGGCAACTTTGCTGATTCGCCCGCGCGCCAACCGTCCTAGCGTCGTGACCAGTAACGACACGGACAGGAGAAGATCATGAACGACACGCACGAGGACGCGGGAGTCGCCGCGGCGGCCTGGGTGGCCGCGGAGGCCGGCGGGGACGCCGCCACGATCGACGCGCTGCTGACCGACGACTTCGCCGGCGTCGGCCCGCTGGGGTTCGTCCTCAGCCGGGCCGAGTGGCTGGACCGGCACGCGAGCGGCGCGCTGCGCTACTCGGCGCTGCGCCTGGAGGACCCGCGGGTCAAGGAGCACGGCGACCACGCCGTCGTCCTGGCCCTGCAGACCGGCGAGGGCACCTACCAGGGACACCCGGTGCCCCAGGCCCTGCGCGCCACGATCGTCCTGCGCGGGGAGACCGACGGCTGGCGGGTGGCGCACGTGCACACCAGCTTCGTCGCCGGCACGCCCGGCGCGCCGCCGATCCCCGGCCGCCCGAGCCGGCCCTGAGGCCGACATGTCGACAACGAACCGTTCCCTCGAGGGCCGCGTCGCGCTCGTCACCGGCGCCAGCCGGGGCATCGGCGCGGCGACGGCCAGGGCCATGAGCGAAGCCGGCGCCAAGGTCGTGCTCGCCGCGCGGGACGAGCAGGCGTTGCACGCCGTGGCCGAGGAGATCACCGGCCGCGGCGGGAGCGCGATCGTCGTCCCCACCGACGTGCGGTACGCGGACTCGGTCAGCCGGCTGGTCGAGCAGACCGTCGGCGCGTACGGCCGGCTCGACGTCGCGGTCAACAACGCCGCGGGCGGCGGGCACGGCCCGACTCCCCTCGCCGACGTCGCGGTCGCGGACTTCGACAGCGCGATCGCGGTCAGCCTGCGCGGGGTGTTCCTGGCGATGAAGTTCCAGATCCCCGCGATGCTGGCCGGGGGCGGCGGGGCGATCGTCAACATGTCCTCCACGGCGGCGCAGTGGCCGGTGGGCGGCCTGGCCGGCTACGTGTCGGCCAAGTCCGGCCTGGTCGGCCTCACCCGCACCGCGGCCCTCGACTACGCGGCCGCCGGCATCCGGGTCAACGCGCTCGAGCCGGGCCCCATCCACACCGAGAACCTCGACCGGGCCGGCCCGGTGGCCCGGGAACACGTCGCCGCGTCCGTGCCGGCGCGGCGGCTCGGCCGGCCCGAGGAGGTCGCGGCCGCCGCGGTCTGGCTGTGCGGGCCGGGCGCGGAGTTCGTCACCGGCGCGATCGTGCCCGTCGACGGCGGCCTGCTGGCCGGGATGCCGCCGTTCTCCCGTCCCACCAAGCCTTCCGAGGAGCAGCGATGACCACGAGCTGGTTGCAGTACACCCACCTGGACAAGCTCTACGGCTACCTGCCGGGGATGACCGACGCGCTGCCGGCGGTGTTCGGGTTGACGGCGGCCGAGTACGAGTCCGTCCGCGCCGGGTTCGCCGCGCGGGCCGAGTCCGCGGCGAGGGACCTCCTCGCCGACGCCGCGTTCGCCGCTCGCGTCGACGGGCTCCCGTTCGCCGCCGGGGAGACGGTGCTCGCGGTCGGCGACAGCGTCACCGACGACCTGCAGTCGTGGGCGGAGATCCTGCGGTACCTGCTCGAGCAGCGCCGGCCGGAGCTGGGCGTGCGGGTGGTCAACGGCGGCCTGTCCGCGCACACGACGACGATGGTGCTGCGCCGCTGGCCGGCCACCGTCGCCGGCACCAAGCCGGACTGGGTGCTGTGCGCGCTAGGCGGCAACGACGTCACCCGGGTCGGGCCGGAGCCGACCGTCCCGCAGGTGGGTCCGACCGCGAGCGTCGCGAACCTGGCGCGGATGCGGGCGATCGCGCCGGCCGCGAGCTGGGTGTGGCTCACCCCGGTGCCGGTGCACGAGGACCGGGTGGCCGGGTTCCCGGCGTTCCGGTTCGGCGGCTCGACCTGGCGCAACGACGACATCGGTGCCCTCGCCACCGCGATGCGCGAGCTCGACGGCCCGCTCGTCGACCTGGTCGCCACGTTCGGCATGCCGGCCGACCCCGGCCTGCAGGGCGAGGACGGGGTGCACCCGACCCTGGCGGGCCAGACCGCCATCGCCCGCACGCTGGTCGAGACGCTCACCGGCCGGGCGGGCCGCCGGGACGTGTAGCCGCGGGCCGTAGCCTGTCCTCGCCCTGTCGGCACAACGAGGAGGCTGGATGGCGCGCGTCGCGGTCACCGGTGGAAGCGGCAAGCTCGGCCGGGCGGTCGTGGCCGAGCTGCTCGAGCACGGCTGGGAGGTGCACAACCTCGACCTGGCGCCGCCCGCCGAGCCGGTCTGCCCGCACACCCGGGTCGACCTCACCGACTACGGCCAGGTCGTCGAGGCGCTGACCGGCATCGACGCGCGTCATGACGGGGTCGACGCGGTCGTGCACCTGGCGGCCATCCCCGGCCCGGGGGTCGCCGGCAACGCGGCAACGTTCGCCAACAACGTGCCGTCGACGTACAACGTGTTCGCCGCGGCGCGCCTGGCCGGCATCCGCAACGTCGTGTGGGCCTCCAGCGAGACCGTGCTCGGGCTGCCGTTCGACACCCCGCCGCCCTACGTCCCGGTCGACGAGGAGTACCCCGGCCGGCCGGAGACCGCCTACTCGCTCGGCAAGCTCCTGGACGAGCAGATGGCCGCGCAGTTCTGCCGCTGGGACCCGGCGCTGAAGATCATCGGCCTGCGGTTCTCCAACGTCATGGAGCCCGCCGACTACGCCGCCTTCCCGTCGTTCGACGCCGATGCCCGGCTCCGCAGCTGGAACCTGTGGTCCTACATCGACGCGCGCGACGGCGCGCAGGCGGTCCGCCGGGCGCTGGCCCACGACGGCACCGGCTTCGAGGTGTTCGTCATCGCCAACGCGGACACGGTGATGTCGAGGCCCAACGACGAGCTGCTCGCCGAGGTGTACCCCGACGTACCGCGCAAGCGGGAGTTCGGCCCGCACGAGACGCTGCTGTCCATCGACAAGGCCCGCCGGGTGCTGGGCTACGAGCCGGTGCACACCTGGCGGTCCTGATCCCCGACCGCCCGGCCGGCGGGTGAGCACCGACTCAGTCCGGCCGGCGGGGTCATCGCACGTGCTACTGTCCGGTGACCGTCCCAGTCAGTCATGTCGTGGTTCCCGCCGACATCCTGGGTCCGAGCACCGTTTCCGAGCATTCGCCGAAGGATTGAACTGCGCCGCCGACCGGCCCGCGGTCGGTATGTCCACTGTGGAATCGTAGGCAGCACACGTTGATCTCGTTCATCTGGTCCCCGGGAAACCCGCTCCCCGCCGGCACAGGCGGCTCCGAGAACTACACCGTCGGCCAGGTCCGGGAGCTGACCCGGCGCGGCATACCCGCGCAGGTGGTCACCATCGGCCTGGGCACCGGCGACGGGAGGGACGAGTTCACCGACATCCCGTTCCTGTCCTTGCCGGCCGTGGCCGACATCGGCGCGCTCGAGGGCACCGTCGTCTTCGTCAACGAGCCCCACCCGGTCGCGACGAGGCACCCGGCGTTCCTGATCCTGCACAACCCGCCGCCCATCCGGGAGGAGCAGAAGGCGTTCGCCGTCGAGGGGACCAGGGATCGCGCGCTGATCGCCACCAGCCGGTACGCGGCCGAGCTGTGGTCGGCATACCTCGACGTCGACGTCGAGACGATCAACGTCGTCTACCCGTTCGCCGAGCCGTGCTTCGCCACGCAGCCCCGGCCGCGCCGGGTGTCCGGCAAGACCCGGGTCCTGTTCGCCGGCCGGCTGAGCCCGGAGAAGGGCGTCTACACGCTGCTGGAGACCCTGCACATCGACATCATCGAGCAGGACGTCGACCTCACGTTCACCGCGACGACCGCGGGCGCGGACAAGCCGCAGGGCAAGATCATCGAGCGGCTGCTCGGCGAGCATCCCGGCATCTCCGTGGTCGACACCTGCCGGACCCCGGCCACGATGGCGGCCCTGATGGCCGACCACGACATCGTGGTGATGCCGTCCAACAGCCAGTACTGGCACGAGACCTTCGGCATCGTCTCGATCGAGGCGCAGCACTCGGGCTGCTGGGTGATCGCGTCCGACGACGGCGGCCTTCCCGAGACCGACTGCGGCGGGGTGATGCTCGTCAAGCCGGACAACGCCGAGGCGCTCGCGTGGGGCATCCGCGAGGCCGTCGACAGCGGGCCGTTCCCGCCGGCCGCCCGGCAGGACGCCGGCACGCGGTTCACCGTCGAGCAGTCCGTGGACACGCTGCTGCGGGTGTTCGCCCGGCCGCAGGCGATCCCACCGGCGGCCATCGTCCGGCAGCTCGAGGAGCTGGTCCGCGCGCCGTCAGCGGAGGCGCCGGTCCGCACACGTCAGGGCGGCGGCCTGGCGGAGCTGGCAGCCGCCGAGTGAGTACACTGAGACTCTCCGGACATGACGACATCCCAGTTCGCGGTGCCAGCCTCTCCGGCAAACCCCTCAAGGAGCACCGCATGAGCGATGTCCAGTTCGTCTCGCGCTACGAGCAGCGGGTCACGTTCGTCCAGGAAGTCCTGCGGAAGAACTCCAAGCTCGGCGACAAGGCCTCGCGCGATCTCGCCGTCCAGGTCGTCTACGCCATCGACCACATCCCGGAAAGCTCGCGCTGAGCCGGCGCTAGCGCCGGTCGGGGTCCTCGACCAGGCGGCGGTGGAGCTCCGTGGTCATCGCGTGCACGGCACGCGTCAGCTCGGTGTTCGTCTTCAGCTCTAGCTCCTGCTCGACGAAGTCATGGTCGGCCTTCGCCTGCTGAAAGGCGGACTGGCGGTTCTGGCCGATCATGACGAACGTCGACAGGAAGATGGCCTCCAGCGACACCACCAGGGTCAGCGTCGGCCACGGGCTGGCCTCGAAGAGGATCATCCAGGCCGCGAACAAGCCCGCGTGCAGGTAGACGAACGGCATCGACCCGGCGAACGAGGTGATCTTGTCCGCCACCCGCAGCTGGAGATCCGTCGCCCGCCGCTCCCGGGTCAACGCGACGACGGGATGATGCTGGGTCTCAGGCTCGACGCTGGTCATGGGTGATCCCTTCGCTCGGCTGTCGCACGCCAACCGATATCGCGTTCGGGGCCGTGACGCTACTCGGCGCTGCGAGGGCGCCGGTTCACGTACCGCCGGCGCCCTCGCTCTCGGCGCTCCGCACGGCGAAGTTCTGGCCGAGACGGGCCGCTCAGCCGTCCAGGTCCCGCCAGAACTCGAGGGCCGCGTCGACGCACCGGTCGGGGGCCAGGAGGTTGACCCCGTGGCCGTACTCGTCGAACACGACCGAGCGCGCGTGCGGCAGCCGGGCCGCCGAGGCGACCTGCTGCTCGGCGACCCAGCCGCTGGCGCCGCCAATCAGCAGGAGGGTCGGGCTCGCGACCTCCTCGACCCGGTCGGCGATGCTGACCCTGCCGAAGCAGTTGGTCAGGCCGGCGGCCACGTGGACGGGTGTCCTCCCCATCTGTTCGACGTACCAGTCGACGAGGCGCGGGTCGGCGTGGCGGGTGTCGAGCCGGTAGTCGATGGTCTTGGCGCACCACTGCGCGACGCCGTACTTCTCCAGTGCCGCGGCGGTGCTGGGCTCGCCCATCGGGTACACGTCGTCGTGGATGCGGCGGGGAATGTGCGTCGGGGCGTCACACAGGACCAGGCTCGCGATCCGCGCCGGCTCGGCCAGGGCGACCAGCATCCCGAGCAGGGAGCCGGAGTGCTCGCCCACCCAGTGCACCCGCTCCAGCTCCAGCCGGTCCATCACGTGCAGGAGGTCGGTGGCCAGGTCCGCCGCCTCGAACTCGAAGTCCCGGGGCGGCACGGGGGACTCGCCGCAGCCGCGGATCTCGGGCCGGTAGACCCGGTGCGCCCCGGCGACCCGCGGCACCCAGCAGTCCCAGAAGCGCGCGTTGCGGCCGAACCCGTGCACCATGAAGACCGGGACCGACTCCTCCCACGGCCAGCGGAAGTCGTCGACCAGGCAGTTGAGCTCCGCGCCGTCCGGGAGCAGCACCGTCGGCATGGTCACCGTTCCTTTCCGAGTGCCTTGGTGACGAAGTCCGCCGGCACGATCGCGGCGTAGTCGAAGTCCGCCTTCGAGCCGTTGCTCCGCTCGAAGTCGGCCAGCACGCCGAACGACTTCTTCGTGATGAGCGGCGAGTCGGGGATCACCGGGAGGACGTCCTTGAACGCCGCGTCGAAGGCCTCCTGCCTCATGTCCGGGAAGGACTTCCGGACGATCGCCTTGCACGCGTCCGGGTCCGAACCGAGGAAGTCGAAGGCCCGCTGGAGCCCGCGGATGACGCCCTCGAGCTGCGCCGGCCGGTCGGCGAGCTGCTTCTTGGTCGTCGAGCCGATGAGGTACGGGTAGTCCTTCAGTCCCGGCACCTCGGAGGGGCGCAGGAACAACGTGCCCGCGCCCTCGAACTCCGCGGTCACGCCGACCGGCGGCGATCCCGCCATCACGTCGATCTTGCCCTGGCGCAGGGCGGCCATCTCGCCCTGCGGGTTGTTCAGCGCGATCATCGTGGTGTCCTTGTCCGCGTCCAGGCCGTACCGCCCGAGGATGTGGCGGTAGAAGCGGTCCATGGACCCGCCGGGCGTGTCGTAGCCGAGCCTGGCGCCACGCAGCGCTTTCACCTTGTCCGCTATGGACGAGTCCGCGGTGATCCCCCGGTCCTTCAGGAACTCGGCCCGCCCGGTCAGCTCGACCGAGTAGCCGAGACCCACCGTCACGAGCAGCTGGAGCGGGGCACCTTCGGCGATCGGCGCGATGACCGTCGGCCCACCGGTGAAGGCCATGAACGAGTCGCCCTGGATCATCGACGCGAGCGCGGTCGGCGCCCCGTGCTGGATGTTGACGAGGTCGACATCGAGACCCTCGTCCTTCCAGAATCCCTTCTCCAGCGCGACATGCGGCGCGGCGAAGTTGATGGTGTTGCCGATCACGATGGTGACCGGCGTCAGGGCCCCGGGGCCGGCGGCGGTGTCCTGCCCACACGCGGCGAGCCCGACGAGCACGACCGCCGACAGTGCCGCGGCCAACCTTGGTGCGCGAGCACGGTTCATGTGACACCTCTCGGTCAGAGTGGTTGCGCGGAACGGGTGATGGGTGGCGTGCAGACGAGGTGCTTCGCGAACCGGTGCACGTGGTCGATCGGGCGGTAGCGGGTCATCAGGTCGGCGTTGCGCAGGAAGAACCCCCGGGAGCTGCTCATCGACCGCGCGCCGCGGGCGCATCCGGTGCAGCCAGTCCGCACCGTCGGCGATCACCGGCTGGGCCACCACGCCCTTGATGGACTCGTCGGCCGCCGCGGCGATGATCGCGGCCGGGTTGGTGTTCCAGTGCATGACCCGCCGCTCGATCGCCTGCATCACGGCGAGCAGCACGGTGGCGAAGAACATGAGAAGCACGATTCCCGCGTAGACGTCGATGCCACGCTCACCCTGCCAACCACTAGCCGGTGCCCATTTCGCTCGAGTGAGCGCACCGGTGGCGAGAATATATGATATGTCATATGGCCTGTCAACGACCGCGCTCACCGACCGGGAGGCTTGGGGCAATGCCCGCCATCGAGACAAGCGACGCCTGCACGATGTACTCCGCCGAGGAGTGCCACGCCGACCTGTGGGGACCGGAGCCGGAGACCGTGCTGCTGGTGCACGGCATGGCGGAGTCGGCCCGCTCGTGGACGGCCTGGGTGCCGCACCTGTCCAGGCGGTACCGCCCGATCGCCGACGGCGCCTCGCAGGACGTGTGGAACGCCGAGGTCCGTGACTCCTACGGCTTCCTCGTGCTACCGGTCGACGGCTACCACATCGCGGCGGCACTCCCCGACCTGTGCGCCGAGATCGTCGCCGCGTTCCTCGGCGGCTGCTCCCCCGTCGAGCCGGCCCGGCTGGCGGACGTCGCGGCGTGACCGGTCAGCGCTTCGTGAGGCTGCTGGCCACGGCGTAGCTCGTGCCGTGCTCGTCGACGCCGGTGCGGAAGGACTCCTGGTGCCGGCCGTCGCTCACGGTCGTCCAGAACCGCAGGGTCACCACGGCGCCGGCGAGCGGGCAGACCTGCACGAGATCGACCGTCTGCGCCAGCGCTAGGCCTCGGCCCGGACCGCGCGGCGGCCGGCCTCGAAGCTGCGCAGGGCGGCGCCGACGGCGGTGGCGACGGTGAGCTCGAAGATCTCGTCCTGCGAGTGGCCGGCGGCGGTGAGGCGGGCGAGGTCGGCGTCGGTCACCCGGTGCGGCGCGTCGCGGACGGTGCTGGTGTAGGTCTGCCACGGCTCGTCGAGCGGGGTGCCGGCCGCGGCGGCCGCGCGGATGGACCGATCCGTGCGGCCCGGTGACTCGAGCACGGTCCGCCGCAGGTTCTCGACCAGGCCCGCCGAGCGGTCGCCGCGAGTGCCGCCGGACAGGAGGAAGCCGGGCAGCCGGTAGCCGAACCGGTGCAGCGCCCGCGTGCCGGCGTGCAGTTGTCCTTCGCGCAACCGGAACCCGAACGCGTGGGCGAGCCGGTTGATCGTGTTCCAGACGAGGTTGACGTGCAACGCATCCGCGACCGCCCGGTCCGGCAGGCCCGCGATCCCGCCCGCCTCGACGCGGTCAGGGGTCCGGGTGACCGTGGCGAGGAAGTCCCGCACGGCGACGAGCTCCGGGCGCGCCGTGCCCGGGTCGTCCGGGTCGAGCGAGCCCCGGGAGGCGAGGCGGGTGAGCTCGGTGTGCGCGTCGATGCAGAAGGGGCACTCGAAGAGCCGGGCGGTGGACATGGCCAGGAACTCGCGCTCGCCGGCGGTCCAGTACGACCGACCGCGCATCGCGCTGACCGTGAGGGCGAGCATCGGCCGGCCGAAGAAGTCCGGGCGGTACAGCAGCATCGTCACGACGTCCGGCATGTCCACACCGGACATCCGGCGCACGGTGGCCAGGAACAGCCGGGCCCGGCGCCGGTGCCCGTGGTCGAGCACGTCCAGTCTCATGTGGTCACTCCCGCCCGCCGGCCGGCACCGTCCTCGCAACCGTAGCGGTCGGCGTCGGGTAGGTTGGCGCGCATGCCCGACCGCGCCGTACTGCCCTTGTACGGGGCGGGTTTCGTCACCGCCTTCGGCGCGCACAGTATCGCCGCCAGCCTCGGCGGCTACACCGAGTCCGAGCACGCCTCGCTGCTCACCCTGGGCATCCTGCTCGCGGTGTACGACGGCGCCGAGGTCGTGCTCAAGCCGGTCTTCGGCACGCTCGCCGACCGGATCGGCCCGCGTCCGGTCCTGCTCGGCGGGCTGGTTGCGTTCGCGCTCGCGTCCGGCGCGTTCGTGCTCGCCGGCGACCCCGCGCTCGTGGGGGTCGCGCGGTTCGCGCAGGGAGCCGCGGCCGCCGCGTTCTCCCCCGCCGCGGGCGCGATGGTGGCCAGGCTCGCGCCCACCGCCCGGCACGGCCGCGCGTTCGGAAGCTACGGCGCGTGGAAGGGGCTCGGCTACACGCTCGGCCCGCTGCTCGGCGGCGTGCTGATCGCCCTGGGCGGCTTCACCCTGCTGTTCACCACCCTCGCCCTCGTCGCCGCCGTGGTCGCCGGCTGGGCCGCGCTCGCGGTGCCGGCCGTCCCGCCGCTGCCCCGCGCCCGCCAGACCCTGCTCGACCTCGCCCGCCGGCTGGCCCACCCCGGCTTCCTGCGGCCCACGCTCACCCTCGCCGCGGCCACCGCGGCCCTCGCGGTCGGCGTCGGGTTCCTCCCCGTCCGGGGCGCCACCGCCGGCCTCGGCCCGCTGGTCACCGGCATCGCCGTCTCGCTGCTGGCCGCCGCGGCCGCCCTCGTCCAGCCGTGGGCCGGCCGCGCCCGCGACGCCGGCCGGCTGCCCGACCGCGCCGGCATGGCGGCGGGCCTGCTGCTGGCCGCCGCCGGGTTCGTCGTCGCCGCGTTCGCGCCCGGCCTGTTCGGCATCCTCCCCGCCGCGCTGGCCATCGGCGCCGGCACCGGGCTCGTCACGCCGCTCGGGTTCGCCGCGCTCGCCGCCGCCACCCCGCCCGAGCGCCTCGGCCAGACGATGGGCAGCGCCGAGGTCGGCCGCGAGCTCGGCGACGCCGGCGGGCCGCTGCTCGTCGGCGGCATCGCCGTCGCCACCACCATCACCGGCGGGCTCCTCGCCCTGGCCGGCCTGCTCGCCTGCGCGGCCGCCGCGGTCGGCACCACCAGCCGCGCGGCACGACGGTCGGGCTGAGTCGCGTCGAGGTAGAGCGTGGTGACAGTGATCGATACCTCCGGCTCACTGCCACACAGTGTGTTTGCTCCCAGTGCGACCACATCACCGACGTTGATGTGCTCACCCCGAACTCGCTGAGCAGGATCGCCGAGCCGTGCCGGAGGACGATGAGCCTCACGCAGTCGTAGGCGAGCGGGCTGACCGGATGATCAACCGTGCGGGTCTGCGCAAGGACCGGCTGGTAAGGATGCGTCCTGTGCGGCATGAGACAACCGGGCGGCGCGAGGGGTACGCGATGACCTCGCGTCTGAGGAATTCGCGCGTCACGACGTGCGCAGGTGCTCGATCGTGAGGCGGTGCTGCTCGGTCAGCCGCCGGGCGATCAACGAGCGGTGGCAGGCCTCAGGGTCGCGCTCGACACAGAGCAGCGCTGCGGTCCCGCTGCTCGGCAGCGCCGACACGATCGGCGTGAGATCGGCGCGGTCGAGGATCTCGGTGGTGTAGCGGCGGGTGTACTCGGCGGCGAGCTCGCGGCGCGAGCGCTTGCCGACCCCTTGGCGGTCATCCTCGGCGTACTGGAGCTGGCGTAGCTCGGTGGTTGGAGCGAGCTCGGGGTGGTGCTCGTAGGCGATCCGGGCCTGGGCGAGGGCCGCCTGCAGCCGACGTGAGTTCGCCCAGGCGTACTCGGGTCCGCGGACACCGCGGCGCTGGCGTACGTCGAGTAGCAGGCAGACGTCCGTGTGCCGCAGTCGTTGCAGGAAGGACTCGCCGTCGAAGCCATAGACGCCGATTGTCACCATCCTGAGCATCGGAAAATCACCCACCTGCCTGCTACTCGTGCCGGTTCAGCCGGCAGCCCTACCGGAGGCGCCGAGGTCGCATCACGCGACGGCGGTCCCCTCGAGCTCGACCATCAGGTCGGGGATCGCCAGCCGTGTCACCCCGAGCATCGTGGTGGTCGGTGCCACCCCGGCTGCCCCCAACCGCGACGCCAGCACGCCGTAGTGCTGGAAAAGCAGATCGACGTCGGTGGTGTAGACGTTGAGCCGGACGAGGTTCGCGAGGGACATGCCGGCCTCGCCGAGAACGGCCTCCAGGTTGTCGAGGCTCAGCGCCGACTGCGCCGCCATGTCACCGGCATGCTGGGGCTTACCGTCGCCGCTCATCGCGGTCTGCCCGGAGCAGTACAGGGTCCGGGTGTGCCCGGAGACGATCTCACCCTGGTTGTACCCCAGCTCCGCAGACCACGTCCACGGGTTGACCGCCGTTCGTTCCACTGCCACATCTGCTCCATTCGATTCATCGAGAGTACGTACGTCCATCGGCTCGGTAGCCACCATCTTTGACGTCGTGTCGATAAGCCTCCCAACGAATCACGACATCTTGTGTCGTGTATTTTGGGTAAAATTGTTCGCATGCGCGCCGACCGGTTGGTATCGCTGGTGCTGCTGTTGCGCCAGCACGGTCGGCTGTCCGCGACCACGCTGGCCCGCAAGCTGGAGGTATCCACCCGCACCGTGCTGCGCGACATCGAGGCGCTGTCCGCAGCCGGCGTCCCGGTCTACGCCGACCGCGGCCGGCACGGCGGTTTCGCGTTGCTGCCCGGTTTCCGGACCGAGCTCACCGGACTGAATCACGACGAGGCCCTTGCCCTGCTGGTCGCCGGATCGCGGCGCGGCGCGCAGGCATTCGGCCTCGGCTCGGCGCTCGCTTCGGCCATGCTCAAGGTGGTTGACGCGCTACCGGAAAGCTATCGGGACACCGCGGCCAGCGTGGCCGAGCGATTGCTCATCGACCCCGAGACCGACCTCCTCTCGCGCCGGCAGGTCGCTGAGGAGGTGCCTGACTCCATCGTGGCCGAGGTTCGGCGCGCGGTGTTCGCCGGGCACAAGCTGCGCATCCACTACGCGGCGGTGGACCAGGCCCCGAAATGGCGCACGGTGGACCCGATCGGACTGGTCACCGTACGCGACCAGGGCTACTTGCTGGCCACGAGGTCTGGCGCGGACCGCACCTACCGGCTGTCCCGGGTCCTGGCCGCCAAGGAACTCGCCGAACCCGCACAGCGACCAGACCGGGTCGATCTGGACCTGGCCTGGCAGGAACGCAGCACGCGGTTTCGGGCCGGCGGCGACCAAGTCACCGTGCTGGTACGGGTGGACCCGGCGCGGCGGGAGGACCTGGTGGGCACCGCGCTGGCCGTCCTCGCTGAAGAAGCCGACGCAGATGGCTGGCTGCGGCTGGAGGTGACCTTCCAAGATTCGAGACACGCCGAATGGGCGCTGTGGCAGCTCGCCACGAACGCGGAAGCCCTGGCCCCGCAGTGGTTGCGCACCTCCCTGCGCAACCGCGCCGCCGCGGTCGCCACCTGCTACGGAGTGTCATCCTGAGAGTTCTGGTACCAGTCCTTCCACCAGCTCGACCTCGCCGAGGAGCTCGTCGACGGCCGGCCGGACGCGGTCCACACCTACCTGCGGCACTTCTGGACCCACTGGTCCGGCCCGGACTTCACGCTGCCCGACGAGCACCTAGCCGGGGTCTACGGCGAGCCGGGCGCGTTCGTCGCGTCCGTCAACTGGTACCGCGTCGGCTCCGGCGCGATCGCGAGGGCACTGGCAGAGCGGCCGCCGCGCCCCGAGGACCGGATCGCGGTGCCCACCACCGTGCTCTGGCCGGAGCACGACCCGCTGTTCCCGCGCGCGTGGGCCGACCGGATCGACGAGTTCTTCGTCGGCGCCCGGCTGCGCAACCTCGACGGCGTCGGCCACTTCACCCCGCTGGAGGCCCCGCACGACTTCGCCGCGGCACTCGCGGTCGCGGCCAGCTCGGTCTGAAGTGGACAGTGAAGCGGTCCCGCCCGGTCGTCGGGCCCCCCGGACGGGGACCCGACGACCGGTGCGTCACTGGCCCGGCCGGTAGCCCACCGTGGTCGGCCTGGCCTCCAGGTGGAGGGGTTGCCGGGCCGGCTGGCCGCCCGTGATCACGAAGCCCGAGCCCGGCTCGGTGACGATGTTGCCGGTCGAGGAGTTGGTGATGGTCACGTTCGTCAGCGTGGCGCTTCCTCGGGCGCCGCTCATGGCGAGGATGCCCGCGCCGTTGTTGGACTTGTCGATCCGGACGTTCGTGACCGCGACCCCCGGCACGGTACCGCCGCCGGTCTTGAACTGTATGCCGTCGTAGGTGGAGTCGCTGACGTCGGTGTCCCGGATCGTGACCCCGGTGATGTCCCGGCTCGCCGCGAACAGCGTGATCGCGCCGAACTTCTGCTGCTCGCCCCAGAAGACGCCGCCACAACGGAAGAGCGCGTTGTTGGCGATCAGCGTCTGGCCGGAGAAGGGCAGCGGGTCGTGGTCGGTCGCCAGCATGACGCCCGGGTAGTTCATCGTGTCGTAGATCAGGTTGTTCTCGATCTTGTTGCCGTAGCCGCCGTAGATCGCGACGCCGTTCGCGCGCCAGGGCAGCTGGATGGTGTTGTTGAGGAACTGGTTGTCGTGCGCGATGTCGACGTTCGGGTCCTTCACGTACCGGCTCGCCCACACCGCGAGCGAGTCGTCACCGGTGGTGCGGAACGACGAGTTGAACACCTTGGAGTTCCGCGTGCCGTTGGTGAAGTTGATGCCGTCGGCGTAGGTGTCGCGGATCCGCATGCCGCTGAACTGCAACCCGTCGGCGGGACCCCACAGGTTGGGGATGTTGTCGAAGTCGCGGCCGACCCAGACACCCACGTTGGCGTGCTCGATCCACACGTTGGTGATGCTGGTGCCGGTGCCGAACCGGCCGTTGAGGCCCACCCCGCCTTCCGCGTTGCCGTCCCCGCCGCGGATCCGGCCGGAGCCGAAGATCGCGATGTCGGAGATCTGGGTGTTCTTGTCGATGTCGAAGCCGAAGTTGCCCTCGTGCGGGTGGTTGATGCCGCCCGCGTTCTGCGGCTCGGTCAGCGTGTAGAGCTGGGAGTGCCACATCCCGGCGCCGCGGATCGTGACGTTGCTGATCCCGATCTGGTTGTACGGCCCCTGGTTCAGCGGGTCGTCGGTGAGGATCTTCTGCTCCTGGCGCCACTGGCCCGCCGGGATCCACACGCAGCCGATCACGCCGTTCTGGTCGTCGGTCACCGCGCGCTGGATCGCGGCCGTGTCGTCGAGCCCGTCGTTCGGCACCGCGCCGTAGGCCGTGATCGAGGTGCAGCCGGCCGGCTGGCTCGTGGGCGGCGCCACCTGCTCCAGGTCGATCAGGTCGATGACGTAGAACGACGCCGTGTCACCGGAGTCGCGCTGCAGCCGGAACTTCGTGCCGGCCGGGTAGGACGAGGACAGCAGCGCGTGCGACTCGTCGAACAGCCGCCGCGCGTTGGCCTGCGGGGCGTTCGTCAGGCCCTCGGGGTCGTCGGTGGTCCCGTACAGCCAGCTGTGCTTCGACGAGAACGTCAGCTTCTGGGCGAAGGTGCCGTTGACGTAGAGGCTGATCGTGGCGTCGATGCCGCCGCCGCCGGCCGCGTCCGGGATGGAGTTGCGCACCACGATCGAGTTCGACTGGTTCGACGAGGTGAACTCGACGTACTGCCCGGTGTTGTTGAGCCGCACGGACTTGCGGCCGGAGGACTCGGTCGCGAAGTTGGTGTGCCCGAAGGTGCGCAGCGGGTCGGTCTCCAGCAGCGTGCCCTGGTAGCTGGCGGCCTCGGCCTCGTACTCGACGTAGGGCACCGCGGCGCCCCGCCCGACCACGATCGCCTGGGAGAGCACGTTGTTGCCCTCGTTGGTCTCGGCGACGACGTTGGTCGCGTCGGCGGTGGCGGTGATCGTGGCGCCGCCGCTGGTGGCGGTCCAGCTGCCGCTGACCGCGACGGTGGCCGTCGCGCCGGAGGCGATCGCCGCGGTGTTCGTGTTGAGCGTGGTGCCGCCCACGGTCAGCCGGGTGACCGTGGCGCCCGCGCCGGTGGTGCCGCGGTTGCGCACCGCCACGGTGAACGTGACCGAGGCGCCGACGGCCGGGTTCGGCGGGTTGGAGGTGATGGCGAGGACCTCGAGGTCCGGGCCGGGCGCCTGGGCGACCACGAGCGGCGAGGGCGCGGTGTAGCTGTTGTTGCTGTCGTTCTGCTCGATGACCGTGTTGGTCGGGTCCACCACGGACGTGACGGTGTAGCTGCCCATCGGCCGCGTCCCGGCATCGAGCGAGACGGTGCTCGAGGCACCCGCGGCGAGCGCGCCCACCGGGGCGCTGCCGACGACCGCGCCGCCGAGGCTGAAGTTGACCGTGGTGGCGCCGGCGGCCGCCGAGCCCGCGTTCCGCACGATGGCGGTCAGCGTGATCGGGGTGGCCTCGTCGGGTGACGCGGGCGTCCAGGTGGTCGCCGTGACGGTCAGGTCCGGGTTGGGTGCCGGGGTGCCGATGACCTGGAACTCGGCGACCTGTCCGCCGGGTGCGCCGGTGTTGCTGAAGAACTGCAGCCGCACGTCGGCCGCGCGGCCGGTGACCGGGATGGTCACGGAGTTCTGGTTCGTCGTCGGGTCGAACGCGTAGTCGGCACGGGCCTTCAGCGAGGTGAAGCCGGTGGCGGCCTGGTCGCGGCCCAGGATCTCGACGTTCTGCGTGCGCGGTCCCCACACCGGGTCGGGGTTGAGCTTCACGACGACCGAGGTGACGTCGGCGTTGGCGCCGAGCTTCACGGTGAGCGTCGACGGGTACCCGGCGGCGGACTCCCAGTAGGTGGCGACGTTGCCGTCGTTGGCGTTGGCGGCGACGAAGCTGTTCACCGTCGACGACGCCTCGATGGGCTTGCCGGCGGCGAGGTTCGAGCCGGCGTTCTGGCCCGCGCGGGTGACCCGGTTGCTGTCGGGCGACTCGTTGCCGGCCGCGTCGCGGGCCCGCACGAAGTACTCCGCGGTGGCCGTCGCCGACTGCGCGTCGGTGTAGGTGAGCACGGTGCCCCCCACGGTCGTCACCAGGGAGTTGTTGCGGTAGACGGCATAGCCGGTGACGCCGACGTTGTCGGTCGACGCGGTCCAGGCCAGCCGGATCTGCCCGGCACTCGGCTCGGTGTAGGACAGGTTGCCGGGCGCAGTGGGCGGCTGGGTGTCACCGCCGCCGGAGTCCGGCCCGTACAGCTCGAGCTCGGAGAGCTGGGCGGCCGGCCACTGCGTGTTCGCGGTGATGTTCAGCCGGACGTAGCGGGTGCTCGCGGTGAACGTGATCGTGACGGTGTTGGCGCTCGCGGGGTCGAAGGCGTACCCGGCCGAGCCGGCGAGGTCGGTGAACGTCGCGCCGTCCGCGCTGCCCCGGACGGCGAGGGTCTGCGTGCGGGCCCCCCAGTTCGTCGGCAGCTTCAGCACGACCCTGCTGACCGCCTTGGTCGCGCCGAGGTCGGCCTGGATCCATTGCGGGAACGCGTTGTTGTTGCTCTCCCAGTAGCTGGCCTGGTTGCCGTCGACGGCGTTGGTCACGGGGTAGCCGGGCAGCGCGCTGCTGGCCGTGACGGTCTTGCTCAGCGGCACTTCGGCGAGTGCCGCGGGCGGCTGGGGGCCGTTGGCCGCGGAGGCGGGGGTGATCGCGATCCCGACGACGGTGAGGCCCGCCGCGAGGATGCCGGCTGTCAGCCGCCGGCCGAGCTTGGTCCGTTTCATGGCGCCTTCTGTTCTGTCGCAGGGCAGGCCGGGGTCACCGACGGGCGGGCGCCGGTTCGGTGGGTCAGGGCTGGGTGACGGTGGTGACGGTGGGCAGGGTGTCGTAGACGCGTCACTGAGCGGTTACCAGGATGCAACAGCATGCGACCTTGTCGCAAGATCTTGACGAGGTTAAGAAATTTTCCGACTTGAGTAAGTCAGGAGCGCAACACGGCTCCCGCGGCCCCGAAACGGGGCGGCGGGAGCCGGGAAAAGGGTGGCGAATCAGCGGCGCGGTGGGCAGGTCACATGCGCTGGGCGCCGTCCTTGATGGCCGCGCGGATCCGGGTGTACGTGCCGCACCGGCAGATGTTGCGCAGCTGGTCGATGTCGGCGTCGGTGATCTCGCGGCCCTCCGCCTTGACCTTCCGCACCAGCGCCACCGCGGCCATGATCTGCCCCGGCTGGCAGTAGCCGCACTGCGAGACGTCCTTGTCCAGCCACGCCTCCTGCATCGGGTGCAGGTCGCGGCCGACGGTGTCCGGCAGGCCCTCGATCGTGGTGATCTCGTCGGTCGGCTTGATCTGCGAGACCGGCACCGAGCACGGGTTGAACGCCTTGCCGTTGATGTGCGAGGTGCAGGACTTGCAGACGTTGAGCCCGCAGCCGTACTTCGGCCCGGTGACCCCGAGGATGTCGCGCAGCACCCACAGCAGCCGCACGTCGTCGGCGACGTCGACGGTGACCTGGGTGCCGTTGAGCTTGAACGTGTGTTGCGGCACGGAAAGCCTCCTCAGAAGGCGGAGTCGAGGCCGTTGGTCGGCGACTGCGGGGTGGACGGCTGCAGCGGGTACGGCTCGAAGCTGAGCGTGCCGTGGTTGATCGGGAAGCTCGTCGGCATCGTCCCGGTGGCGCGGGCGTAGGCGCACGCGACCGCGGCGAAGCTCGGCGCGACGCCGAGCTCGCCCGCGCCGCTCGGGTTGCCCGTCGTCGGCGGCATGACGACCACCTGCACCTCCGGCGGCGTGTTCCACTGCCGGGTGTAGAAGTAGTTGTCCCAGCTGCCTTCCAGCGGGATGCCGTCCTTCATGTGCAGGCTCGACGTGAGCGCCAGCGCGATCGCGTCGTTGAGGCCGCCGATCATCTGCGCCTCGAGGCCGCGTGGGTTGATCGGGAGCCCGGCGTCGACCACGACCGTCGCCTTGGTGACGCGCGGGCCGGTGACCGCGTCGGGGATCGTGCGGTTCACCGTCTCCGGCCGGCAGTCGATCTCGACCAGCGTGGCGACCGCGCCGCGGTACTCGGCGTGCAGACCGAGTCCCTGCGCCACACCCTTCGGCAGCGTCCGACCCCACTGTCCAACCTGGACGGCCCGCTCCATCACCGCGCGCAGCCGCTCGTCCTTGAGGAACTCGCGGCGGAAGGCCACCGGGTCCTTGCCGAGCTTCGCGGCGAGCTTGTCGACCATCAGCTCCCGCGCGCAGGTGACGTTGGGCGAGTAGATGTTGCGCATGCTGCCGGTGTTGAACTTCAGCGGGACCTCGTTGAGCAGCTGGGTGACGACGCCGAAGTTGTACGGCACCGACTGGGTCAGCTGGAAGATCGCCTCGGCGAAGCTGAGGTTGCCGCCGATCGGCAGCTCCGCCGCGGTCGAGGTGATCATCTCGCCGAGGCCGTGGCTGAAGTCGGTCTGGGTGCTGGCGTGGCGCTGCTCGTAGGTGAGCACGTTGCCGAGCAGGTGCGTCGCGCGGACCCGGGAGATCGACATCGGGTGGGTACGGCCCTGCCGGAAGTCGTCGGTGCGGGTCCAGGACAGCTTGACCGGCTTGCCCATCTTCTGCGAGATCTCCGCGGCCTCGGCGGCCACGTTGTGGAACAGGTGCCGGCCGAAGGACCCGCCGCCGGTGACCACGTGGACGACGACCTTGTCCTGCGGCAGCCCGAGCTGGCGGGCGATGTCCTGCTTCGCGTCGATCGGGACCTTCAGCGTCGACCAGATCTCGGCGCGGTCGGGACGCACGTCGGCGATCGCGTTGTCCGGCTCGAGCGGCGCGTTGCTGGCGAAGGCGAAGGTGAACTCGCCCTCGACCGACAGCGCGCCGAGCGGCGGCACCGCGAGCGGCAGCTGGGCGGCCTTCAGCTTGGCGCGCACGGTGGCGTCGGACTCGCCGTCGACCGTGCCGGGACCCCACACGACGTCCAGCGCGCGCAACGCGTCGACGCACTGGCCGAAGGTGTCGCCGCGGACCGCGACGCCGTAGGTGATCACCGCGACGTCGGTGATGCCGGGCATGGCCCGCACCGCGGCCGCGTTGCGCACCGACCGGACCGTGCCGTTGATCGTCGGCGGCCGGCGCACCATGCACGGCTTCGCGCCGGGCACCCGCAGGTCCATGCCGAAGGTCTTGCGGCCGGTGACGATGTCGCGGGCGTCGAGCCGGTTGCGCGGGGTGCCGATGACCGTGAAGTCCGCGGCGGCCTTGAGCCGCACGGACACCTGGACCGTCGTCGGGCTGGCCGCGGCCTTGGCGAGCGAGCCGTAGGTGGCGCTGCGCCCGCCGCCGTGGGACAGCACGCCGTTGCTGGTGGTGATCTCCGCGGCGGGCACGTTCCACCGCGCCGCCGCGGTGCGCACCAGCTGCTCGCGCGCGATGGCCGCCGCCGTCCGCACCGGGGTGTAGATGCTGCGCACCGAGTTCGAGCCGCCGGTGAGCTGGTTCATCATCAGCTCCGGGCGGGCGTCGGCCAGGGTGACCCGGACCTTCTCCAGCGGCAGGTCCAGCTCCTCGGCGATCATCATGGCGACGGCGGTGGCGATGCCCTGGCCGACCTCGGTGCGGTGCAGGGCGAACGACGCGGTGCCGTCCTCGTTGACCTGGACGGCGATGAGGCCGGACGTGGGCAGCGCGGCCAGGTTCTGGAGGTCGCCGAGGTCGAAGAGGTCGGCCGGCTGCGGCAGCGACGGGACGGCCGCCTCGGCCTGACCCCCGCCGAGCGCGACGCCGGCCATCGACACGCCGGCGGCGAGGGTGGGTGCGGCGAGCAGGTACCCGAGGAACGTCCGGCGGCCGACGTCCCTGGACGTGCCGGCGGGGTCCTCGGTCGGCAAACGACGTTGTTGTGCCATAGGGGGTCGGTCCTCTCACCCTCACGCCGTGCGGGCACGCTGAGTGGCAGGTCAGTGGCGGTACGGAGCAGTCGAGCGAAGTGTGTCACGGCACGTAGGGCCACGAGAATGAACGCCACGCCTACGTTTGGGCTAATCCGATTGTGCGTCGCGCACAGTTGAATGAGCCCATGACGACACGACGCACCGCCATCGCGGGCATGGTCACCGCCCTCGTGCTGGGCCTGACCGGCGCCGGGACCGCGGCCTCCGCCGCGCCCGACACCACCGCCACCGACGCCACCGCCGTCCCTGGGGACGCCTACAAGCGCACCGAGCTGTTCTTCGGGGGCAGCACGCCCGACGGCGGCGTGATCACCCCGGCGGAGTTCGAGCTGTTCCTCGACAAGGAGGTCACGCCGGCCTTCCCGGACGGGCTGACCTGGGCCGAGGTGCACGGCCAGTGGATGGGCGGCAAGGAGGACTCCTACCTGCTGATCATCCTGTACCCGTACGGCGACCGGCAGGCGAACCGGGAGATCGAGGAGATCCGCACCGACTACAAGAGCCAGTTCGCGCAGGAGTCGGTGCTGCGCGCGGACAGCACCGAGCGCGTCTCCTTCTGACCGCTCCCCCGCCCCGGCGGCGCGTCCCCCGGGCGCGCCGTCGGCGCCGATGTTACGCGGGAAAGCGTTGTGCCAACGCGACTTCTCACTCTCCGGGACCACGCGGCAACCCGGTTGACCGTGCCATCGGCGAGGAGCAGTGTCCTATCGGCACGTACCGGCCACGGCCGGACGTGGCGAAGTGGCCGAGAGGACAGGCAGGGGCCTGCAAAGCCCTCCACGCGGGTTCGAATCCCGTCTTCGCCTCGAAAAGGGGTCAGCCGCGGGACCTGGCGGCGCGGCCCGGTCGATGTGGACGCCGGCCGGATGCGACCACGGTTACATTCAGCGGGTGGACACCGAGACCCGGGACGTCATCCCGCTGCGCACGGCGACCAAGGCGTGGTTCCTGATCTCGCTGCAGACCTTCGGCGGCCCGGCCGGCCAGATCGCGGTCATGCAGCGCACGCTCGTCGAGGAGAAGCGCTGGATCGGCCAGCAGCGGTTCCTCCACGCGCTGAACTACTGCATGCTCCTGCCCGGCCCGGAGGCCCAGCAGCTCGCCACCTACGTCGGCTGGCTGCTCAACGGCCGCCGCGGCGCGCTCATCGCGGGCAGCCTGTTCGTCCTGCCGGGCATGCTCGCCCTGCTCGCGCTGTCCGCGATCTACGTGGCCTTCGGCGACACCACCGCGGTCACCGCCGTGTTCGCCGGCCTGGCCCCGGCGGTGGTCGCGATCGTGGCCCAGGCCGTCGTGCGGGTCGGCCGGCGGGCGCTGCGCGGCCGGGCCCTGGTCGCGGTCGCCGCCGGCGCGTTCGTCGCGCTGGTCCTGTTCGGGGTCCCGTTCCCGGCCGTCATCGCGGCCGCGGCGGCGATCGGCTGGGCGCTGGGCCGGTTCGCGCCCGGCGCCGTGGCCACCCCCGCCGACAAGCGGCCCACCGATGACGAGCCGGCGCCGCTGATCTCCGACGACGCGCTGCACGACGAGCCGCCCTCCGCCCGCCGGAGCCTCACCGTCCTCGCGGTCGGCCTGCTGGTCTGGGCGGCGCCGATCCTGGCCGTCGCCGTGCTCACCGGCGCCGGCAGCACGCTCACCACGCAGGGCTGGTTCTTCTCGGGCACCGCGCTCGTCACCTTCGGTGGCGCCTACGCGGTCCTCGCGTTCGTCGCCCAGCGCGCGGTCGAGGTGTACGGCTGGCTCTCGGCGGGCGACATGGTCCGCGGGCTCGCGCTGGCCGAGTCCACCCCCGGGCCACTGATCATGGTCGTGCAGTTCGTCGCGTTCCTCGGCGCCTACGCCAACCCGGGCGGGCTCGACCCCTGGGTGGCCGGCGTGCTCGGCGCGCTGCTCACCACGTGGGTGACGTTCGTGCCGTGCTTCCTGTTCATCCTGCTGGGCGCGCCGTACGTGGAACGCCTGCGGCACAACAAGGTCCTGTCCGCCGCGCTCACCGGCATCACCGCCGCGGTGGTCGGCGTCATCGCCAACCTCGCGCTCTACTTCGCGCTGCACACGCTGTTCAGCACGATCCGGACGCACGACCTCGGCCCGCTGCACCTGGCGTTGCCGGTACTGACCGACTTCCGCCCGGTCGCCGCCGCGATCACCGCGATCGCGCTGGTGCTGGTGTTCGCCCTGCGCTGGCCGATGCTGCGGATCCTGGCGGTCTGCGCGGGCCTCGGCGCCGCGGCCGCGCTGCTCGGCCTGCCCGTCGCCTAGGCGCCGTCAAGGAAGGTTCGCCCACGTTTCTCGGCGGCGCAGCCGACCGCCGGCCGCGAGCCGACGAACGCCTGCCGGGAGCTGACCTCGATCATCAGGTCGCGGATGGACAGGCTCTTCGCGGCGGCCAGCGCACGCCACTTCGCCGCGGTGCCAAGGGGATCGCGGTTCATGCGCACGCTCGCCCGGCCCTTCGCGCCTACCTTGTTGCCACGAGCGTGTCGAAGTCGGCGAAGGAGTCGGCGGGCCGGTCGCCGGTGAAGTTGCCCACCCAGCCTTCGTCGTCGTGGAAGAACCGGATGGCCACGTAGTCGGGCCGGGTGCCCATGTCGAACCAGTGCGTCGTGTTGGCGGGCACGCTCAGCAGGTCGCCCGCCTCGCACAGCACCGCGTACACCTTGCCGTCGACGTGCAGGTAGAAAGCGCCGGCGCCGCGGGCGAAGAAGCGGTCCTCGTCGTCGTCGTGGGTGTGCTCGGCGAGGAACTTCTGCCGCGCCTCCCCGGCCTTCGCGGCCCACTCGGGGTCGTCGGACGGCGTGAGGTACAGGGCGTCGACGAGCACGTAGCCCTCGGTGTCGACCACCCGTCGCACGTGCTCGGCGTACGCGGCGAGAACCTCGTCGGAGGTCGGCTCGGCGGGCAGCCCCTCGACCACCGGCCAGCGGTCGAACCGCACGCCGAGCCGCTTGAGCTCGGCGGCGATCTCGTCGCCGTCCTCGGTGTGGACGAGGGCGATGTCGGGATCGTCGTCGGCCCACACGGTAAGCAGCGTCATCACAGTCCCCTTTCCGCACCGTCGATACTCGTCCCGACGGCGAACCTGAGCAACCATTCCAGGCATTCGAGCCGGTGCCGGGCCTGGCGCAGGTCCGCGCCCCACACGTAGACGCCGTGCCGGGCCACGATCAGCGCCGGCGTGTCCGCCCGGTAGGTGCGCTCGAACGCGTCGCCGAGCACCCGCATGTCCTGGCCGTTGCCGATCACCGGGACGGTGACGAGGTCGTCGTGCGCGGCCCGGCCGAACCCCTTGAGCATCTCCAGGTCCCGCAGCGGCACCCCACCCGGCCACCGCTGCGCGGCCAGCACCGGGGCGAGCGCGTGCACGTGCACCACCGCGCCGGCCCCGGCGACCGCGGCGATCCGCGCGTGCAGCCCCGCCTCCGCGGACGGCACGCCGGCCGACACCGCGGCGCCGGCCTCGTCGACCACCACCACGTCGTCCTCGGCCAGCTCCCCCTTGTCCAGCCCACTCGCGGTGACCGCCAGCCGCAGCGGGTCCCGCTCCAGCGTCACGGACAGGTTGCCCGAGGTGCCCCGCATCCAGCCCATCGCGGCGTACCTGGCGGCCTCCGCGGCAAGCGCCCGGCCGGCTTCCACCAAAACCGTCATGCCATCACCACCGCCAGCTCCTCGAACGTCGCGACCGTCCGGTGTGGACCGAAGTCGGCGTCGCCGAACGGCTCGCCGGGGCGGGCCACGCCGACGGTCTGCCAGCCGGCGGCCGCGGCGGCGTGCAGCTCGGCCGGCACGTCGGAGAGGAACACCACCCGGGCGGGGTCCGCGCCGAGTGCCGCCACGATGGCCCGGTACGACGGCTCCTCCTTCTTCGGCCCGGCGTTGACCGTGTCGAAGTGGCCGTCGAACAGGTCAGTCACGTCGCCGTCGGTGGTCCGCGAGAACGACGCGACCTGGCCGGCGACCGAGCCCGAGGAGAACACCGCCAGCCGCAGCCCCGCGCCGCGCCAGCTCCGCAGCGCCGGGGCGACGTCCGGGAAGAACTCGGTCGTCAGCTCACCTGCCGCGTAGCCGCGCTGCCAGACCAGGCCCTGCAACGTCTTCAGCGGGGCGATCTTCTGGTCGGCGTCCATCCACCCGTGCAGCACCGCGACGACCTCGCCGGTGCCGGCCGACGGGCTCAGCCCGCCCAGCGCGCGGATCTCCGCGACCGCGGCCGCGACCTCCGGGTCGTCGCCGTGCTCGTCGACCCACGGGCCGAGCCGGGGCCGGGCGTAGTCGTAGAGCACGACGTGCACCTGGCTCGTGGCGGTGAGCGTGCCCTCGATGTCGAGGACCACCCAGTCGGCGGCGATCGTCACGGCTCCTCCTCGTAGTAGCCGGCCAGCGCGTGCGGGTCGAACGCGCCCCGGTCGGTGACCACCGTGGTGACGAACCGCGGTGGGGTGACGTCGAAGGCCGGGTAGTGACCACGGATCCCCGGATGCACGACGCCTGCCGCGGTGAGCACCTCGGCGCCCGCCCGGTACTCGATCGGCACGTCGGCCGCGGTCGGCGCGAGCCGGTCCGGTGCCTGGACCATGGCCAGGAACGGCACGTCGTAGGCGTGCGCGGCGACCGCGAGCCCGAGCGTGCCGATCTTGTTCACCACGTGACCGTCCATCGTGACCCGGTCCGCGGCGGTGACCAGCGTGTCGACCCGGCCCGCGGCGAGCACGGCGGCACCCGTCCCGTCGGTGATCAGCGTGGTCTCCACCCCCAGCTCGGCCAGGGTCTCCGCGGTCAGCCGGGCACCCTGCAGGTACGGGCGGGTCTCGGTGCAGTGGAACGCGAGGGTCTTGCCGGCCCGGCGCGCGGCCGCCACCAGCTCGACCAGGTAGAGGTCGGCCCAGCAGTGGGTGAGCACGGAACTGTTGGCCGGCAGCAGGTCGGCGGTGAACGCGCCGAGCGCGCGGCTGCGCGACCGGTAGCGCTCGTCGCCCGCCCGCGCGCCGGCGAGCGCGGACCCGACGAGGTCGTTCTCGTCCACAGTGGACAACACGGCGTGCACGGCCTTGCGGAGGTGGTTGTTGGTCCGCCGGGTGGCGATCAGCCGCTCGCCCGCCCGCTCGAGGTAGGCCAGCGGTTCGGGCTCGTGCTCGGCCTCGCGGGCGGCGAGCACCATCGCCCACAGCGCGGCGAAGTACGGCCCGGACGACTGGGTGACCATGTCCTCGATCGCCGTGGCCACCTCCTCCACCGTCGCGCAGCGCACCCACTCCCGCCGCGCCGGGAACACCCGCCGGTCGAGGATGTGCACGCCGTCGTCGGCCAGCCGCACGCTGTCGGCCAGGATCGGCAGGTCCATCAGCTGTACCCCGTGTGCGCGGGATGCTCGCCGGTGAGGAGGTGCGCGCCCACCTCGCGTGCCTTGTAGGCGACCGGGTCGTGCAGGGTCAGCGTGCGGGCGTTGCGCCAGAACCGGTCGAAGCCGTACTTGTTCCCGGTGGCCCGGGCGCCGACGAGCTCGAACACCTTCGTCGTCACCTCGTTGGCCACCCGGGTGGCGACGACCTTGGCCGCGGAGATCGCCACGGCCGCCTCGCCACGCTCGGCCGCCGTGAGGTCCGCGCCGCGGTCGAATGCCTCGCCCAGCGCGGCGGCCGCGATGTCGGTGAGCGCCCCGGCCGCGCGGGTCTGCGCGACCAGCTCGCCGTACCCGGCGAGGATGTACGGGTCGGCCACCGCCGAGTCCACACCGGACAGTGGCCAGGCCCGGGTGCGGGTCCTCGTGTAGCCCGCGGCCTCGGCCAGCGCGCCCTCGGCGGTGCCGACGTAGACCTGGCTCAGCATCAGCTGGAACGCGATCGCGGCGAGCGAGAGCCGGACCGCGCCGGGCGTGGTCTCGTCGTCGGGCTGGGCACCGAGCACGTCGTCGCCGGCCACCCTCGTGTCGTCGAACACCACGCCGCCGCTCGCGGTGAGCCGCTGGCCCAGGTTGTCCCAGTCACGCTGGGGGTGCACGCCCTTCGCGTGCGCGTCGACGGTGAACGTGAGCTTCTCGTCGGTGTCCGTGCGGGTCGCGCTGACGACGAGCCGGTCGGCGACGCTCGCCCCCGTGGCAAAGGACTTGCGGCCGTCCACCCGGAAGCCGCCGGCCACCGGCGTGAGCCGCAGGGCGGCGTCGAGCGGGTTGCTCACCCCGGCCCAGAACCACCCGCCGTCGACCGTGCCCCGCTGCAGGCGCTCGACCACGTCGGGCCGGTCGAACAGCTCGGTGCGCCACAGCTGCAGGTAGTGGTAGCCGAGGAGATGGCCGATGGAGGCGTCCGCGGCGGCCACGATCCGGGTGGCCGTGTTGGCCGCGAGCCAGCCCGCGCCCTGGCCACCGCGCTCGCCCGGCACGAGCAGCGTGAGCAGCCCGGAGCCGCGCAGCAGGTGGATTTCGCCGACGGGCTCCGCGCCGGCCCGGTCCCGCTCGGCCGCGTCGTCGCGCAGGGTCGCCGCGAGCCGCTCGGCCGCCTTCTGCCAGCTCTCGGTCATGTCAGCGCCACCAATGCGTCCAGCGCCACCCGGCTGCCGGCCGCGACCCCGTCGGCCACCACCTGCCGGTGCGGGTCGTAGGCCGTGGGATCGGCATTGTCCACAGTGGCGTCACCGTCGACGACCAGCACACCGCCCGCCCGCAACCCGCGCAGCCCGGCGAACACCAGCAGCGTCGCCAGCTCCATCTCGATGGCGATCACCCGGGCGGCGAGGTAGTCACGCATCGGTAGGTCGCGCACCATCGGGCTGAACGCGGCCCGGGTCCACACCACGCCCCGGTGGGTCCGGGTCCCGTGCGCGGCGGCGGCCCGGTCGAGCGCGAGGACCGCCTCCGGGGTGGCGAACGCGGGGTACTCGGGATGGATCAGCTGCTGGGTCACGCCGTCGTCGCGCACCGCGGCCTCGGCGATCACCAGGTCGCCGTCGGCGATGTCCGCGCGCAGCGCGCCCGCCGTGCCGAACCGGACGAACGTGTGCACCCCGGCCTCGGCAAGCTCGCCGAACTGGCAGAGCGCGCCGGGGCCGCCGACGCCGTGCGAGGACACCACCACCGGCACGCCCCGCCAGCCGCCTCGGTAGCTGCGGTACTCCCGGTTCTGTCCGATGAGGACGGAGTCGTCGAGCAGCCCGGCGACCGCGGTAGCCCGGTCCGGGTCGCCCACCACCAGCGCGTGCCCGGGCAGACCGGTGCGCGGGATCGTGGTGATCGGCAGGGTCATGTGCTCCTCCTGGTTCGTCGAAGGCGCCCGCTGGAGACGAACAGCGCGAGCAGGGTCACCACGTACGGCGCCGCGTCGGTGGCCTGCTGCGGCAACCCGATGCCCTGCAACCGGAAGCCGAACGCCTCGGCGAGGCCGAACAGCACCGCGGCGGCGAGCACCCCGGCCGGCAGCGCCCTGCCGAGCAGCACCGCGACCACCGCGATCCAGCCCCGGCCGGCCGTCATGTTCTCCGAGAACAGCGTCACGTTGCCCAGCGCGAGCTGCGCGCCGGCGAGCCCGCACAGCGCGCCGCCGGCGAGGATCACCCCGTACCGGTACCGGCTGACGCTCACCCCGAGGCTGGCCGCCGCCTCCGGCCGCTCGCCCACCCCGCGCAGCCGCAGGCCCCACGGGTGGCGGTAGAGCAGCACCGCGAGCCCGGCGACCGCGAGCCAGGACAGGTAGCCGAGCGCCGAGTGTCCGGAAAGGACGTCGCCGAGGAACGGGACCCGGTCCAGGCCGGGGATGTCGACCGGATCGAGGCCGGCGAGCGCGGGGTCGCTGAACGTGCCGCGGGTGCCGAACACGGTCCGGATGAGGAAGCTGGTGAGCCCGACGGCGAGCAGGTTGACCGCGACCCCGAGCACGATCGGGTCGCCGTCGAAGGTCACCGTGCCGATGGCGAGGATGAGCGAGTACGCGGTGCCGGCGACCATCGCGGCGAGCACGCCCAGCCACACGCTGCCGGTGTACCAGCTGCCCGCCACGCCGGCGAAGCAGCCGACGAGCATGGTGCCCTCGAGGGAGATGTTGAAGACCCCGGCCCGCTGGCACAGCGCCCCGGCGAGCGCGGCGAACAGGATCGGCGTGAGCGCGCCGAGCGCGGAGGAGAACAGCGCCGCGTCGATCATGACGCCGCCTCCGCGGCGAAGAGTACGTCGGCGGTCATGACGCCGCCTCCGCGGCGAAGAGTACGTCGGCGGTCATCATGCCGCGCTCCTTCGCCTGCGCAGCAACCCGGTCGTCGCGGCGAGGAAGACGATCAGCACGGCCTGCAGGATCGCGGTGAGCTCGCGCGGCACCTGGGTGGCCCGCTCCATGGCGAACCCGCCACTGGTGAGTGCGGCGAAGAACACCGCCGCCGCCAGTGTCCCGAGTGGACTCGCGGCGGCCAGCAACGCCGCCAGCAGGCCGATCCAGGTGTACTGCGGGGTGATCAGCGCGCCGTCGATGAACCGGTACGGGAAGCCCAGCACGACCACCGCGCCGACCAGCCCGGCGAGCCCGCCCGAGCAGGCCAGCAGGCGCAGCGTCAGCCGGGGCCGGTCGATCCCGGCGTACTCGGCGAACCGCGGTCCCCAGCCGGTGACCCTGGCCTCGAACCCGGCCGGGGTGCGCGCGTCGACCACCGCGTAGACCGCGACCGCGGCGACGATCAGGAACAGACCGACGGTGAGCCCGCTCCCGCCGAGCTGCGGCAGCCGCACGTCCGGGGGGAGCTGACCGCTCTGCGGCAGGCTGGATCCCGGGTCCCGCATGGGAAAGCGGACGAGGTAGGCGGCGAAGGACATCGCCGGGTAGCTCAGCAGCAGGGTGGTGACGAGCAGCGGCACGCCCAGCCTGGTCTCGCACAACGCCGCCGCGGCCGCGTAGACCCCGCCGGCCAGCGCCCCCGCGACCAGGGCCGCGACGACCCCGAGCGGGCCCGGCACGTGCAGGCCGACCGCGACCGCGCTGATCGCGCCCAGCACCAGCTGCCCCTCGCCGCCGAGGTTGACCAGGCCGGCCCGCAGCGGGATCGCGAGCGCGGTCGCCATGCCGACCACCGTGACCGCGTAGGCCAGCGTGTCCTGGATGCCGTCCGGCCCGAACGCGCCCTCGACGATGGCCGCGTAGGCGCTGAGCGGGTCGGCCCCGGTGGCGGCGAGCAACCCGGCCCCGAGAACGAGCGCGGCGACCACCGTGACGCCGACGGTGCGCACGTCCCTCACGGGGCGACCCCGGCCATCGCCAACCCGATCGCGTCCGCGTCCGCCCCGGCCTTCGAGAACTCGGCCACCACCCGGCCCTCGAACATCACCAAGATCCGATCCGCCAGCCCCAGGATCTCGCTCAGCTCCGCCGACACCAGCAGCACCGCGTGCCCCGCGTCGCGGTAGGCGATCAGCTCCGTGTGGATGCCGACCACCGCGCCGATGTCCACGCCGCGGGTCGGCTGCTCGACCAGCAGCACCGGCGCCTCGTGGGTGAGCTCCCGGCCGAGGACCGCCTTCTGCTGGTTGCCACCGGACAGCGTGCGCATCGGCGCCGCCGGGCCGGACGCGCGGACGCCGAACCGCTCGATGACGCGCTCGGCGTGCCGGCGGATCGCGGCCGCCCGCAGGAGTCCCCTGTGGACCAGCGGGGGCCCGCGGTGGAAGCCGACCGCGAGGTTGTCGGCGAGGCGGGCGCCCGGTGCGGAGCCGACCTCGGCGCGGTCCTCGGGGAGGTGCGCGATCCCGGCGGCCCGCCGCTCCCGCACGCCGAGCCCGCCGATGTCCCGCTCCCCCAGCACGATGGCACCGGCGGCGGGCAGGAGGCCGGCGATGGCCGCGACCAGCTCGGTCTGCCCGTTGCCCGCCACCCCCGCGATGCCGACGATCTCGCCGGCGCGCACGGACAGCGACACGTCGTCGAGCACCGGCCGGCCGTCGCCGTGGACCGTCAGGCCGTACACCGCCAGCGCCTCCGCACCGGGCCGCCCAGCGGGGTACACCCGGTCCAGGTCGACCTCGCGGCCGGTCATCGCGGTCGCGAGCGCGGCGCGGCCGGTGGCGGCGGTGGGCCCGCGCATGGTCACCCGCCCGTCCCGCAGCACGGTCACGTTGTCGCTGACCGCCTCCACCTCGTGCAGCTTGTGGGTGACGAGCAGCACCGGGTGCCCCTCGGCGGCCAGGTCCCGCAGCACCGCGAAGAGCCGGCCGGTCTCGGCCGGAGTGAGCACGGCCGTCGGCTCGTCCAGGATCAGCACCCGGGCCCGCCGGTAGAGCAGCTTGAGGATCTCGACCTGCTGGCGCACCCCGACCGGCAGGTCGCCGACGCGGTCCCCCGGCCGCAGCCGCAGCTGGTGCCGCTCGATCAGTTCGGCGACCGCGGCCCGCGCCGCCCGGCGGTCCAGCAGCCCGCGCCGGGTCGGCTCCGCGCCGTAGACCACGTTGTCCACCACCGACAGCGAGTCGAACAACGCGAAGCCCTGCTGCACCATGCCGATCCCGGCGGCGATGGCCTGCGCGGCGGAGGCGAACGACACCGCCCGCCCGGCCAGCTCGATCGCACCCTCGTCCGGCCGCACGAGCCCGTAGAGGATCGCCATCAGCGTGGACTTTCCGGCGCCGTTCTCCCCCATCAGCGCGTGGATCTCGCCGGCCGCCACGGTGAGGTCGACGTGGTCGTTGGCGAGCACCGCGCCGAACCGCTTGACGATGCCGCGCAGCTCGACGGCCGGCGGCTCAGGCCTGTGCTGGGTCATCGATGGTGATCGTGCCCGCGGTGATGTCGTCGCGCAGCTTCGCCACCTGCTCGAGGACGTCCGGGTGGTCGGCGATGAGGCACTTGGAGCTCTCGACGCCGGGCTGCAGCCCGGTCAGCGAGATGCCCTCCTCCTCGACGCCGTAGGAGCGGGCCTTGCCCTTCTTGCCGTCGAGGATCGCGGAGACGCCGTCGGAGATCACCACGTCGGTCCGCTTGATCACGTTGTCCACGACCTGGCCGGGGCTCGCCGGGCACTGGTTCGCGTCCACCCCGAACGCGAAGATGCCGTGCTCCTTGGCCGCCTCGAACACGCCGAGGTTGCCCGACGCCGACGCCGCGCCCATCACGTAGTCCACGCCCTGGCCGGCGAGCGTCGCGGCCAGTTCCTTCGCCCGGCCCGGGTCGTTGAACGGGTTCGAGCCGCCGATGAACAGCGGGCTGAGCGTGGTGGCGGGCTTGACCTTCCGCGCGCCCTGGCCGAACGGGTCGGAGTAGCGGTGGAACTGCGGGGTGTCGAGCGCCACCACCGCGCCGACCTTGCCGGACCTGCTGAGCAGCCCCGCCTCGGCGCCGGCGAGGTAGACGCCCTCGTACTCGCGGAACACCGCGCAGGTCACGTTCGGGTAGGGCTTGGCGGTGCACGAGTCGACGAACAGGAACTGCTGGTCCGGGTGCTGCTCGGCCTGCTGGGCGAGCACGTCGGCGAAGTTGAACCCGACCGCCACGATCACGTCCGGCGCGTCGCGCACCGCGGCCGCCACGTTCTGCTGGAGCGAAGCCGGGTCGGTGCTCTGGTAGACCTTCTGGCTGCCGTCGTGCTCCTTGGCCGCGTCCTCCACGCCCTTGACCGCCAGCCGCAGGAAGTCGTTGACCCCGACCGGGTTGGGCGTGACGAGCACGAGGGACGGGCCGTTCCCACCGCCGTCGCCGCCTGGTGAGTTGGCCGCCGCGTTGCAGCCGCTCAGCAGCACGGCACCCACAGCGAGCAGGCCGGCCAGCCGGGATCTCGGAGCCATCGCAGTCCCTCCCACACCGATCAGAGGTCGCCCGTCCGGCGCGACCTCGCGAGCGGAGACTAGAAGGCGCGTCCATCATCCGGCCACTTCGCCCACCAGCTGGGACGACCAGGTCGATCCGCCCACGTCGGGCAGCAGGGGGAGCTTCTCGCATGGCGGGCGGCGCTGACCTTGGCAGATACCGGTCGGGCTCATCGAAAACGTGGCGCGTCCATGATTTTCGGCTGGCCGGTTAGCGGTGCGGTTCCGGGGTAGCCCGGCTCCTTCGCGGGGAGGAGCTGACCATGGGCGAGGCGACGGGACCGGCCGGTCCGCAGCGGGGGAAGGGGCCGTGAGCTGGGTGCACCCCGTGCTCGCGGCGGCACCGGCGGACCTGGTGGCCGCACGGTCCCAGATGGCGTTGTCGCTGGGCTGGCACATCGTGATCGCGTGCTTCGGGGTCGGCATGCCGGCCATCACCGTGTTCTCGGAGTGGCGGTCCCTGCGCACCGGTGAGGACGCCTACGGGCTGCTGGCGCATCGGTGGGCGAAGTCGATGGGCGTGCTGTTCGCGGTGGGCGCGGTGTCGGGCACGATCCTGAGCTTCGAGATGGGCGTGCTGTGGCCGGGCCTGATGTCCACCTACGGCCAGGTGATCGGCCTGCCGTTCACCCTCGAGGGCTTCGCGTTCTTCCTCGAGGCGATCTTCCTCGGCATCTACCTCTACGCGTGGGACCGGCTGCCGCCGCGCGTGCACCTGCTCACCGGCATCCCGGTGTGCGTGGCCGGGGTGGCCTCCGCGTTCTTCGTCGTGAGCGCCAACGCGTGGATGAACCAGCCGCGCGGGTTCGACCTCGACCAGGGCCGCGTGGTGGACGTCGACCCGTGGGCCGCGATGTTCAACCCGGCCACTCCCCCGCAGACCGTCCACATGATCCTCGCCGCGTTCATGGTCGCCGGGTTCGGCATCGCGAGCGTCTACGCGGTCGGGATGCTGCGCGGGCGCCGGGACCGCTACCACCGGCTGGGCTTCCTCGTGCCGTTCACCGTCGCCGCGATCATCACCCCGATCCAGATCGGCGTCGGCGACTGGGCCGGCAAGTTCCTCGCCGTGAACCAGCCGGCCAAGCTCGCGGCCATCGAGGGCGTGTACCGGACCGCGAACGGGGTGCCGCTGCACATCGGCGGCGTCTACGTCGACGGCCAGCTGCGCTACGCGCTGGAGATCCCCGACGGGCTGTCGCTGCTCGCGCACTGGGACCCGCACGCCAGGATCATCGGGCTCGAGGAGTTCCCGCCGGCCGACCGGCCACCGGTCAACGTCGTGCACTGGTCGTTCCAGATCATGGTGGCGCTCGGGTTCGCCCTGCTCGCCCTGTCGATCTGGCTGCTCGTGGTGTGGCTGCGCCGCCGCCGGATGCCCTCGTCGCGCTGGTTCCTGCGGGCGGTGGCCTGCTCCGGGGTCGCGGCCGTCATCGCGCTGGAGGCCGGGTGGACCACCACCGAGGTCGGCCGCCAGCCGTGGATCGTGTGGGGACACCTGCGGGTCGCCGACGCGGTCACGCCGGTGCCGGGGCTCGTCGGCGGGCTGGCCGCGGTGACGGTGGTGTACGTCCTGCTGACCGTGGCGACCGTGTTCGTGCTGCGCCGGGTGGGCAAGGCACCGCTCGCGCCACAGCAGCAGCCGGCGCCGGACGAAAAGGGGCCCGACGAACAGGGGCCGGACGGTCAGGGGCCGGACGGTCAGGCACCGGACGACCAGGCCGAGAGGGTCGAGCGATGAGCACCGCCGACTGGCTGCTCGTAGTGATGTGGACCGGGCTCACCGCCTACGTGCTGCTCGGCGGCGCCGACTTCGGCGGCGGGTTCTGGGACCTCGTGGCCGGCGACGTCCGCCGCGGCGAGCGCCAGCGCAAGCTCATCGAGCAGTCCATCGGGCCGGTGTGGGAGGCCAACCACGTCTGGCTCATCTTCGTCCTCGTGCTGTGCTGGTCGGCGTTCCCGGCGGTGTTCGCCTCGGTCGCGTCCACCGGCTACCTCCCGCTCACGCTCGTCGCGCTCGGCATCATCGCCCGCGGCTCCGCGTTCGCGTTCCGCAACACCATCACCGAGCTGGGCTACCGGCGGCTGTTCGGCACCGCGTTCGCCGCGTCCTCGGTCCTCACCCCGTTCTTCCTCGGCACGGTCGCCGGCGGGATCGCCTCCGGCCGCATCCCGCTCGGCATCGCCGCCGGTGACATCGTGACGAGCTGGTGGAACCCGACCTCGATCCTCGCGGGCACCCTGGCCGTGGCCATCGCCGCCTACCTCGCCGCCGTGTACCTCTGCGCGGACGCCCGGCGCGCGGGCGCCGCGGACCTGGTGACCGCGTTCCGCCGGCGGGCGATCGGCGCCGCGCTCGTGGCGGGGGCGCTGGCGCTGGCCGGCATCCTCGTGCTCCACGCCGACTCGCCGCGGCTATTCGACGGGCTCATCGGCACCGCGCTACCCGTCGTCGTGCTTTCCGCGGCCGCCGGCATCGCGTCGATGGCCGTCCTCGCGGCCCGGCGCTTCGTGCTTGCCCGGGTGTGTGCCGGCGTCGCGGTCGCCGCGCTGCTGTGGGCCTGGGCGCTCGCCCAGTACCCGGTCATGCTCCTGCCCGACACGACGGTGGACCGCGCCGCGGCGCACCCCACGGTGCTTCGGGTGCTGCTGATCTCCGTCACCGTCGGCGCCGTGCTGCTCATCCCGAGCCTCGTGTGGCTCTACACCCTCTTCCAGCGGCGGCCCGCCCGGATCGGCTGACCAGGCGGCGGCGAGCTCGAGGTCCGGGCCGGAGCCGATGCCCTGGTGGTCGCTGACGAGAGCCGCCTCGACGTCCGCGCGGTCGGGGTAGGAGCGCTCGACGGCCGCGGTGAGCAGGGTCAGCTGGCGGTCCAGCGCCGGGCGCCGCTCCGCCGGCACGACGGTCCGGAGATCCTCGAGCACCGCCCGGATGCGGCGGGGCACCTGCGGCGACGCGGCCCCCGCGAGGCGCAGCTCGTCGAACGCGAGCCGCACGAGGCCGTCCCAGCTGATCGACCGCTCGACGAGCCGGACCTCGCCGTCCGCGTCCCGGAGCCGGCCGTCCGGGAACGGGCGCGGGGCGATCTGGCGCAGGCAGTCGTGCAGCCGGTCGATCACCATGACGGCCGTGGTCGGGTCGGTGAACGGCTGCGCCAGGCAGCGCTCGCCGATGTCGACCAGCTCGCGGAAGCCGTAGGTCGGGTCGTCCTTGTGCTTGCGCTCGTTGCCGAGGATCACCAGGCCGCAGACCTTCGCGCGGTCGAGCCGCCCGGCGTCGCCGTGGATCCGGAACAGGTCGGCGCCGGCCGGGACGAAGTCGCCCAGCATCGGCACGAGCTCGAGCGCGCACCCGGCCTGCCGGGCGGCTTTGACGAGTCTCCTGCGGTCGAGGTCGCAGACGATCCCCGGCTCGGCCGCGGGGATGACGGCGGGGTCGGCCCGCGGGGGCCGGCCGGCCGGGTAGCACCGGTCGAGCTGCACCCGCAGCTGGTCGCTGACCAGGTCGATGAGACCCGCGGCGCGCAACGAGTTCCCCGAGCTGTGGATGTAGAGGAACAGCGTCACGATGCTGGCGAACATCAGCAGGTAGGCGGTGAGCACGGTGATGCCGGGCACCGCCCCGCTGTCCACCGCCTGCACCTCGCGCAGCGCCAGGATGGCGAAGGTGAAGGTGGCGGCGAAGAGGCCGAACGTCAGCTGGCTGCTCCGGTCGTGCAGCAGCGCACGCACGATCCGCGGGGAGAACTGGCCCATCGCCAGCTGCACGGCCACCATGGTGATGGTCAGCACCAGGGTGGTCATCGTGATCATCGCCGAGGCGACGGTGCTGAGGATCGCGCTCGCGGCGCTGGCGCTGCCGGTGATCGACCGGGGTATGAGGTGGTCGCCGTAGTGCCGGTCGATCGCGACCGTCACGAGCGACAGCAGGAACGCGGCGAGGACGACGAGGAGCGGCAGCAGCCACAGCTTCGCGCGGACGCGGTGTCGGAACTCGAGTGACAGCATGGCATCTCCTGGCCGCGCGTCAGCTGTCGCGCGGGTCGTCGGCGCCGTCCTGGCCACCGTCCTGGCCACTGTCCTGGCCACTGTCCTGGCCACCGGGCCCGCCGGCCTCGGTGGCCGCCGCGGCCACCTCCGAGGGCGCGGGTGGTCGCCGCTGACCGCGCCCCGGATGTTGTCGCGCCTCCTCGCGGAAGCGCTCGACCATGTGCGGGTAGTGCAGCTCGAACGCGGGGCGCTCGGAGCGGATCCTCGGCAGTTCGGTGAAGTTGTGCCGCGGCGGCGGGCTCGACGTCGCCCACTCCAGGGAGTTGCCGAAGCCCCACGGGTCGTCCGCGCCGGCCGGGTCGCCGTAGCGGTAGCTGCGGAAGACGTTCCAGAGGAACGGCAGCACCGACAGGCCGAGGACGAACGCGCCGACCGTCGAGATCGCGTGCAGCGTCGTGAACCCGTCGGACGGGAGGTAGTCGGCGTAGCGGCGCGGCATGCCCTCGGCGCCGAGCCAGTGGTGCACCAGGAACGTGGTGTGGAAGCCGAGGAACGTGGTCCAGAAGTGCAGGCGGCCCAACCGCTCGCTCATCATGCGGCCGGTCATCTTGGGGAACCAGAAGTAGATCCCGGCGAACGTGGCGAACACGATCGTGCCGAACAGGACGTAGTGGAAGTGGGCCACCACGAAGTAGGTGTCGTGCACGTGGAAGTCGATCGGCGGCGCGGCGAGCAGCACCCCGGTGAGCCCGCCGAACAGGAACGTCACGAGGAAGCCGAGGCTGAACAGCATCGGCGTCTCGAACGTCAGCTGGCCCTTCCACATCGTGCCGATCCAGTTGAAGAACTTGATGCCCGTCGGCACCGCGATCATGAACGACAGGAACGAGAAGAACGGCAGCAGCACCGCGCCGGTGGCGAACATGTGGTGTGCCCACACGGTCATCGACAGCCCGGTGATGGCGATGGTCGCGAACACCAGGCCCTTGTAGCCGAACAGCGGTTTTCGGCTGAACACCGGGATGATCTCGCTGACGATGCCGAAATACGGCAGGGCGACGATGTAGACCTCCGGATGGCCGAAGAACCAGAACAGGTGCTGCCACAGGATCGAGCCGCCGTTGGCCGGGTCGAACACGTGCGCACCCAGCACCCGGTCGGCCAGCAGCCCGAAGAGTGCCGCGGTGAGGATCGGGAAGGCCAGCAGCACCAGGATCGAGGTGAAGAAGATGTTCCAGGTGAAGATCGGCATCCGCCACATCGTCATCCCGGGTGCGCGCAGGCACACGACGGTGGTCAGCATGTTCACCGCGCCGAGGATCGTGCCCAGGCCGCTGAGGATCAGCCCGACCGCCCACAGGTTGCCGCCGACGCCGGGCGAGTACTCCGCGCGCGACAGCGGGGTGTAGGCGAACCACCCGAAGTCGGCCGCGCCGCCGGGGGTCCCGAAGCCCGACACCGTCACCAGCGCGCCGAACAGGTACAGCCAGTACGAGAGCGCGTTCAGCCGCGGGAACGCGACGTCGGGCGAGCCGATCTGCAGCGGCAGCACCACGTTGGCGAAGCCGAACACGTTCGGCGTCGCGTACAGCAGCATCATGATCGTGCCGTGCATCGTGAACAGCTGGTTGTACTGCTCCGTGGAGAGGAACTGCAGCCCCGGATACCCCAGCTCGCCCCGCATCAGCAACGCCATCACGCCACCGATGAGGAAGAAGCCGAACGACGTGATGAGGTAGAGGACCCCGATCTGCTTGTGGTCCGTCGTCTGGAACACCCGCAGGAGCGCCGAGCCGCGCAACCCGCGCCGGGTGACCGCGGTCGGCACGGCGACCGGCCTCAGGTCGACACTCACGATGGACCCCCTCGTGGACGCGACGGGCGAGTGCCGGAACTACCCGCCCGGACGAGGCACAAACCGGTCCCGCGAAGGTCGTTTGCCGGCTGCCGGCCCGTCACGACTCGCCGAAGGTGAACACCGCCTGCATCGCGTGCCGGCGCCGGTCGGTGAGGTCGGCGAGGAGTCCGGGGGCCTGCTCGATCGGGACGAGGTCGGTGACGAGCGTGGCGGCGATCGCGGCGCCCTCGACGCGCAGGAGGTCGATCGTCTCGGCGGAGAGGCGTTCGCGGTCCCAGAGGTGCCCGAGGCCACGCGGTACCCGGCCGATCTGCGCGCACCGGATCGCGAGCCCGTTGTGGTGGAACTCCTCGCCGAGCCGGACCTCACCCGCGCCGCCGGGGTAGAAGGCGAGGTCGATGACCGTGCCCTGCGGGCGCAGCAGCCGCAGCGCCAGCCCGAGGCTCGCCGACCGGCCGCGGCACTGGAACACCACGTCGGCACCCCGGTCCCGGGGCGCGTGCGGCCACCGGGCCTTCAGCTCGACGGCCGGGTCCGCCGCGTCCGGGTCGAGCGTGTCGAGGCCGAGCGCGGCCGCGGCCGCGCGGCGCCGGGGCGTGGGCTCGACGAGCACCACCTCGGCCGCGCCGTGGAAGCGGGCGAACAGGGCGGTGAGCATCCCGACCACGCCGCCCCCGGTGACGGCGACCCGGCGCCCGCGGACGCCGTCGCCGAGCTCGCGCACGTCGGTGCCGTGCAGCTCGGCCGCCGCGTGCAGCAGGCCGTTGGCACAGATCGGGCCCATGTGCGCGACGTAGATGCCCAGCAGCGGGTCGAGGTCGGCGGGCAGCGGCACGACGCGGTCGACGAGCGGGTCGCCCCGGTACCCCGAGCGGTGGCCGTAGGTCATGGCGACCGTGGCGCCCTCCGCGACGCCGGCGGACCGGCTGGCGGTGACGGTGGCGACCTCCATGTAGCCGAGCTTGCGGACCGGGTAGCCGGCCTCCGCGCCGGGCTGGAACAGCCCCAGGTCGGCGTCCCACCGGGAGGTGAGAAACGGGTTGGTGCCCTTGAAGAAGCTCAGCTCGGTACCGGCGGACAGTCCACTGTAGATGGTGCGGGCGTGGAAGGTGCCGTCGCTCGGCGGCGCGGCCGGGTGGGTGCGCACCACCGCGCGCCGGGGTGCCTCGATCATCAGGGTCCGCTCAGATCCGGGCATGGGGCTCCGTCCCGAGAAGGACCGGCCGCCGGGTCGCGGCCGAGGTGGAGATCGCGCAGGCGAGCCGGTGGGTGCGTAACGCCTCGGCGTAGGGGACCCGGACGGCCGCCGCCCGGCCGAGCACCGCGGCGACGAACGCCTCGTCGGCCGCGCGCTTGGCCACGTCGGGGTTCACCGACCACCAGCGCGGGTCGGCGTCGCCCTCGCGGGCCAGCATGCCGTTCTCGGCCAGGCTCAGCTCGAAGCCGTCGGCGTAGAGCTCCAACCCGGCGCGGTGCTTGCCCCGCAGCACGCACGTGGCGGCCAGCGTGCCGACCGTGCCGCCGGCGAAGCGGAGCACGGCACCCGTGGCCGCGTCCACGTCGGCGCCCGGGCCGGGTGCCTGGCCGCCGGCCATCGCGCACACCTCCTCGACCTCGCCGACGAGCAGCCGGGCCAGGTCGAGCACGTGCACGGCCTGCTCGACCACCTGGCCGCCGGACTGCTCCCGGTGCGTCCACCACGGCACCGGCGGCACCTTGTCCAACCAGGAGCCGAGAACCAGCCGCACGGCCCGGCCCTCCAGCAGCCGCTGGGCGGACCGCACGGTGGCCGCGTACCGCCAGTGATGGCCGACCGCGGTGGTGACCCCGGCCCTGGTGACGGCCGCCGACACGCGGTCGGCGGTGGGCTCGTCCAGGCCGAGCGGCTTCTCCACGAACATGGCGAGGCCCGCGCCGACGACGGCCTCCTCGATCGGGCCGTGCGCGACCGGCGGCACGCACACGTAGACCGCGTCGAGGTCGGCGGACAGCAGCTGGGCCAGTCCCGGGGCGGCCCGCATCCCAAAGGCGCTGGCGAACTGCTGGCACCGGTCCGGCACCGGGTCGGTGACCGCCACCAGGCGCACGTCGCCGAGCTCGCCGAGCATGCGGGCATGCCTGGCCGCGACGCCGCCCGCGCCCACGAATCCGATCCGACAAGCGGTCATCTTCCTCACCTGCCGCGCACGAGACCGAGAGCTGCCCGCCCGCGGGTGAGCGAGCCGGCCACGAGGGTGCGGATTAGCCGAGGGCTCGTGGTTTAAACACCACCCAGCGGGAATTTCCCCCGGCACCCGGGGAAAGGCAGCCTGCCCATGGATCGCGCCCACGCACTGCGGACCGCAGTGGACAATTGGTTACCCCGGCGCAGCTACCGCGCCGAATGCTGGGGAGCCGACGAGCTCGCCGCGATGAAGTCCGGGCAGCGCGTCAGCGTGGTCATTCCCGCCCGGAATGAGGAACGGACCGTCGGACCGATCGTCGCGACGGTGCGGGACTGCCTGATGGACAAGGCGCGACTCGTCGACGAGCTGATCGTGGTGGACTCCCGCTCGTGGGACCGGACCGCGGCGGTGGCCGAGGCGGCGGGCGCCACGGTGGTGCGCCAGGACGACGTGCTGCCCACTTTGGAGCCGATGGCCGGCAAGGGCGAGGCGCTGTGGAAGGGCCTGGCCGCGAGCAGCGGTGATCTCGTCGCGTTCGTCGACGGCGATCTCCGCGACTTCGTGCCGCACTTCGTCACCGGCCTGCTCGGCCCGCTGCTCACCGAGCCGGAAGTGTGCTATGTCAAGGGTTTCTACCACCGTCCACTCGAGCAGCGGACCGATGTGGACGCCGACGGCGGTGGCCGGGTGACCGAGCTGGTGGCCCGGCCGCTGCTCAACCTGTACTGGCCGCAGCTCGCCGGGTTCGTCCAGCCGTTGGCCGGCGAGTACGCCGGCCGCCGCGACGTCCTCGTCCGGCTGCCGTTCGTCACCCACTACGGAGTCGAGATAGGACAGTTGGTGGACCTGTTGGGACTGTGCGGCCTCGACGCGCTGGCCCAGGTGGACCTCGGCGTGCGCCGGCACCGGCACCAGAGCACGCACCACCTCGGCGTGATGTCGAGCCAGATCCTGCTGACCGTCCTCGACCGGCTCGCCCGCGCCGGCCGCCCGGCCGGCGGGCAGGTGGGGATGACGCTGGCCCAGTTCCACCGCGGCGGGACGCTGTCCGGAGTGGACAGGGAGCTCGTCCTCACCGAACTGTCCGTTGTGGAGAGACCGCCGCTGGCCAGCCTGGAGGTGCACCAGCCATGGGGATGACCGTCCTGGTCAACGCCGGACCGTGGTTGCCCGTGCCGCCACACGGCTACGGCGGCATCGAGAACGTGGTGGCGACGCTCGTGCCCGAGCTGCGCCGGCGCGGGGTCCGGGTCGTGCTGGCGACGGTCGGGGCGAGCACGCTGCCGGTCGAGGAACGGGTCGCGCTCTACGAGCACGGCCAGTTCGGCCGGCTGCAGGAGCCCTACAACCGGGTGTGCGGCATCGCGCACGCGCACCTGCAGCGGGTGCTGACCGAGCTGCGCCGGCGCGCCGACATCGACCTCGTGCACGACCACGTCGAGGTGGTGGGCCTGAGCTCGCTCGCGGCGGCCGGGGTGGCGACCCTGCACACGGCGCACTGGGACCTGGGCAAGCACCGCGAGTTCTACGCCTCGCTCGACTGCGGCGAGCGGTTGTGGGTCAACGGCGTGTCGGCCGACCAGCTGCGCAAGGCACCCGCGTCGCTGCGTGCCCGCAGCCTCGGTCACGTGCACCTCGCCACCCCGCTTGCCGAGGGCGCGGACCAGCGGCCGGTCCCCGCCAAGGAGCAGCACGTCACCGTGCTCGGCCGGATCACCCCCGGCAAGGGACAGGACGTCGCCGTCCGGGTGGCGCGGGAGCTGGACCGGCCGCTGGTCCTCGCCGGCCCGGTCGGCCCGTTCCACGACCGGGCCGCCCTCGACCGGGCGCTCGCGACCGACCTCGACATCCTGGCCAACCCCGACGTGCGCTACTGGTGCGACGAGATCGCCCCGCACGTGGACGGCCGCCGGGTGCGCTGGGTCGGCACCGTCCACGGCGCCGAGCTCGAGCGGTTGCTGGGCACCGCCCGCGCCGCCCTGTTCCCCATCACCTGGGACGAGCCCGGGGGCACCGCGGTGACCGAGGCGCTGGCCATGGGCTGCCCGGTCATCGGCTTCGGCCGGGGGTGCCTGCCCGAGCTGGTCGAGCACGGCCGGACCGGGCTGCTCGCCGAGCCCGGTGACGAGGCCGGCCTCGCCGCGCTGCTCGCCGCGTGCCAGGAGATCGACCCCGCCGCATGCGCGAAGGAGGCAACGGAGCGCTTCCGCCCGGCGGTCATGGCCGAGCGGTACCTCGAGCTGTACGAGGAGGTCCGCGCGCATGGGCCGTGACCCACCCGCGTGGGCACCGCTGCGGCGGAGCATGTTCCGCGCGCTGTGGCTCGCGCAGTTCGCCGGGAACGTCGGCACGTGGGCGCAAACCGTTGGCGCGCAATGGCTCATGGGCGACCTGAGCACCAGCGAGCTGGCCGTGGCCCTCGTCCAGGTCGCCACGACGCTGCCGGTCTTCCTGCTGGTGCTGCCCGCCGGGTCGCTCGGCGACATCGTCGACCGGCGGCGCCTCCTGCTGGCCGGCCAGACGCTGATGTTCCTCGGCGCGGGCACGCTGGCCGCGCTCACCGCGGCCCACACGATCACCCCGGCGTCGCTGCTGGCGCTCATCGCGCTGATGGGCGTCGGCCAGGCGCTGTGCGTGCCCACGTTCCAGGCCATCCAGCCCGAGCTCGTCGACCGGGACGAGATCGCCGACGCCGCGCTCCTCAACGGAGTCAACTTCAACGTGGCCCGCGCGGTCGGGCCGGCGCTGGGCGGGTTGCTGATCGCGACCGTCGGGCCCGCGGCCACCTTCGCGCTCAACGCCACCTCCTTCCTCGCCGTGCTCGCCGTGCTCGTCCGCTGGCGCCGGCCGCAGGATCGCCGACCGCTGGGCGTGGAGCGGTTGCGTGCCGCGATCCGGGCCGGCCGCCGCTACGTCGGGAGCGCGCCCCGCTTCGCCACCGTGCTCGTCCGCTCGGCGTTGTTCATGGTGTTCGCCAGCGGCCTGTGGGCGCTGCTCCCCGCGCTGGCGCGCTACCAGCTGCGCCTCGACGCGGGCGGGTACGGGCTGCTGCTCGCCAGCGTCGGCCTGGGCGCGGTCCTCGGCGCGTTCGGCGTGCCGCGGCTCCGCGAGCGGATCGGGACCGACGCGGTGGTGTCCTGGTCCGGGTTCGCCTACGCGGTCGCGATGGCCGTCACCGGCCTCACCTCGTCGACCGCCGTCGCGGTGGTGGCCCTGCTGGTGACCGGGGTGGCCTGGATCGCCGTGCAGGCCACGCTGAACGCGAGCGCCCAGGTGCTGCTGCCGGCCTGGACCCGCGCCCGCGCGCTCGCCTACTTCCAGCTGGTGTTCATGGGTGGCCAGGCACTCGGCGGCCTCGGGTGGGGGCTGCTGGCCGACCTCGCCTCGCTGCGGGCGGCGTTCGTGGTCGCCGCGGCCGCGCTCGCCGCGGTGACCGCGGTCAGCATGCGGGTGCTCCCGCTGGGGGAGACCGGGGTCGACGTCTCGACTGCGCGGCACTGGCCGGAGCCGGTGGCCGAGACGAGACCGGACCCGACGGACGGGCCGGTGCTCGTCATCGCCGAGTGGTCGGTGCCGCCGGAGAACGCGGCGGCGTTCGTGCGCGCGATGCGTCCGGTCGGCCGGGCCCGCCGGCGGACCGGGGCGACCTCGTGGGGGCTGTACCAGGACGTCGCGAACCCGACGGCGTTCGTCGAGACGTTCACCGTGGCGACGTGGGAGGAACACCTGCGCCAGCACTACGAGCGGGGCACCGCGGTGGACGGCGAGCTGGAGGCCTACGCGTACGGCCTCACCGCCAACGCCGGGGAACCCCACGTCCGCCACCTGATCCGGCAGCGGGGGTTTCCGCAATGATCGGGTTTGCGAACCGGTTCCTGGCCGCGGTGCGCGGCGGCGACCTCGGCGCGGCGTGCCGGAGTCCGAGCCGGTCGGCGCACCCCACGACGCGAACCGCCTAGCGCTGCTGTCCCGGCGGGCCGAGCAGCGAGCCGTCCAGCGGCACGGTGTCGCCGCGGCGCAGCAGCCGCACCCGGGCGGCCGGCGCGCGGTCGCGGACCTCGGTCAGGAAGTTGGACACCGGCGAGGTGAAGAGCCCGTAGTCGTCGTAGTGCACGGGCACCGCCGTCGCCGGTTCGAGCAGCTCCAGCAGGTCGACCCCCTGCTTGTGGTCCATCGACAGCAGCACGCCGAGCACCCGGGTGCCACCCAGGTGCAGCACCGCGAGGTCCAGCACGGGGAACCGGTCGCGGATCAGCGCCAGGTCGTCGTGCAGCACCGTGTCGCCGCTGACGTACACCCGCAGCGGCGTGACGTTCGCGCTCGGCCGGTACTCGAGGACGCTGCCCATCACCCGCGGCAGCAACAGGTTCAGCGGTCCGGCCGTGTGCCGCGCGGGCACCGCGGTGACCGTGAGGGTGGCCTCGCCGTCGGCGAACGTCTCGGTCGCCCATGTCGAGAGTCCGACGGGTGCGCGGAAGCCGCCCTGGCGCAGCTTGTCCGCCGCCTGCTCGGTGGTCACGATCGGCACGGCCCGGTCCAGCTCGCGCCGGGCGACCCGGTCGAAGTGGTCGCCGTGCAGGTGGGAGAGCAGCACCGCGGTCAGCGGCGGCAGGTCGGCCGGCTGCATCGCGGGCTCGGTGCGGCGCCGGGAGAACAGCCCCTGGCCGAAGTAGGACCACTGGCCCATGTGGAGGAAGTTGGGGTCGGTCAGCACGCGGAACCCGCCCAGCCGCAGCAACGTCGTCGCCGTGCCGATGAACGACAGCGAGTCGCCGGAACTCTCGTTTCTGGTCATCGCGCCGAATACCCGCCGACCTGCCGGGTACACGACCGCCCGCGCGCCGGACCCGCGAACGTGGGAAAGGGTTGGCCTGCCGTGAATGGGCGCTCGAACCCCGGGTATCCGCCGCGATGACCACAACCGAGAGAACACGAAACGACCAGGACGCCGACCGGTTGACCCGCGGGCTCGGCTGGCTCAGCGTCGGCCTGGGGACCGCGCAGGTGCTGCGGCCCAGCGACATGGACCGCGTCGTCGGCGTCAAGGACAACCCACGCAACCGGACCCTGATGGCCACCGTCGGCGGCATGCGCGAGCTCACCGTCGGCACCGCGATCCTCAGCCGGCGCCGGCCCACGCCGTGGCTGTGGGCGCGGGTCGCCGGGGACGTGCTCGACCTCGCGATGCTGGGCCGGGCCCTGCTCGACCCCCGCAACGGGCGCAAGCGGGTGGCGCTGGCGATGGCCTCGGTGGCCGGCGTGACCGCGGCCGACATCCTCGCGAGCGTCAGGCAGAGCCGCGACGCGGCCACCTCCACGACGATCACCGTGAAGTCCGCGGTGACCGTGCGGTGGCCCGTCGAGGACGTGTACCGGTTCTGGCGCGACCTCACCAACCTCCCCCGGTTCATGGCCCACCTCGAGTCGGTGCGCGTCGACGGGCGCCGGTCCCACTGGAAGGCCAAGGCGCCGGCCGGGACGACGGTCGAGTGGGATGCCGAGATCGTCGCCGACGTCGAGTCCGAGCACATCGCGTGGCGGTCGGTCGAGGGCGCGGACGTGCCCAACTCCGGCTCGGTGCACTTCGCGACGGCACCGGGCGACCGGGGCACCGAGGTCGTCGTGGAGCTGGCGTACGCCCCGCCGCTGGGCCGGGCCGGCGTGGCCGTGGCGAAGCTGTTCGGCGAGGAGCCCGCGCAGCAGGTGAAGGACGACCTGCGCCGGTTCAAGCAGGTGATGGAGACCGGCGAGGTGGTCAGGTCCGACGCCAACCCCACCGGGGTGCTCAGCTACCGCCAGCTCGCCCAGCGGCCGGCCCAGCCGATCCCCGACGAGCGGTCGCGGGCGCATTCCGCCTGACCGCGCCGACCTCGGTCGCGCCGGCCAGCTCCGGGCGCGGCCCCCGATCCCGAACGATCCGGAAGGAAACCATCCCGACATGCGCGCGAACTGCTGGACCGGCCGCAACTCCGTCGAGGTGCGCACCGTCCCCGACCCGAAGATCCTCAACTCCCGGGACGCGATAGTGCGGATCAGCTCGACGGCGATCTGCGGCTCGGATCTCCATCTCTACGACGGCTACATCCCGACCATGCGCCGCGGCGACATCCTCGGCCACGAGTTCATGGGCGAGGTGGTGGAGCTCGGCCACGACGTCTACAACCTCCAGGTCGGCGACCGGGTCGTGGTGCCGTTCCCCATCGCCTGCGGCGCCTGCAACGCCTGCAACCGCCAGCAGTTCTCGGTGTGCGAGAACAGCAACCCCAACGCCGGGCTGGCCGAGGCCATGTTCGGCCAGCCGACCGCGGGGATCTACGGCTACTCCCACCTCACCGGCGGCTTCGCCGGCGGCCAGGCCCAGTACGCCCGGGTGCCCTTCGCCGACGTCGGCCCCCTCAAGATCGAGAGCGACGTCCCCGACGAGCGCGTCCTGTTCCTGTCCGACATCCTGCCCACCGGCTACATGGGCGCCGAGATGTGCGACATCAGTCCCGGCGACGTGGTCGCCGTGTGGGGTGCCGGCTCCGTGGGCCAGTTCGCCATCGCCAGCGCGCTGCTGCTCGGCGCGGAGAAGGTGATCGCCATCGACCGGTTCAACTACCGGCTGCGCATGGCGAGCGAGCGGGCCGGCGCGGCACACACGCTCAACTACGAGCACGAGGACATCCACCAGGCCCTGCTCGAGCTGACCGGCGGCCGCGGCCCGGACGCCTGCATCGACGCCGTCGGCATGGAGGCCCACCACGGCACCGGTCTCATCCACGCCTACGACCGGATCAAGCAGGCCACCCGCGCGGAGACCGAGCGGCCGCACGCGCTGCGCCAGGCCATCCGCAGCTGCCGCAGCGGCGGCGTCGTCTCCGTGATCGGCGTCTACGGCGGGCTGATGGACAAGTTCCCGATCGGCACCGTGATGAACCGCGGCCTGTCGATCCGGTCCGGCCAGTGCCACGTGCAGCGCTACCTGCGCCCGCTGATGGCGAGGATCGAGGCCGGCGAGATCGACCCCAGCTTCGTCATCACCCACCGCCTGCCGCTCGACGAGGCCCCCGCCGGCTACGAGACGTTCAAGCACAAGCGCGACGACTGCGTGAAAGTCGTCCTCTCCCCCTGACCGCCGGCGTCACCGGCCGGCCGGGAACTACGGCTCCCTCGGCTGGCCGATGGCGGCGAGGACCTGGCGGGCCACCTCGGCCACCTTGAGGTTGCGGTGCTGCGAGCGGTGGACGAGCTGGGCGAAGGCACGCTCGGCGTCCACGCCGTACAGGGCCATCAGGGCGCCCTTGGCCTGGTCGATGGGGCCGCGGGAGACCAGTGCGGCGCGCAGCTGGTCGACGAGCTCGCGGGTGTGCAGGTAGCGGCGCGCGTTGCCGATCGCGGTCGCGGCGGCGGTGTTCAGCAGGCACACCACCGCGGTGTCGACGGGATCGAAGACGTCGGGCGTGCAGCCGTAGATGTTGAGCGAGCCGACGAGCTCGTCCTCCCGCTCGTGCGCCGCGGGGAACACCAGCGGCGCCGCGAGGTAGGAGTGGATGCCGAGCGCGCGGGCGGCCTCGGCGAAGGCCGGCCAGCGGTCGGCCACCTCCTCGACCGAGACGCGCACCGGCGAACGGGTCCGCGCCGACTCCAGGTCCGGGCCCTCGCCCTCGGCGTACTGCGCCTGGCCGACCAGCAGGATCGCCGACGAGGTCGCCGTGGCGGTGCGCGGCGTCGGGCCGTCGAGCATGGTCACCGTGACCGCGTCGGCCCCGTCGAGCGCGAGCAGCGCGGTCTGCGCCAGCCGCCCCAGCACGGCGTCGAGGCCCTCGTCGGTGTCGAGGATCGTCAGCAGGCCGTCCAGCGTGCAGGCGATGTCCTCGAGCTGCCCGGACAACGCGTCCTCGGCCGGCACGTGCCTCGCACCACCGCCGCGCCGGGCCCGGCGCCGGTCACCGGTCACCGGTGCCGCGCATGGTCCGCCGCACCGACGATGTCGAAGGAGTCGAGCAGGCCCAGCGTGGTCAACGGACGGCGAACGGCGTGCGAGATGTTCACCAGCCGCAGCTCGGTGCCGCGCCGACGACAGTCCTCTGTGGTGTCGAGCAGGATCGCGACGCCCTTGACGCCCAGGAACGCCACGTCGCTCAGGTCCAGCAGGATCGCCCCGGTGGAGCCGGCGACCAGCCGGGCGAGCAGGGACCGCAACGGATCCGCGGTCAGCAGGTCCACGTCACCCCGGATGTGGAGCAGCACCGCCCCGTCCGTGAGGTCTCTCAGGTCGCACCTCAACCGCCGTTTCCTGGACTCCGGCCGGAAGGGCAGCACGGAGCCGGCCCACCGGAAAGCCCCGCGGTCCTCCGTGCCGTCCCGAGCGACAGTTGGCTGATCGGTCCGCACGTTCATCTGTCCTCCCCGCGGGTAAGCCACCCTGACCGATTCGATTGTGGTCGTCAGGACACGCCTGGTCGTCGTGCTGGCGAGTCGAGTTGAAGCTCTCCAATGGACCCGAGGACACAAGTGAAACAGCCCATGACCGCACTGCGCGCTTACCAGCCACATTTGTCCACTGTGGCCGTGACATGTCGAGCAATTTCCGGAGATCTATGCCAGGATGGAAGATCTGCCAGCGTCACCGAAGGGGTCGGGATGCGTGGAAATGTAGATCTTGGCCTGCCAGGTGTGTCGGTCCCGGCGGGCACTCATATTTGCGGGCTCTTCCGCGGCCGGGCAGAACGCAACGACATGGCGGGCTCATTCTTACGGGAAGGTCTCGCCTCGGGGGCGAAATGCCTCGGCGTGCTCGACGAGCCCAGCACCACGGCCGTCACCGACGCAGTGGACATCGACGACCCCGCCGCGGCCGGCACATCGCTCGAGGTCAGGATCGCGCGTGACGCGTATACGGGCGAGAGCGGCTTCTCCGGGCCCGCGATGCTGGCCTACTGGGAGGAGTGGGCCTCGGACGCTCTCACTTCGGGCGCGTATTCCACGGCTTTACTGACCGGCGAGATGAGCATGGGCATCCACAAGGACATCGACCCGGTGGAGTGGGTGCGCTACGAGGGGCGGCTGTTCGTCGAGATCATGCGAACGCACCCCATGGTTCTCCTGGGGGGCACCGTGCTCGAGAACATGTACTACGTGGATCCGTCCTCGGTCGCCGACCGACATGGTTGACGAAACCACATGTCATGCCTGACGACGAGGTAATGCAGTTGCGCGAGCAACTGGCGTCGTTCCGAGCCTTGCTCGCCCTGTCGATGGTGATGACCTCGAGCTACGACGAGTCGGAGATCCTGCGGATGGCCACCAGCGCCGCGGGCTCGTTCGGCGACGCGCGCACCGTGGCCGTGCACATCGACGGCGGCTGGGCCGACGTCGAGAACATCCGGATCCCGCCGTACGTCGACCGGCTGGAGCGGCAGCTGCACACCCTCGGCCGGGCGGGCGGGCCGGTGACGCTCTCGACGGAGGGCTGGGTGTGGGCCTATCCCCTGGCCAACCTGCGCGAACCGGTCGGGCACGTCATCGTCAGGAGCCCGGCGGAACCGGCCCAGCACCACCGGTTCCTCATCGGCGCGCTGATGCAGCAGGCGGGCACGGCGCTGGCCAGCGCCCGGCTGCACGCCTTCGAGCGTGCCGCCACCCAGGAGCTGCGCAACGCCAACCACGCCCTGGAGCGCTCCAACAGCGAGCTGGAGGCGTCGCTGGCGCTGCTGCGACGCCACCTGGAGATCCACAACAGGCTCACCCAGGTCGCCACCAGGGGCGGCGGCCGGGAGGGGATAGCCGACGTCGTCAACGAGCTCACCGGCTACCCGGTGGCCATCGAGGACCGCCACGGCAACCTCCTGGCCTGGGCCGGACCCGACCAGCCCAGGCCGTATCCCAAGCAGTCGCCGGGCAGGCGCGCGCAGACCCTGCGCAGGGCGGTCACCGCGGGCGAGCCCGTCCGGGACCGGGGCCGGCTGATCCTGGCGGCCCAGCCGAGCGGGGAGATCGACGGCGTGATCGCGCTCGTCGACCCGGACCGCCTGGCCGGGGCCACCGAGCAGCTCGCGCTCGAGTACGCCAACACGGTGCTCACCCTCGAGCTCGCGCACATCCGGTCCCTCGCGGAGTCCGAGCTGCGGCTGCGGCGCGACCTGGCCGAGGAGCTGCTCGCCGGCACGGACGCGCTCAGCGCGAAGGAACGCGCGCGGGCGCTGGGCTACGACCTCGAGCGGCCACACCGCGTCGCCATGATCACCACGAGCCGGCGGACGAGCACGAACGAGGCGCTGTACCACGCGGTCCGCCAGGGCGTCCGGGAGACCGGCGCGCCCTCACTGATGACGTCCCGGTCCAGTGGCGTGGCGGTGCTGTGCGCCGACGAGGTCGACTGGGAGCAGCTGCGTACCGCGGTGCAGGCGCATCTCGGCAACCGCACCCGCTGCCGGCTGGGCGTGGGCGCGCTGTGCGTGCAGCCGGCGGACTTCCCGCGGTCCTACACCCAGGCCCAGCTCGCGCTGAAGCTGCAGTTCTCCGCCGGGTGGCCGCCCCAGGTGACGGTGTTCGACAACCTCGGCATCTACCAGCTGCTGTCCGAGATCGCCGACGTGGGCTCGGTGGAGTCGTTCGTGCAGCAGTGGCTCGGCGCGCTGCTCGACTACGACGACATCCGGCACGGCCGGCTCGTCGAGACGCTCAGCCAGTACCTGGAGTCCGGTGGGCACTACGACACCGCCGCGAAGGCGTTGTCCTTGCACCGCAACACGTTACGGTACCGGCTGCGGCGCATCCGGGAGCTCTCCGGCTTCGACCTGTCCGACCCGGACGTGCGGTTCAACCTGCAGCTCGCCACCCGGGCGTGGACCACGTCCGCGGCCATGCGGGGATAGCCGGGCTCACAGCCGCGGGAACAGGTGCTCGTGCACGTGCCGGACCGCCATCGCCCCCTCGCCCACCGCCGAGGCCACCCGCTTCACCGAACCGTGCCGCACGTCCCCCACCGCGAACACCCCGGGCCGGCTCGTCTCCAGCGGCAGCGGGGGACGATCCACACCCCGCCACAGGTCCTCCGCGCGCGACCCGTCGGCGTCCACGCCGGTGAGCACGAACCCGTCCTCGTCGAGCGCGACCATGCCGGAAAGCCAGGCGGTGTAAGGGACAGCGCCGATGAAGACGAACATCGCGCGGACGTCGAGCCTCGTGCGCTCCCCGGTGTCCACGTTCTCGACGACCACGCCATCGACGCTGTCCTCGCCCTCGATGTCGCGCACCTCGACCCGGGTCAGCACCTCGATCCTCGGATGCCGCGTGACCCGGTCGACCAGGTAGCGGGACATGTCCTCGTTGAGATCCTTGCCCCGCACCAGGAGATGAACCTTGGGTGAACTTCCCGCGAGGAACACGGCCGCCTGGCCGGCCGAGTTGCCGCCGCCGACCACCGCCACCGGGTCGGCCATGCAGGCCCGCGCCTCGTGCAGGGTGGCGGCGTAGTACACGCTCGTCGCCTCGTACCTCTCGACGTCCGGCACGTCGAGCCTGCGGTAGTGGGCACCGGTGGCGATCACGACCGCGCGGGAGGCCACCTCGACGCCCTCGCGGATCCCCACCACGTAGTGCCCGTCGGTGGCGCGCAGGGTGACCGCCTCGGCCGGGACGGCGACCCGGACGCCGAACTTGTCCGCCTGGATCACCGAGCGCTCGGCCAGCTCCGAGCCGGAGATTCCCGACGGGAAGCCGAGATAGTTCTCGATGCGCGAGCTCGTCCCCGCCTGCCCGCCCGGGGCCAGCGCGTCCAGCGCCGACACCACCAGCCCGTCGGAGGCGCCGTAGACGGCCGCGGCGAGACCACCCGGGCCGGCGCCCACGACGACCAGGTCGCGCACGGCCTGTTCCGGCTCCGGCGGGCGCAGCCCCATCTGCCGGGCCAGCTCGGCGTTGCTCGGGTTGCGCAGCACCTTGTCGTGCAACGCGACCACCGGTGTTTCCGCCACGGACACGCCGAGCCGCCGCAGCAGGGCCTCGGCCTGGGCGTCCTTCTCGACGTCGACCAGCTTGTGCGGGAGCCTGTTGCGGGCCGCGAACTCCAGCAGCCGCTTGGTGTCCGGCGAGTAGCACGAGCCGATGATCCGCAGGCCGGTGCCCAGCCCGATGAGCAGCGAGCGGCGGTTGAGGTAGGCCCGCAGGATCAGGTCGCCGAGCACCGGGTCGCTGAGCACCAGCTTGCGCAGCGCGTCGGCGGGGAGCGCCAGCACCTCGCCCGGCTCGGCGACCACCGCGCCGGTGAACGCGGGCTGCCCCTCGAGCAGGCCCAGCTCGCCGAGAAACCGGCGCGGCCCGTGCACGCGGACGACCCGCTCCTCGTCCCCCTCTCCCTCGACGATGGCGACGAGACCGCTGAGGATCACGTAGAACGTCGTCGTCCGCTCCCCCTGCGCGTACAGCACCTCGCCGGCGTGGGTCGGGCGCCGCTCGCCGCCGCGGGCCAGCGTCGCGATCTGCTCGTCGGACAGGCGGGGGAACGCGTCGTAGGGGTCGGGGGTCTCGGTCAGCGGCTCACCCGACCCGATGTCGGGCGTGGTCGTCATACGTAGGTCTCGTGCACGTAGCACCAGCGCCAGTTCTCCCCCGGCTCGAACGAGCGCACGATCGGATGGCCGACCGCGCGGGCGTGCCGGTGCGCGTGCTTCATCGGCGACGAGTCGCAGCAACCGACGTGCCCGCAGGTCAGGCACAGCCGCAGGTGCACCCACGGCGTGCCGGCGAGCAGGCACTCCTCGCAGCCCTGCGGGGTGCGCGGCACGACGTCGCGCACGAGCGCGAGATGCGGATCGACGACCGCGGTCATCCGTCCTCATCCCCGCCCAGGAGACCGTCGAGGGTGAGCGAGAGCCCGATCCCGAACAGCCAGACGTCCTTCGCGAGGGCGATGCCCTGCTCGGTGGGCCGCAGGCTCCCTTCCTTGTGCATGCCGGGCGTCTTGAGGTACAGCCCGAGCAGCCCGGCCGAGAAGGCGGTCAGCCCGAGCCCGGCGATCGCGACCGGCACGAACGGGATCAGCAACGCCATGCCGCTCGCGATCTCGCCCGTGGCCAGCGCCTTGGCGAACAGCTCCGGGTCGAGCTTGCCGAGCGCCGGGTAGGTGCCGGCGGCGAACCCGTGCAGCTGCTGGGCGGTCCGCTGGTCCGCGCCGATCTTGCCGAACCCCGAGTTGAGCATGAACGCGCCGGCGGTGACCCGCAGCGGCAGCCGGCGAAGCATCGTCTTCGTGGTCATGTCCTGGCCTCCTGGGCGGCGCCCTCCGACGAGGTGATCGCCTTGTCGAGCCACTCGCGCAGCACGTTCGCGGGCGCGGCGCCCGCCTGCTGCGCGAGGACCTTGCCGTCGCGCAGCACCAGCAACGTGGGCACGGCCTTGACGCTGAACCGTTGCGACAGCTGGGGCGCCCTGTCGACGTCGACCTTCACGAGCTTGATCTGCCCGGCCTTCTCCCGGGCGAGCTGTTCGAGCACGGGGCTGACCATGCGGCACGGTCCGCACCACGTCGCCCACAGGTCGACGAGCACGGGCAGCGTGGCCCGCTCGGCGATCTCGGCGAAGTCGGCGTCGCCCGCGTCGACGATCCAGGGCAGCGGCCGCTTGCAGTTCCCGCACTTCGGCGCGCCCTCGGCGGCCACCGGGAGCCGGTTGGTCTTCCCGCAGTGCTCGCAGGTCACGGTCACCGTTCTCATGCCGCGGCCCTGCTCTCCCCGTCGGTGATCTCGATGACGAGCTCCCCGTCCCGGGCGTCCACCACGACCACCCGCCCCTCGACGAGCTCACCGCGCAGCAGCGCCCGGCCGATCCTCGTCTCGACCTCGTGGGAGATGTAGCGGCGCAGCGGCCGGGCGCCGTAGACCGGGTCGAACCCGCGTCGCGCGATGAGCTTGCGGGCCTCCGGGGTGAGCTCGATGGTGATGCGCTGCTCGGCGAGGCGGTCGCGCAGCTGCGCGAACTGCAGGTCGACGATCCGCTCGATCTGCGCCAGGCCCAGCGGGGTGAACAGCACGATGTCGTCGACGCGGTTGAGGAACTCGGGCCGGAAGTGGTGGCGCAGCTCGGCGAAGACGGCCTCGCGCGCGTCCGGCTTGATCTCCCCGTCCGAGGTGACCCCGTCGAGCAGGTGCTGCGACCCGATGTTGGAGGTCATGATCAGCACCGTGTTGCGGAAGTCGACGGTCCGGCCCTGCGCGTCGGTGATGCGGCCGTCGTCGAGCACCTGCAGCAGGGTGTTGAACACGTCCGGGTGCGCCTTCTCGATCTCGTCGAACAGCACGACCGAGTAGGGCTTGCGGCGCACGGCCTCGGTGAGCTGGCCGCCCTCGTCGTAGCCGACGTAGCCGGGCGGCGCGCCGAGCAGCCGGCTGACCGTGTGGCGCTCCTGGTACTCGCTCATGTCGAGCCGGATCATGTTCTCCTCGCTGTCGAACAGCGCCTCGGCGAGGGTCTTCGCCAGCTCGGTCTTCCCGACCCCGGTCGGGCCGAGGAAGATGAACGACCCGATCGGCTTGCGCGGGTCGCGGATGCCCGAGCGCGCGCGGATGATCGCGTCGGCGACCAGCCGGACCGCCTCGTCCTGCCCGACGACCCGCTCGTGCAGGATCTCGTCGAGCCGCAACAGCTTCTCCCGCTCGCCCTCCCGCAGCCGGGAGACCGGGATGCCGGTCCACGCGGCGACGATCTCGGCGATCTCGTCCTCGGTGACCACCTCGCGCAGCAGCCGGTGCTCGCCCTGCTTGGCGGCGAGCTGCTCCTCCTCGGCCTCCAGCCGGCGCTCCAGCTCCCTGATCTCGCCGTAGCGCAGCTCGGCGGCGCGGTTGAGGTCGTAGTTCCGCTCGGCCTCCTCCGCCTCGTGCCGCAGCCTTTCCAGCTCCGAGCGCAGCTCCTGCACCCGGCGGATCGCCTGGCGCTCGGCCTCCCACTGCGCCATCTTGGCGTCGGCCTCGGCCCGGAGGTCGGCGAGCTCCCTGCGCAGGTCCTCGAGCCGGGCCTTGCTGGCCGGGTCGGTCTCCTTCGACAGCGCGGCGTCCTCGATCTCCAGCCGGGTCACCCGGCGGGTGAGCTCGTCGAGCTCGGCCGGCATCGAGTCGATCTCGGTGCGCAGCCGCGCGCACGCCTCGTCGACGAGGTCGATCGCCTTGTCCGGCAGGAAGCGGTCGGAGATGTAGCGGTGGGACAGGACCGCGGCGGCGACCAGCGCGTTGTCCGCGAGCTTCACGCCGTGGAAGACCTCGAACCGCTCCTTGAGCCCGCGCAGGATGGAGATGGTGTCCTCCACCGTCGGCTCGTCGACCAGGACCGGCTGGAACCGCCGCTCGAGCGCGGCGTCTGGCTCGATGTGCTTGCGGTACTCGTTGAGCGTGGTGGCCCCGATCATGTGGAGCTCACCGCGCGCGAGCATCGGCTTGAGCATGTTGCCCGCGTCCATCGCGCCCTCGGTGGCCCCGGCGCCGACGACGGTGTGCAGCTCGTCGACGAAGAGCAGGATGCTCCCCTCCGCGGCCTTGACCTCGGCCAGCACGGCCTTGAGCCGCTCCTCGAACTCGCCGCGGTACTTCGCGCCGGCGATGAGCGCGCCCATGTCGAGGGAGAAGATCGTCTTGTCCCGCAGGCCCTCCGGCACGTCGCCGCGCACGATCCGCTGGGCGAGGCCCTCGACGATCGCGGTCTTGCCGACCCCGGGATCGCCGATGAGGACCGGGTTGTTCTTGGTCTTGCGGGACAGGATCTGGATCACCCGCCGGATCTCGGCGTCGCGGCCGATCACCGGGTCGAGCTTGCCCGCCCGCGCGTCGGCGACGAGGTCCTGGCCGTACTTCTCCAAAGCCTCGTACGCGCCTTCCGGTGTGGCGGAGGTGACCCGCTGGTTGCCGCGGACCTTCGTCAGCGCGGAGAGGAACGACTCCGGGGTCACGCCGAACTCGGCCAGCCTTCGCCCGGCCGCGGACTTCGAGCCCTCCTTGGCCAGCGCGAGGATCAGATGCTCGACCGAGACGTAGTTGTCCTTCAGCCGCTCGGCCTCCCGCGCGGCGGCCTCCAGCAGGTCGGCGAGCCGCCGGGTGACGTAGACCTGGCCCGGCGCCGCACCGGTCCCGGTCGTCCTGGGCCGGCGGGCGAGCTCCTCCTCGATCGCCTTCCGCAGCCCGGAGACGTCGGCCCCGGTCTGTTCCAGCAGCCGGGGCACGAGCCCGTCGGGCTGGTCGATCAGGGCCAGCAGCAGGTGCTCGCCGTCGGTCTCGGTCTGCCGCAGGCGCTGCGCCTCGCTCTGCGCCTGCTGCAGTGCTTCCTGCGACTTCTGGGTCAGCTTGTTCATGTCCATCGTCGACTGCTCCCGACTTGTGCCTCGAGGACGTCGATACGCTTCAACAGGTCGAGCACGAGGCCGATGGCCGCGTAGTTCAGCGAAAGCCCGGACCGCAGCCGCTGCACCCGGGCCAAGGTGGCCACAGTGGACGGTTCGAACCAGAGCCGGCCCTGCGCGTCGGTGACGCTGTCCACCAGGCCCAGCGCGGCGAACCGGCGGACCAGCTCGGGATGGAGTCCACTTCGGACAGCCACGGAGTCCACACTGAGCCGGACCGGACGGACGAGCAGGTACTCGGCCATCACGTCCTCCTCGGGTCGAAGTCGGACACCGCCGCGAGCTCGGCGAAGAGCTCACGTTCCCGTTTGCTGAGCTTCTTCGGCACCATCACGCGCACCTCGGCGTAGAGGTCGCCCGGCGTTCCCTTGGGGTTGGGCATGCCCTCACCGCGCAACCGCAGCCGCGTACCGGTCGACGAGCCGGGCCGCACCTTCACCTTGACCTCGCCGCCCGGGGTGGTCACCGGGACGGTCGCGCCGAGCGCGGCCTCCCACGGCGACACCGGCAGGTCCACGATGATGTCCCGACCGGACAGTCGGTAGCGCGGGTGCGGCTTGATCCGCACGGTGAGGTACAGGTCCCCGGGGGGACCGTTCCCGGATCCCCGCCCGCCCTGCCCGGCGAGCCGGATCCGCTGCCCGTCGACCACGCCGGGCGGGATGGTGACGTCGTACTCGCGCCCGCCCGGGCCGCCGAAGGTCAGGTGCCGGCGGCCACCCCGGTAGGCCTCCTCGACCGTCAGCTCGAGCTCGGCCTCCTGGTCCGCGCCCGGAACGGGTCCGCCGCCGCGGCCGCCGCGACCGCGGAACAGGCCGCCGAGGAGGTCCTCGATGTCCACGCCTTCGAAGCCCTCGAAGCCACCGCCGAAGCCCTGCGCACCACCGCCACCGCCGCCGCGGGCGTAGCGGACGCGACCCCCTCCGCCGCGTCCGCCCGCGTAGGCCCGCTCGTCGAAGTCCTCCGGCACCCGCCGGAAGTCCGCACCGAACCGGTCGTACTTCGTGCGCTGCTCCGGATCGGACAGCACCTGGTAGGCCTCGCTGATCTCCTTGAAACGCTCCTCCGCGCCCGGGTCGTGGTTCACGTCCGGGTGGTACCGGCGGGCGAGCTTCCGGTACGCCTGCTGGATCTCCTCGGCACTCGCGTTCCGGGAGACGCCGAGCGCGTCGTAGAAGTCGGTCGCCACCGGCGCTCACTCCCGGGGCTTGCTCACGGCGACAGCCGTTGGCCGCAGCTCGTCGCGGCCGGTCCCGTAGCCCGGCCGTACGACCCGGGTGACCGTGTTCGGCTCCGCCTCGGGGTCGTCGACGACGGCGACGACCTCGTGCCGGTTGGGGTCGAACGGCACGCCGGTCTGGTCGTCCCGCGGGTACCCGAGCGAGGCGAGCATCTGCACCGCCTGGTCCCGGATCGCGAGGATGCCCTGCACGATGGACCCCGGCTCCGCGCCGGCATGAGCCAGCGCCAGCTCGAGGTTGTCGAGCACGGGAAGCCAGGCGGCCGCGACCCGCGCCCGCTCGGCCGCACGTTCCCGGCGCAGCTCCTCGGCATGCCGCTTGCGCACGTTGTCGAGGTCGGCCATGGCCCGTCGCCACCGGTCCTCGAGCTCGGCGACCTCGGGGCTCGGCTGGTCGGCCTGAGCCCCGGTAGCCGGAGCCGACGCCTCTAGGAGGCGGGAATCGGCGCCGGCTCCGGCGTCCGCCGCAGAGTTCCCCGGCTCCGCGGACTTTCCTGGAGTGGCCATGGAAAAACTCCCTCACGCGCGGTCGAAGTCGGCGTCGATGACGTCGTCGTCCTGCGCGGCGGAACTCCCGGAACTCTCCCTGCTCCCGGTGCTGCCGCCGCCGTCGCCCGACCTGACCGCGGAGAGCGAGGCCTGCAGCTGCTGCAGCTCCGAGGTCAGAGAGCGCACCTGGTCCAGCGGCGCCTGCTGCTCCACGGCCTCGCGTGCCTGCTGGACCAGCATCTCCGCCCGCGCCTTCTCGTGCGGTGGCGTGTCGTCGGTGATCAGCCGCTCGACCTGGTAGGCCATCGAGTCGAGCATGTTGCGTGCGTCGACCTCCGCACGCAGCCGCTGGTCGTCGGCCCGGTTGCGCTCGGCCTCGGAGACCATCCGCTCGATGTCCTCCTTGTCGAGGTTCGAGCTCTCGCTGATCGTGATGCCCTGCTCGGCGCCGGTGTCCTTGTCCTTCGCGTTGACGTTGAGGATGCCGTTGGCGTCGACGTCGAAGGTGACCTCGACCTGCGGCTCGCCCCGTGGCGCCGGCCGGATGTCCGTGAGCTGGAACCGACCGAGCACCCTGTTGTCGGCCGCGCGCTCGCGCTCGCCCTGCAGGACGACCACGTCGACCGCCGGCTGGTTGTCCTCGGCGGTCGAGAACACCTCGGTCCGCCGCGCCGGGATCGTCGTATTGCGTTCGACGATCTTCGTCATCACGCCGCCGCGGGTCTCGACCCCGAGGGACAGCGGGGTGACGTCGAGCAGCAGCACGTCCTTGACCTCGCCCGTGAGCACCCCGGCCTGGACGGCCGCGCCGAGCGCGACCACCTCGTCCGGGTTGACGCTCATGTTCGGGTCCTTGCCGTTGGTCAGCTTCCGGACCAGGGCCTGCACGGCCGGGATCCGGGTCGAGCCGCCGACCAGGATGACCTCGTCGATGTCGTTGGCCGTCACCTTCGCGTCGGCCATCGCCTGCTTGGCCGGGCCCAGGCACCGCTCGACCAGGTCGGCGGTGATCTTCTCGAACGTCGACCGGGTCAGCGTGGTCGTCAGGTGCTTGGGACCGTCCTTGTCCGCGGTGATGAACGGCAGGCTCACGCTCGTCTGGGTCACGGAGCTGAGCTCGACCTTCGCCTTCTCCGCGGCCTCGAAGAGCCGTTGCAGCGCCTGCGGGTCGGACCGCAGGTCGATGCCGTTGTCCCTTTGGAACTCGTCGGCGAGGTAGTCCACGATCCGGCGGTCGAAGTCGTCGCCGCCGAGGTGGGTGTCCCCCGCCGTCGACCGGACCTCGACCACGCCGTCGCCGACGTCGAGCAGGCTCACGTCGAACGTGCCGCCACCCAGGTCGAACACGAGGACCGTCTCGTGGGACTTCGAGTCGAGCCCGTAGGCCAGCGCGGCCGCGGTCGGCTCGTTGATGATCCGGAGCACCTCGAGGCCGGCGATCTTGCCGGCGTCCTTGGTGGCCTGGCGCTGGGCGTCGTTGAAGTAGGCCGGCACCGTGATGACGGCCTGCGTCACCCGCTCGCCGAGGGACCTGCCGGCGTCATCGGCCAGCTTGCGCAGGATCATCGCGCTGATCTCCTCCGGCGCGTACAGCTTGCCCCGGACCTTGAACCGCACGGCGCCGTTCTCGCCCTCGACGACGTCGAAGCCGACCGCCTTGGCCTCCTCCGTGACCTCCGAGAACTTGCGGCCGATGAACCGCTTCGCCGAGGAGATCGTGCCCTTCGGATTGAGGATCGCCTGCCGGCGGGCGAGCTGGCCGACGAGGCGTTCGCCGCTCTCGGTGAACGCCACCACCGACGGGGTGGTCCGCGCGCCTTCCGAGTTGGGGATGACCCTCGGCTCGCCGGCTTCCCAGACGGCGATCACCGAGTTGGTCGTCCCCAGGTCGATGCCTACCGCCCGGGCCATCATGCGCCTCCCGGCATCTTCGCGAGCAGGTTCATGGCCTCGTCGGCCACCTCTTCGTCGACGACGAGCTCGTAGCGCGCGGGCTGCATCACCCGGATGGAGGCGAAGTCACGGCGGCCGCGCTGCAAGGCGTGCACGATGAGGCCGAACAGCGCGCCGATCACCGCGCCGAAGACCAGGCCGTACAAGGCGAGGGTGAGCGAGGCGAGGATCGGGCTGTACCAGTTGAAGAGTCCGAACAGCCACCCGATCAGCACGCCGGTGACGGCGCCCGAGCCTGCTCCCCGCAGTGCCGCGCCGCCGTAGTTCAGCCGCCCGACGACCTGCTCGACCATCCGCACGTCCGAGCCGATGATGGCGACCCGTCGAACCGGAAAGCGGTTGTCCGACAGGTAGTCCACGGCCCGCTCGGCGTCGCTGTAGCTGTCGTAGGACCCGATGGTCCGACGTTTGGTGTCGCTCTGCCGCGTTGAATGCGCGGTCGCACCCGGCTGCTGCTGCGCGGTCATCGCTCGCCTCCCTAGGCGTTGGCCGGTTGCTCCGAACCGGTCTCGATGGTCTTGGGCTCCGAACCCTCGTGGCCGACCTGGATCTTGCGGGGCTTGCTGGACTCGGCCACGGGAATGGTCATGGTGAGTACGCCGCGGTCGAAGTGCGCGGACAGCCGCGAGGTGTCCAGGTTGTCCCCGAGGAAGAACTGCCGGCTGAACTCGCCCGTCGGCCGCTCGTCGACCAGCAGCTCGTCACCTTCGCCGCGCAGTGGCTTGCGCTGCGCGCGCACCGTGACCACGTTCCGTTCCACCGTCACGTCGACGTCCTCCGGGTCCACGCCCGGCAGGTCCAGCGCGACGACGAACTCCTCGCCGCGGCGGAACGCCTCGATGGGCATCGCACGGGGACCCCGACCGCCGGCCAACGCCTGCTCGGTCAGCCGCTCGAGATCGCGGAACGGGTCGAAACGCATCAATGTCATGATCTCTACTCATTCCTCTTCAAGGGGTTTTCGGCCGCGCGGAAACCCGCCGTCGGCGGCGCACCTCGCGACGCACTTTTTCCTTCGCCCGGGGTTTGAAACCGCATCTCAGGACAACCCCGGAGCGACCGTGAGGAACCTTGCGGCAGGACCCACAGTGACAAAGGCGCACAGGGCGGCGCGTCGGCCTGATAGGTCCAAAAGCGTTCGACCGATCGACCTGGCAGAGCAAGGCCGCCTGGTCAGCGCGGAAATCTGGTCCGCACCGGGGAGGCACGGTGACATCAACGATTACCGGAACGACTCCGGATCACACGGTCAGGACGGACAGCTGGTGGCGCGCGCAGCTGTCGAAGCTCTACGGGCTCTTCGTCGTCTCGATGATGATGTTCGACAGCCGCAGGGCCGACGACATCGTCCAGCTCGCCGCGACCTCCGTGCCGTCGCTGAGCGGCTGCGAGGTCGACGCGGCGTACCTCGTGATCGACGGCGCACTGACCCGTCGGGACGCGGGAGCCGCCGACGCGGAGCTCGACGCGCGGGTCGGGTCGCTCGACGGCAACAGCGGCCGCGTCGACCTGCCCGACGGCGTCTGGCGCTGGGGATTCGCCTTGCGGGGGCTGAGCGGGCTGGCCGGCTGGCTGGTGGTGCGCGGGCCGGCGGAACCGTCGCGGGACGAGTTCTTCCTCCTCACCGCGCTCGGGCAGCAGACGGCCGGCGCGCTGGCGAACGCGTCGATGCACCGCAGGGAACGCGAGCAGTCCCGCGAGCTGCAGGCGGTCAACACGGAGCTGTCCGACTCGGTCGCGCGGCTCGAGAAGCAGACGCACGTGCACGACGTGCTCAGCACGATCGCCGCCTCCGGCGCCGGCGAGCCGGGCATCGCGCACGCGCTGCACGAGCTGACCGGGCTGCCGGTCGCGATCGAGGACAGGTTCGGCAACCTGCGGGCGTGGGGCGGTCCCGGCCAGCCGCACCCGTACCCGAAGCTCAGCGGCGAGCGGCGCGAGGAGATGCTGCGGGCGGCGGCGACGACCCCGCGTCCGCTGCGCTACAAGGACCGGCTCGTCTCGCTGGTCAAGCCGAGGCACGAGGTGCTCGGCGTGCTGTCGCTCGTGGACCCGGACGGCACCGCCGGCCGGCACGAGATGTTCGCGCTCGAGTACGGGACCACCGTGCTGGCGCTGGAGCTGGCCCACCAGCGCAACCTCGCCGAGGTCGAGCTGCGCCTGCACCGCGACCTCGTCGACGACCTGATCACCGGCACGGACGACGAGAGCGCGTTCGCCCGCGCCGACGCGATCGGGCACGACCTGCGCGGCCCGCATCACGTGGTGGTGGTGCGCTGGAGCGGCCTGCCGAACGAGGACGCGGTCGCCGAGGCCGCCGGCCGGGCGGCCACGGCGCTGAAGTGGAGCACGCTGGTCTCGCGCCGCTCCGGCGCGGTCGTGCTCCTCGTCCACGGCCACCCGAACGGCCACGCGCTGCACCACACGCTCTCGGAGCACCTCGGGGCCAGCTCCGGCGCGGTGGGCGTCGGCGGCCCGTGCGACCAGCCCGGCGACTTCCCGCGGTCGTACTCGGAAGCGTTGCGGGCACTGGACATCCGGCGCGCGTCGCGGACACCGCACGGCGCGACGACGTTCGACCAGCTGGGCGTGTACCGGATCCTGGACACAGGGGACGGTCGCAAGGAGATCGTCGCGTTCGTCCGGGAGTGGCTCGGCCGGCTGCTGGACTACGACGAGCACAAGAGCTCCGACCTCGTCCGGACGTTGTCGCAGTACCTCGAGTGCGGCGGCAGCTACGACGAGACCGCGTCGACCCTGATGATCCACCGGAGCACGTTGCGCTACCGGCTGGGCCGGATCCGGGAGATCACCGATCTCGATCTCAACGACGTCGACAGCAGGCTCAACCTGCATGTGGCCACGAGGGCGTGGCAGGTGCTGCGGGGCCCGGAATGAACGTTGCCACGCACGAACGGGCCCCGATGGAGGACACGATGCCGAGGACACCCATCGCGACGCTGGGCGGGACACCGCTGTACCCGCGCGATCATCTCTGCGTGTTCTTCCGCGGCAAGAACCAGCGGGACCAGCTGCTGTTGCCGTTCCTGTCCGAGGGGCTGCGGGCCGGGCACGCGGTCCTCTTCCACGCCGCCCACGGAGAGAAGGAGACCGCGTGGTCGCTCCTGGGCGACAAGGGGGACCTCGAGCTGACCGAGCCGGAGACAGGGCATCTGCGCGACGGCCGGTTCGCCCCCGCGGAGCTGCTCGAGTCGCTGGAGACCTGGGCCACCCGCAAGCACGTCTCGACCGGCCGGCCGTTCGGGCGGATCGCCGGCGACATGAGCTGGGCGGCGCCGATCCTCACCCCGGCCCTCATCGACGAGCTCGTGGCCGAGGAGGTGAGCGTGACCGGATGGATGCGCCGCTACCCGCAGATCACCGTGTGCCTGTACGACCTGGACCTGTTCGGCGGCGACCTGATCATCCCGATGATCAAGGCGCATCCGAAGGTGTGGATGGCGGGCGCGCTGACGGAGAACCCGTACTACCTCACCCCGGAGATCAACCCGGCCGGCTGACCGGGGCTACCGGCGGGCGTGCTCGAGGATGCGCCCGGCCAGCTCCAGTGCGTGGTCGACGCTCTCGGCCAGGCACTGGAGGTCGACGAACGCGTGGTCCGTGCCGGCCTCCCGCTCGGCCCGGACGAGGGCGGTGGCGCACTCCCGCGCGCTGACGCCCGCGACGGGGTAGACGCGCAGCACGGTGCCGATGCTCGCCGGGTCGCGCCCCTGCGCCGCGGCAAGCTTGCGGATGCGGGCCAGGGGTGCGGCGATCGTGGCCTCGGGGTCGAACTCGCGGGTGCCCGGCCGGTACACGGGAAGCCAGCCGTCGGCGCGGCGGGCGACCCGGCGCACGGCGGCCGGGGCGAAGCCCGCCAGATAGATCGGCGGGCCGCCCTTCTGTGCCGGGGTGAGCTCCACCCGGGTGGCGGGCACCGACCAGTGCCGGCCGTGGTACTCGGCGGGGTCGGCGGTCCACAGCGCGTCGAGCGCGTCGAGACACTCGTCGAGCCGGGCACCGCGCTCGGTCATGGGGATCCCCGCGGCCACGTACTCCTCCGGCGACCAGCCGATGCCGAGGCCCAGCAGCAGCCGGCCGGCGCTGAACTGGTCGATGCTGGTGAGCGAGCGGGCGAAGATCGCGGGCGGGTACCACGGGGCATTGAGGACATTGGTGCCGAGCTGGACCCGCCCGGTGACCGTGGCGGCGACGGTGAGCAGGCCGAACGGGTCGAGGATGGAGTTGAACTCCGCCGGGATCGTGGTGCCGCCGCCGTAGCCCACGGTCGGGTCGACCGGGGCGAGCAGCCGGTCGCCGACCCACAGGCTGTCGGCGCCCAGCTGCTGCTCGGCCTGCTCGGCGAAGCGCGCCACCTGGTCGGGCTGGTGGGCCAGCGCGCCGAACTGCGGCAGGGCGAAGCCGATTCGCATGACGGAGTTCCCTTCTACGTCTCGCCCGCCCGCGCGTCGCGGTTGAGCCGGACCATCGCCCGGAAGAGCGCGGTGGGGTCGAGGGCGGGCGGCAGCGCGTCCGCGTCGTGGACGGCGAAGGCCTGGAGCATGTAGCCGACCAGGCGGCGCCAGGCGTCGGGAGCGGCACCGCGGGTGGCCGCGATGACGCCGGCGTTGGCCATGAGCAGCAGGCCGAGGTCCTCCGGCGTGAAGTCCGGCCGGAGCTTGCCGGCGGCCTTGGCGCGGGCGATCAGCGCGGTGAACCCCGCGTACGCCTCGGCGCGCCGGGCCTCCAGGGCCTTGGCGGTGGGGAAGGTCATGGTCAGCAGCTCGGCGAAGCCGCGGTCGGCGGCCTGCATGGCGCAGACGGTCTCGAGGTAGCCGGTGAAGCCGTGCCAGGGGTCGGGGTCGGCGAGGGCCGTGGCGGTGGCGTCGGCGTAGGCGTCCATGGTCTCCGCGAACACGGCGGCGACGAGGTCCTGGCGGGTGGGGAAGCGCCGGAAGAGCGTGGCGATGCCGACGCCCGCGTCGCGGGCGAGGCAGGCCATGGAGACGTTGATGCCGTCGGTGGCGTAGCGCCGGCGGGCCGCGGCCAGGATGCGGTCCCGGTTGCGTTCGGCGTCGCTGCGCAAGGGCGCGGCCTCATCGGCCATGGTGCCAGCATACCGAAATGGAGTGCCTTTTCCACTTCGTGCGGTACGCTCCGCGCCATGAACGTCTTCCTGTGGATCCTGCAGGTCCTGCTGGCCGTGCTGTTCGCGCTGTCCGGTGGGGTGAAGTCGACCCAGCCCAAGGACAAGCTCGCGCCGAGGATGCCGTGGGTGGAGGACTTCTCCCCCGCGACGGTGCGCTTCATCGGGATCGTCGAGGTGCTGGGCGCCATCGGCCTGATCCTGCCCCCAATCACCGGCATAGCCCCGGTGCTGACCCCGCTGGCCGCCACGGGCCTGGCCGTGACCATGGTCCTGGCCGCCGTGACCCACGCCCGCCGCAAGGAATACTCGGGCTTCGGGCCCAACGCGGTCCTCTTCGTACTGGCCGCGATCGTCGCATGGGGACGCTTCGGCCCCTACGCCTTCTGACCCGCCTTTCTGACCCCGCCTTCTGACCCCGTCGCGGCGCCGCTCGCCGCTGTCCTGGCCGCACGTCTGCCTTCGGCCCAAGTCAGAAGGCTTGGCGGGCAACGGAATCCGCCGCGAGCTCGGGGTGCGTTCCCTGCCGCACCGCGGAGAGCTGTGCCCGACCGGCGGCGCCTGACCTCCCGGCGGCCGCGCGCCGGAGCAGACGGGTTTGCCCTGCGCTAACCCGGCGTTGGCCGGGTGTGTGCCGATCGGTCCATACGCTCGGCAGATGACCGCAGCCACCCAGTCACGTCCCGTCGCGTGGATGGTCGGGCGGGTGGGGGCGCTCGTGCTGGTCGGGCTGGTCCTCGCCGAGCTCACCGACAACGTCTTCGACCACGACGGGCTCACCGTGGTCGACCGGCCGTGGCACCAGTGGATCGTCGCGCACCGGTCGCCGGTGCTCACCCAGCTGGCCAACGGGGTGAGCACGCTCGGCAGCACCACGGTGCTCGCGGTGCTGGCCGGGTGCGTGGCCGCGTGGCTGGCGTGGCGCCGGCAATGGGCGCAGGCGATCCTCGTGGGTGTGACGACCGGCGGGGCCGGGCTGCTGGTGCCGCTGGCCAAGAACGTCGTCGGGCGACCCCGGCCACCCGTCGCCGACCGGCTGATGGTGGAGACCAGCTGGTCCTACCCCTCGGGACACAGCCTCGGCGCCGCGGCGGTGGTCGGGGTGCTGACGGTGGTCCTCGTGTCGCGGCTGGCCGGGCGCGCGGTGCGGGCGGTGGTGATCGCGGCCGGCGTGCTGGTCGTCGTCGCCATCGGGCTCAGCCGGGTCTACCTCGGCGTGCACTGGCCGTCGGACGTGCTCGCCGGCTGGCTGCTCGGCGGGCTGTGGCTGGCGATTTGCTGCGCGCTTACCTCGCGTTGGCAGGTGGCGAACCGGCCGCTTCCTACGCTGGATCCGACGGACCAGGGACAGCGAGACCAGGGTGAGCGAGGTGAGTCATGACTGCCATGGTGCTCGGCGCCGCGGTCGGGCTGGTGATCGTGATCGCGGTCAGCGGCATGCTCCGGCACGCCCGGCCGGGTCACGTGACACCGCACCCGGTCCGGTTCGACACGCCGGTCATCGACGACCGCACCGACCGCGACCTCCGTGCCCGCTACCTCCGGGGCCAGATCGGCATCGACGTCTACCTCGACCGCCGCTACGGCACGGCCTTCAGCACCAGCGCGGGCTCGACGACTGGCGACCGCCCTGCCGCCGGATAGGCTGGGCGCGTGGCGAGACTCCTGGTGGTCGAGGACGACCAGACGATCGGCCAGGTGCTGCAGGCGAGCCTGCAGCAGCACGGCCACGACGTGCGCTGGCAGCGGACCGGCCGGGACGCGCTGCGTGACGCCGCCGGCAACACCTTCGACCTCGCGCTCATCGACCTGGGCCTGCCGGACCTCGACGGCACCGAGGTGTGCCGCCGGTTCCGCGAGATCCAGCCCGCCTGCGTCCTGGTCATCGTCACCGCGCGGGCCGAGGAGATGGACGTCGTCGTCGGGCTCGAGGCCGGCGCCGACGACTACCTCACCAAGCCGGTGCGGCTGGCCGAGCTCCACGCGCGGATCCGGGCCCACCTGCGCCGCGAGTCCAGCGCCAACGAGGACGCCGAGCTGGTCGAGATCGGCCAGCTGCGCATCGACCCGGCGGCGCGCCGGGTCACCGTCGCCGACCACGAGCTGTCGTTGCGTGCCAAGGAGTTCGACCTGATGCTGAGGCTGGCCCGGGAGCCCGGGGTCGCCGTCCGGCGAGAGACCCTGATGGCCGACGTGTGGGACGCCCAGTGGTTCGGCTCCACCAAGACGCTGGACGTGCACGTCGCCGCCATCCGCCGCAAGCTCACCGAGGCCGCCGGGGCCGGGCAGGTGCCGGAGATCGCCACCATCCGCGGGCACGGCTACCGGCTGGAGCCGCCGGCGGCGCCGGCGTCGGGCTGAGGGCGGACGGGTGCGCAAGCGCATCGTCGCGGTGTCCCTGCTGGCCGCCGTACTGGCGATCACGTTGTTCGGGGTGCCGCTGGCGGTCGGCGTCGCCCGGTACTACCTCGACGACGAGCGGGCCGAGCTGGAGCGGCTGGCGGACTCGGTCGCGCTCACGATCGCGGCCACGCTGGTCCGCGGCGAGGTGCCCGACCACCTGCCCGTCACCCAGGAGTCCACCTCGGTCGCGCTGTACCGGGTGGACGGCACCCGCCAGCTCGGCAACGGGCCCCCCGACCTGGAGGACGCGGTGTCCGGGGCCGCCCCGGACGCGGTGATCTCCGCGGACACGCCGAGCGAGCTGGTCCTCGCGGTGGCGGTCGGCGACGGGTCGCGGGTGCTCGGGATCGTCCGCGCGGCCACGCCCAGGGCCGAGGTGTGGCAGCGGACCGTGGTCACCTGGACGGGCATGACGGTGCTCGGCGTGGTCGCCATCGTCACCACCTGGGCGATCGCGCGGCGCCAGGCCCGCAGGCTGGCCGCGCCGCTCGAGGAGCTGACGGACGCCGCGCACCGGCTCGGCAGCGGCGACTTCACCGTCCGCGCGGCCCGCTCGGGCATCGACGAGATCGACTCGGTGGGCAACTCGCTGGACACGACGGCACACCGGCTGACCGACCTGCTCGCCCGCGAGCGCGCGTTCTCCGCGGACGCCTCGCACCAGCTGCGCACCCCGCTCGCCGGGCTGCGCCTGCAGCTGGAGTCCGCATTGGACACTCCGGGGGCCGACCTGCGCGACTCGATCACCGCCGGCCTCGCGACGACCGACCGGCTGGAGCGCACGATCGACGACCTGCTCGCACTCGCGCGGAACTCCCAGCCGGACGGCGGGATCGGGCCGCTCGGCCCGCTGCTGGCCGAGCTCGAACACGACTGGCATGGGCTGCTCGCCGAGCAGGGCCGCGCCCTCCGGGTCGACGTCCGGTCCGATGTGGCCGGTTTCGTCGTGGCCGCGCCGGTGCTGCGCCAGATCGTGACCGTCTTACTGGACAACGCACTGCGCCACGGCCGCGGCGCGGTCTCGGTCGCCGTGCGGGACGCGGGCAACGCGGTGGCCGTGGACGTCTCCGACGAGGGCCCGGGCATCGAGATGGACGCCGACCCGTTCCGCCCCCGCGCGGAGCCCACCCCGTCGGCGAACGGCCACGGCATCGGCCTCGCCCTGGCCCGCCGCCTGGCCGAGGCCGAGGGAGGCCGGCTGCGGCTGGCGCAACCAGCGCCCCCCACGTTCACGCTGCTCCTCCCGACCCGGCACGCCTAGGACCCGACCAGGACGCCCTTTGGGAGCGTCCTCGAGGAACACCGGCTTCCGCGGACGCCGCTAGGACGCCACCGGCTCCGGCACGGCGTCGAGCGGCTCGCGCGACAACGCCGAGCGCAGCAGCCTCGGGCGGCCGCCGAAGCCCTCGGCCTCCATCGCGGCCAGCACGATCCTCGGGAGTTCGCGGCCGGCGGGGAAGGCGATGTAGCGGGGCACCCAGGTCGGCGCGAACTTCGCGTTGAACCGGTACAGGCTCTCGATCTGCCACCAGCGGGAGCCCAGCCGCAGCAGCCGCGCCCACATCCGGTCGATCGGGCCGGCGCCGATCCGCTCGCCGCGCGCGAGGGCGGCGCGGAACACCGCGAAGTTCAGCGACACCCGCCGGACGCCGAGGGCCGCGCAGCTCTCCAGCAGCTCGATGATCATCAGCTCGTTGAGCCCGCTGTCGGAGCTGGTCCGGTCGCGGCGCATCAGGTCCAGCGACAGCCCGTCGGGGCCCCACGGGACGAACTGCAGCAGCCCGCGCACCTGACCCTCGCAGGACGCGGTGACCAGCACGCAGTCGGCGTCGCGAGGATCCGCGGCGCGGCCCAGGGCCATCGAGTAGCCGCGGTCGGGCTCGCTGCCGCGCCACCGCTCCATCAGCTCGGCCAACATCTCCCGCTCGGCGGGGTGCAGCTCCGCGACCGTGCGGACGTCGACGCGGTACCCGGCCTTGCGGGCCCGGGTGACCATCTTCCGCGCGTCCCGCATCGCGCGGCCGTGCAGGGTGAACTGGTCCACGTCGACCACGGCCTCGTCGCCCAGCTCGAGCACGCGCAGCCCGTGCCGGTTGTAGACGGTGGCGCCACGCGTGGAGCAGCCCAGCACCGCGGGCACCCAGCCGAACCGGGCGCAGGTGTCCAGGAAGCCGGTGATCGCACCCGGCCACGCCTCCGGGTCGCCGAGCGGGTCCCCGGAGGACAGCGCCACTCCGGCGAGCGTCCGGTAGGTCACCGCCGCCTTGCCGGTCGGGGAGAACACGACCGACTTGTCCGACCGCAGCGCGAAGTAGCCGAGCGAGTCGTGCCCGCCCTGGGTGGCGAGCAGCGCGCGTAACCGCTGCTGGTCCTCCGCGCTCATCGACGGCGCCGGTTCCGCGGAGCGCAGCAGGAAGTAGCCGCCGAGCACGACCGCCGTGACGCCGAAGACGAGGCCGACCACCGCCGTCAGGTCGTCCAGCGCCAGGCTGGTGAAGCGCACCGGGCCGGTCACGCCGCCCAGCGCCAGCACCGAGTGCGCCAGCCGCGCGCCGGTCGGCGGGGTGCCGACCAGCCGGTTCGACTGGACCATGAGCAGGACGAAGTCGATCGCCACGCCGATCGCGGCGAACTGGACGAAGACCCGGATGGCGTACCAGCGGCCGATCGCCGGGTCGGGCACCGCGGTGAACCGGTCGCCGTTGGCCAGCAGCACCACCAGCAACCCCAGCAGCAAGGCCGCGGGAACGAGCGACGGCAGGTACCGGTGGTGCAGCACGAGCTGCAGGCCGGTGACCGCCCCGGTCAGCAGCACCGCCAGCTGCCACGCGCGGCGCTTGCGGCGGCGCAGCCCGGTCGCGAGGGACACGAGCCCGGCGCCGGCGACGGCCATCGCCGCGGCAGCCGCCAGGGTCACCTCGGGCGGCAGGCCCAGCCACTCGGCGACGGGTGACCGGAGCAGCCGCCGGCCGGGAAGTACGGCGGCGAGCACCGCCAGCACCCCGGCCGCTCGGGTGAGCCAGGCGACGATCGCGATCGCCCGCCCGTTTTGTCCATCATGGACATTCGACATCGGCTACCTCTACCCCTGTAACACTCGGCTCAGGGTGCTATTTGACGCCCAGAATCCGGTTCGCGCACCCTTTCCGGCGGGCGAGTTGGCGAAGTTTGCCATCGGCTAACCTTGAGCTGGCCACGCCAGTACCCGCACCTCCATAGCGTCACGGTTATGACCGACACAGTGGGTATGCGGCCCCCCAAGGCGCGGCGGGCAGGACGAGCACGACGGGTCCGGCGGTTCGTGGGGGTAGCCCTCCTACTGGCGCTGATCTATCCGGCGGTGACCTACGCGCAGGCGCTGACCTACCCGGGCAACGCGACCGTAGCGGTCCGCACGGTGGACTGGCTGCGCGACTCCATGGGCGCGGGCGCGCTGGTCGACGCCGTCGAGAACTGGTGGTACGGCCGGCACGCCCCGGCGAACACCCAGCCGGCCGCCAACACCGTGCCCCACCAGCTCGCCCACCAGGCCAAGCCGGTCGGGTCGCGGCCGGCCAAGCTGGCCACCCACGGGGTCCCCCTGCGCGGCGAGGGCGCCTGGGTGCCCGCCGACAGCCAGGGCGCCGTGTACACCACCTTCTTCCGGCCGGACACCCAGCACGCCAGCGTGCTGGCCGGCGCGGCCTGGATCAACCAGGACCTCGTGACCACCCAGCTCGTCCCCGGCACCCGGGAACCGGTGCCCAACCGGAGCGCCCCCGCCCGGGTGCCGGCGAGCGACCGCTCGCGGCTGGTGGCCGTGTTCAACTCGGGGTTCAAGATGGTCGACGCCAACGGCGGGGCCTACCTCAACGGGCAGACCCTGGTCCCGCTCCGCAACGGCGCCGCGTCGCTCGTCATCCACCGCGACGGCACGGTGTCGATCGCCCAGTGGGGGCGCGACGCGCACCTGACGAACGACGTCGTCGCGGTCCGGCAGAACCTGGACCTGATCGTGGACCACGGCCACGTGGTGTCCGGGCTGGACGTCAACCGGGACGCCCGGTGGGGCAGCTCGCGCAGCCAGTTCCAGTACACCTGGCGCTCCGGCATCGGCACCGACTCCGCCGGCCACCTGATCTACGTCGCCGGCAACCAGCTCACCCTCGCGACGCTCGCCGAGGCGATGAGCCAGGCCGGGATCGTGCACGGCATGCAGCTCGACATCCACTCCGACATGGTCGCCTTCAACACCTACGACCCGGGCCACAGCTCCTTCGCGCGCAAGCTGCTGCCGGCCATACCGGGCCCCGCCGACCGCTATCTGAGCACCGACCTCCGCGACTTCTTCACCGTCACGCTGCGCTCCGGCCCGCACACGTCCGCCGGCGCCCGGTCGATGTCGCACTGAACGTCTCGCTGAACCGAACCGAACCACGGAGAACAGATGAAGCTCGTTCCCACGCTCGCCACCTTCCTGGCCGCCGCGGCGCTGCTCGCCGCGTGCGGGCAGAGCACCACCCCGCAGGCCCCGACGAGCGCGCCCAACCCGAACGCGCCGGAGCCAAACGCGGCCGGGGACATCCCGGACAACCAGGTCTACGTGCCGTTCAGCCCGGCCGACCACACGTTCACCGTGAAGGTGCCCGAAGGCTGGGCACGCACCACCGACGGCACGGCGACCGTGTTCAGCGACAAGTTCAACAGCGTCCGCGTCGAGGCCGCGCCGCGGCCGCAGGCGCCGACCGTGCAGACCGCGACCGCCGAGGAGGTGCCGACGCTGCGGGCGCTGCCCGGCTACAAGCCCGGCGCGGTGGACCCGGTGAAGCGCACCGCGGGCAACGGGGTCCTGATCACCTACCAGGCGACGTCGCCCGCGGACCCGGTGACCGGCAAGACCGTCACCGAGTCGGTCGAGCGCTACGAGTTCTGGCACGGCGGCCGGGAGATCATCATCACCCTGACCGGCCCGAAGGGCGCCGACAACGTCGACCCGTGGCGCACCGTCACCAACTCGCTGCGGTGGCCGTGATGACGAGCACGGAACCGGCCGTGCGGGCCCGCTCGCTGTACCGGTTCTACCGGGCCGGCGAGGAGGAGACCCTTGCCCTGCAAGGAGTCTCGCTCACGGTGCGCCCGGGCGAGCTGGTCGCGGTGACCGGGCCGTCCGGGTCGGGCAAGTCGACCCTGCTGGCCTGCATCGCGGGCATGGACGACCCCGACGGCGGCAGCGTCCACATCGCCGGGCAGCGGATCAGCCACCGCCCCGAGCGGGCCAGGACCCGGCTGCGCGCCGGCCTCGTCGGCATCCTGTTCCAGCAGGCGAACCTGCTCGAGCACCTCACGCTCGCGCAGAACCTCGCGCTGGTGCAGGGTTTCGCCCGCGGCCACAAGCGCGCGGACCGGCGCGAGCTGATCGCCGCGATGGGCCTCGAGCACCGCGGCCACGCCCGGCCCAGCGAGCTGTCCGGCGGCGAGGTCGCCCGCGCCGGCCTCGCCGTCGCCCTGGCCAACAAGCCCGCGGTGCTGCTGGCCGACGAGCCGACCGGCGAGCTCGACAGCAACACCGAGGCACGGGTGCTCGAGCTGCTCACCGCCGCCACCAAGGACGGCACCGCCGTGCTCATCGCGAGCCACAGCCCCGCGGTGGCCGCCATCGCCCACAACATCATCCGCCTCGACGACGGAAAGGTCCGGTCATGATCGCCCGCAGAACCGTCCGGCCCGCCGAGCTGAGCGCGACCGCCGACGCCACCCTCGACCCGGCGGTGCTGGTCGAGTGCGTCGACCTCGCGCGCACCTACGGCTCCGGTGCCGCCGCGGTGGTCGCCGTGCACGGCGCCACCTGCCGGATCAAGCCCGGCGCCCGGGTGGCGCTCACGGGCCCGTCCGGCTCCGGCAAGTCCACCCTGCTGCACCTGTTCGCCGGCCTCGAGCACCCCACCACGGGCACCATCGACTGGCCCGCACTCCCCCGCCGCACCGAGATCGGGCTCGTGTTCCAGGGCCCGAGCCTGCTGCCGGCCCTGGACGTCACGGAGAACGTCGCCTTGCCCCTGCTCCTGGCCGGCCACCGGCCCGACGACGCGACCGAACGTGCCCTGCAGGCCATGAGCCGGCTGGGCATCGACGAGCTCGCCGGCTCACTGCCCGACGAGCTCTCCGGCGGGCAGGCCCAACGGGTGGCCATCGCCCGGGTGCTCGCCGCCCGGCCGCTGCTGATCCTGGCCGACGAGCCGACCGGCCAGCTCGACCGGCACACCGCCGACCGGGTCCTGTCGGTGCTGCTGTCCACCGCGGACGAGGTCGGCGCCGCGCTCGTGATCGCCACGCACGACCCGACCGTCGCCGGCCGGCTCGCCGAACAGTGGCAGATGCGCGACGGCCGCCTCGACCGGGGACGGGACCGATGATCGGGACCTGGGCCGCCGGCCTCATCCGCCGCCGCGGCGCCCGGCTGGTCGCGATCGCCGGCGGGGTCGCCCTCGCGGTCGCCCTGCTCGCCGCGCTCGGCAGCTTCCTGTCCGGGGCGCAGGCCTCGATGACCGCCCGCGCGGTCCGCGGTGTCACGATCGACTGGCAGGTGGCCGGTGCCAACACCGCCGACCTCCAGAAGGCCCTGCAGAACACGCCGGGCGTGCGGCGTACCGAACCCGTCGGCTACGCCAGCACCAGCGGCCTCGTCGCGACCACCACCGCGACGGCCGGTGCCACCACCCAGACGACCGGACCGGGCAAGGTCCTCGGGATCCCGGCGGGTTACCCGTCGGCGTTCCCGGGCTCGGTGCGCGTCCTGGCCGGCACCGACCACGGCGTGCTGGTGGCCCAGCAGACCGCGGCCAACCTGCACGTCGCGCCCGGCGACACCGTCCTCATCGGACGGACCGGGCTCGCGCCCGTGTCCGTCGTGGTGACCGGGATCGTCGACCTGCCGCACGCGGACACGATGTTCCAGAACGTCGGCGCGCCACCGTCGGCACAGCCGAAGGCGCCGCCGGACAACATCGTGCTGCTCGACCAGCCGTTGTGGCACACCACGTTCGACCCGCTCGCCGCCGCCCGGCCCGACCTCGTGCACTCCCAGGTCCACGTGGCACTCGGCCACCAGCTGCCGAGCGCACCCGCGGACGCCTACACCTCCGTCACCGCCGCGGCCAACCACTTCGAGGCCGCCACCTCCGGTGCCGGCGTGGTCGGCAACAACCTCGCGGCCGCGCTGGACGCCGCCCGCGCCGACGCCGCCTACGCGCAGATCCTGTTCCTGTTCCTCGCAACGCCGGCCGCCGTGCTGGCCGGCCTGCTGACCGCGACCGTGGTCAGCACCGGGGCCGTCCGCCGGCGGCGCGAGCACGCGCTGCTCCGGGCCCGCGGCGCCACGGCGGGGAACCTGCTGAGCCTCGCCGCGGTCGAGGCCGTCCTCACCGGCGTGGCCGGTGCGGCCGTCGGCCTCGGCGCTGCCGTGCTGATCGACCACCTCGCGTTCGGCACCGCGGCATCGCTCAGCTGGAGCGTGGCAGCGGCGGTGGTCGGGCTGGCGATCGCGGCCGCGACCGTCCTGATACCGGCCTGGCGCGACCTTCGAGTGTCCACAGTGGCCTCGGGGCGCATCCTGCAGCGGACCACCCGCGGTCCACTGTGGAGCCGGTACGGGCTGGACCTGATCCTGCTCGCGGCCGGTGGCATCGTGTTCTGGTCCACCAGCCGGGGCGGCTACCAGCTCGTGCTCGCCCCCGAGGGCGCGCCCACGATCTCGGTGTCCTACTGGGCCTTCGCCGGCCCGGCACTGCTGTGGACCGGCGCGGCCCTGCTGGCCTGGCGGCTGACCGACCTCGCGCTCGGCCGCGGCCGAGGCCTGCTGCGGCACGTGCTGCGACCGCTGGCCGGCGGGCTGTCCGGCACGGTGGCGAACTCCCTGTCCCGGCAGCGATCCCTGCTCGCCAGGGCGATCGTGCTGCTCGGCCTCGCGCTCGCCTTCGCCGCGTCGACCGCCACCTTCAACGCGACCTACCGCACGCAGGCCGAGGTGGACGCCCAGCTCACCAACGGCGCGGACGTCACGGTCACCCCGTCCCCCGGCGCCGAGACGCCACCGTCGGACGCGAACCGGCTCGCCAAGGTGCCCGGGGTCCACGCGGTGGAGCCGGTCCAGCACCGCTATGCCTACGTCGGCACCGACCTGCAGGACCTCTACGGCGTGCGGCCGAGCTCGATCACCGGCGTCACCGCGTTGCAGGACAGCTTCTTCCAGGGTGGCACCGCGCGCCAGCTCATGGACCGGCTGGCCGCCCAGCCGGACAGCGTCCTGGTCAGCGCGGAGACCGTGAAGGACTTCCAGCTCCACCCGGGAGACCAGCTCAACCTGCGGCTGCAGAACGGGCGCACCAAGCAGCTCGTGACGGTGCCGTTCCACTACGCGGGGGTCGTCAGCGAGTTCCCCACCGCGCCGAGCGACAGCTTCCTGGTGGCCAACTCCACCTATGTCGCCAAGATGACCGGCAGCTCCACCGTCGGCGCGTTCCTCGTCGACACCAACGGCGCCAACAGCACGGCGGTGGCCGAGGGCATCCGCAACCTGCTCGGTCCCTCGGCGACGGTGACCGACCTGGCGCACACCCGCACCACGATCGGCTCGAGCCTCACCGCGGTCGACCTCGCCGGGCTCAGCCAGGTCGAGCTCGGCTTCGGGCTGGTGCTCGCCGCCGCCGCGGGCGCCCTGGTCCTCGCGCTCGGCCTCGCCGAACGGCGCCGCTCGTTCGCGATCGCCGCCGCGCTCGGCGCGACCCCACGCCAGCTCCGGGCGTTCGTCACCGGCGAGACCGCCGTCCTCACCGCGGGCGGTCTCATCAGTGGCGCGCTCACGGGCTGGCTGCTGTCCCAGGTCCTGGTGAAGGTCCTCACCGGGGTGTTCGATCCGCCACCAACGGCGCCCACGACGCCGTGGCCGTACCTGGCCGCGGTCACGCTCACGCTACTGGCCGCGCTCGCGGCCGTCACCGCCGCGACCATCCGGCTCGCCCGCCGGCCACCGCTGCGGGTCCTGCGTGAGCTCTGACCCAACCCGTTGAACACCGAACAAAGGAGTTGCCCGTGCCGCCATACCCGCAGCACGTCTCGAGTGGTCGCACAATGCTCAACAAGGTCCCGGAAGTCACCATCATCTTCTGGATCATCAAAGTTCTGTCCACGACGGTCGGGGAGACCGCGGCGGACTATCTGAACTTCGACCTGAACCTCGGGCTCACCACCACCACGTACGTCATGAGCATCCTGCTCATCGTGGCCCTGGTCGTGCAGTTCCGGACCACCCGCTACATACCGTGGGTCTACTGGCTCGCCGTGGTGCTGATCAGCATCGTCGGCACCCTGATCACCGACAACCTCACCGACACCGCGGGGGTGCCGCTCGAGACGACCACCATCGTCTTCAGCGTCGCACTGGTGCTCACCTTCGCGATCTGGTTCGCCGTCGAGCGGACGCTGTCGATCCGGAGCGTCGACACGACCCGCCGGGAGGCGTTCTACTGGCTGGCGATCCTGTTCACCTTCGCGCTCGGCACCGCCGCGGGCGACCTGGCCGCCGAGAAGCTCAACCTCGGCTACGCCACCGCCGCGCTGATCTTCGGCGGGCTCATCGCGGTGATCGCCCTCGCCCGCTTCGGCGTGAAGCTCCACGCGGTGGTGGCGTTCTGGCTGGTCTACATCCTGACCCGGCCGCTCGGCGCGTCGCTCGGCGACCTGCTGAGCCAGAAGTCCGACGCCGGCGGCCTCGGCCTGGGCGCCACCATGACCAGCGTGCTGTTCCTCATCACGATCATCGCCCTGGTCGGCTACGTCTCCGCCGGCGCACGGCCCCGGGACGCCATCACGATCCCGGCAGAGGAGGCCACGGCGGAAATCTCGAGTTGACCATCAACCATCAGGAGGTCGTTACGGCGCCACGCCGTTCGTAGCCGGATACGCCAGGCCACGGCCGACCACGGTGAGCCGGACCTCACCGTTCAGCGTGGTCAGCTCGTGGCCGGCGATCCGTGCGGTGACGGGGATCCCGTCCGGCAGCACGTCCAGCCGGACCGACGCGTCGTGGCCGTAGTAGCTCACGTCGCGGATCCGGGCGAGGATCCCGGTGGTGGCCGTCGGCGTGAGCCGCAGCTGCTCGGGGCGGATCAGCACCTGCGCCACGCCCTCCACAGTGGACCGTTCGATCGGGACGGTCCCGAGCACGCACTCCGCCAGGCCGTCCCGGATCGTCGCGGGCAGCAGCACCGCCTCGCCGACGAACGCGGCCGTGGCGGAGTCCGCCGGCGTGCCGTACACCTCGGCCGGGCTGCCCAGCTGGGCCAGCCGCCCGTCGCGCAGCACGCCGACCTGGTCGGCCAGCGACAGCGCCTCGGCCTGGTCGTGGGTGACCAGGATGGTGGTGGCCTTGCTGGTCCGCAGCGCCTCGCGCACCGCGCGGCGGGTGCTCTCCCGCAACCCCGCGTCCAGCGCGGAGAACGGCTCGTCCAGCAACACCACCGACGGCTCCGGCGCGAGCGCCCTGGCCAGCGCCACCCGCTGCTGCTGCCCGCCGGAGAGCTCGTGCGGGTAGCGGCGCGCCAGCGCGGTGGGCATGCCGACCAACTCGAGCAGCGCGGCGACCCGGCCGGCGTCCCCGCGGTCGCGCCGGGGCAGCCCGAAGGTGATGTTGGCCGCCACCGACAGGTGCGGGAACAGCGCGCCCTCCTGGGCGACGTAGCCGACCCTGCGCCGCCGGGACGGGACGCGGCGGCCCGGGCCGAACACGACCTCGTCGCCGAACTCGATCGTGCCGCCGTCCGGGTCGGCGAACCCGGCGATGAGCCGCAGCAGCGTGGTCTTGCCGCACCCGGACGGCCCGAGCACGGCGGTGAGGCTGTTCGCCGGCACGTGCAGGTCGACACCCGCGAGTACCGGGGCGCCGGTGAACGACTTGGTGAGGCCGGCGACGGTCAAGGAGGTCATCCCAGCGGCTCCCTTCGCAGCTGTCGGGTGAGCAGGTAGGTGGCCGGGGCGGAGATCAGCACCATCACCGCGGCGTACGGGGCGGCCGCGCCGTAGGCGATGCTGCTGCTCTGGCTCCAGAACTCGGTGGCGAGGGTCTGCGTGCCGGTGGGCGCCAGCAGCAACGTGGCGGTCAGCTCGGTGACCACGGCGAGGAACACCAGGGCCGCGCCCGCGCCGAGCCCGGGCGCCACCAGCGGCAGCGTCACCCGGCGCAGGGTCGCCAGCCGCCCGCTGCCCAGTGCGGCCGCGACGTCCTCGAGCACCGGCGGGGTCTGCGCCAGCGACGCCCGGATGCTCACCATCGCGCGGGGCATGAACAGGATCCCGTAGCCCACCACCAGCAGCCCGGTCGTCTGGTACAGCTCCGGGGTGAGCCGGATCGCGACGGTGACCAGCGCCAGCGCCACCACGATGCCCGGCAGCGCGCTGCCGGTGTAGGTGGCGCGCTCGAGCATCGTGCTGAGCCGGCCGCGGTGCCGGATGCTGAGCCAGGCCAACGGGATCGCCGCGACCGTCGTCACCAGCGCGCCGAGCAGGCCGAGCCCGATCGAGGTGCCGGTGGTGCGCAGCAACAGGTCGACATCGATGCCGGCCGAGCTGCCGGTGGCCAGCCAGTAGCCGAGGCTCACCAGCGGCACCCCGAGGGCCAGCGCCACCAGCGCGGCGAGCAGCAGCACCGCAGGAGCGCTCAGCACCCCGAGGCGCACCCGGACCGCCGGCCGCGCGGCTCCCCCGCCGGTGCGTGCGTACCGGGCCCTGCCCCGCAGCCGCAGCTCGCCCACCAGCAGCACCAGGCAGCACAGCACCAGCACGCCGGCCAGCATGTTGGCCGCGGGTCCGCTGAACGTCGAGCGGTACTGGTCGTAGATCGCGGTCGTGAAGGTGGGGAAGCGCAGCATCTGCAACGCGCCGAACTCGGCGAGCAGGTGCAGGCCCACCAGCAGGCAGCCACCCAGCAGCGCCGGGCGCAGCTGCGGCAGGGTGCTGCGCAGGAACGTGCGCAGCGCGCCGTGCCCGAGCGAGTGCGCGGTCTCGTCCAGCGCCGGGTCCAGGCCGCGCAGCGTGGCGGCGACCGGCAGGTAGACGAACGGGAAGTAGGACAGCGTCACGATCAGCAGCGCGCTGCCGTAGCCGCTGGCCGAGGGCACCAGCGACACCCAGGCGTAGCTGTTGACGAACGCCGGGATGGCCAGGGGCGCCACCAGGAGCACGGAGAACACCCGCCGGCCCGGCAGCGACGTGCGTTCCACGAGCCACGCGGCGGCGGTGCCGAGCACCCCGCACGCGAGCATCGCGCCGACCATCAGCCGCACGGTGTTCCACAGCAGCTCGCCGACCCGCGGCCGGAACACGAGCGCGCTCCCCTGTGCCCACCCGATCTCGATCGTGTAGCCGACGATGAAAGCCAGCGGTATCAACATGACCAGGGCGACGACCACGCCGACGGTGAGCACGCCGACGGGGTACCGGCGGCCGGGCCGGGACGCGCGGCTGCCCGCGACGTCGAGGACGTCGCGGGCAGCCGGCTGATCGACCCTGGTCACCTAGCGCGCTCGCGGTGTCATAGGAGCCCGGCGTTCTGCATCAGCTCGACCACCTTGGGACCGTTGAGCTTGGCGACGTCGATGGTCGGCGGGTCGAGCTCGGCCAGCGGCTTGAGTGCCGGGTTGGCCGGCACGTCGCTGGCGATGGAGTACTCGAGGGCGGTGCTGGCGGACAGGATCTCCTGCCCCTTCTTGCTCGTGAGGTACCGCACGAGCTTCTGCGCGTCCGCCTGGTGCTTGCTCACCTTGAGCACGCCGGCGCCGGACACGCTGAGGAACGCGCCGGGATCCTTGCCACCGAAGAACTTCAGCTCGGTGTTGTTGCTGTTGGTCCCGGACTCCGCGCGGTCCTTGTACCAGTAGTAGTGATAGATGACGCCGGCCTGGATCTCGCCGGCGTTGACGGCCTTCATCACCGCACCGTTGCCCTGGTAGATCTTCGCGTTGGCCTTGAGGCCGGCCAGCCAGTCGGCCGTGGCGGCCTCGCCCTTGACGTCGAGCACCGCGCTGACGATCGCCTGGAAGTCCGCGCCCGCCGCGGCCACGCCGAACCTGCCCTGCCACTGCGGCTTCGCCAGGTCCATGATCGACGCCGGCAGCTTGTCCGCGGTGAGCTGGGTGTTGTTGTAGGCGAGCACGGTGGCCCGCGCGGCGAAGCCGGTCCAGTTCTTGCTCGACGGGACGAACTGGCCGGGCACCTGCGCCAGCGTGGCGGCATCGACCTTGGCGAAGCCGCCGTGGCTGTCGACCAGGCTCATCGCCGGCGAGTTCTCGGTGACGAACACGTCGGCCGGCGAGGCGTTGCCTTCCTGGACGATCTGGTTGCCCAGCTCGAAGTCCTCGCCCGACCGGATGTCGACCTTGATCCCGGTATCCTTGGTGAACCCGGCCACCATCGCCTTCACGAGGTCCTCGTGCTGCGCGTTGTAGAGCGTCAGCGTCGACGACCCGCCGGCCGCGGCGCCGTCGCCGTTCCCGCACGCCGTCAGCGACCCGACGGCGACCACGGCCGCGGACACCAGTGCCGCCGTCCGCATGGACCAACGCATTCTCGACCTCGAATTTCCAGCCGCATCGCGACTTAGGCAAGCCAACTCTAAGTTACGCTGAGATCCGGTCCCCGTCCGCATGATCGCCGCACGAAGTAAGGATAGCCTCCGCTAACTTCTACCGGTAGGGGAAGATAACCGGCAGGCTGGTGCGGGTCAACCACGGGAGTACGCGCGACTGTCCACCCCGGGCAGACGCGGCAGGCCACCCCCGCGGGCCACCGTGTGCACACAACACACGGAGGTCGCCATGTTCACGTTGCCCGCCGGGCGCCGAGGCAAATGGGTCACGATGGCCCTGTGGGTCCTGCTGCTGGTAGCGGCGTTCCCGCTGGCGTCGGGAATGAGCTCGGTGCAGAGCGACGACGTCACCGACCGGCTGCCGGCCGGCGCGGAGTCGACGCTGGTGCACGACGTCGAGGCCCGCGTGCCGGGGTCGCCGAACGAGGAACTGCTCGTCGTCTACCACCGCGCCGGCGGGCTCGCCGGCGGGGACGCCCGCGCGGTGGCCCGGCAGCACGACACGCTCGCACGCGAGTTCGACGTCGCCATGCCGCCGGTGCCGTCGAAGGACGGGACCGCGCTGATGTACGCGGTCACCCGGCCGGCCGGCGGCGCGGACGCGGGGACGGCCGCGTTCGTCGAGCGCGTGCGCACGGTGACCGCCGACCTGCCGGCCGGGCTCTCGGCCGAGGTCACCGGCCCGACCGCGGTCGGCGCGGACGTCGGCGCCGTGTTCGACGGCATCGACACCACGCTGCTGCTGGTGACCGTGCTCGTGGTGGCGTTCCTGCTGATCCTCACCTACCGCAGCCCGTTCCTGTGGCTGGTGCCGCTGCTCACCGTCGGGGCCGCCGCGTTCCTGTCGACGGCGCTCGTGCGGGTGGTCGCCGGGGCGCTCGGCCTCACGGTCAGCACGCAGAGCTCGTCGATCATGATCGTGATGGTGTTCGGCGCGGGCACGGACTACGCGCTGCTGGTGGTCGCGCGCTACCGGGAGCAGCTGCGCCGGCACGCCGACGTGCACGCCGCGATGCGGGCGGCGCTGCGCGGGGTGGGTCCGGCGATCCTCGCGTCCGGGTCGACCGTCGCACTCGGGCTCGCGTGCCTGTTTGTGGCCGAGATGAACGACATCTCCGGGGTCGGCGTGATCGGCGCGATCGGCATCGTGGCGACGCTGGCGACCATGCTGACGCTGTTCCCCGCGGTGCTCACCGCCTTGGGGCGCAAGGTGTTCTGGCCCCGGGTGCCCGAGCTGGGCAGCACTCCCCCGGCGAGCCGGGACCGGTGGCGGTGGGTGTTCGGCCGGCCGCTGCGGACCGCGGCGGGCTCGGCGGTCGTGCTCGGCGCGCTCGCGATCGGCATGACGGGCCTGTCGACCGACCTGCGGCAGGCCGACTCGTTCACGACCACCCCGGAGTCGGTCACCGGGTTCGCGACGCTGGCGAAGGCCTACCCCGGTCAGGGCGGCCGGCCGCTGACCGTCGCCACGCCGACCGACCGGGCCGCCGAGGTGCTGGCCGTCGCCCACGCGACCGACGGGGTCGTCTCGGCGGAGACCTCCCGGGAGGGCAACGGCTGGACGCTCGTCGACGTCGTGCCCGCGGCCGGCCCGGACACCGATCGGGAGGCGGCCGTGATCGCGCGGCTGCGGGCCGACCTGCCGGCCCCGGCGCTGGTCGGCGGCGAGGGCGCGGAGCGGGTCGACACCGAGGCCGCCAGCGCGCGGGACACCTGGCTGGTGATCCCGATCGTGCTCGCGGTCGTGCTGGTGGTGCTGTTCCTGCTGCTGCGGGCGCTGGCCGCGTCGCTGCTGGTGGTCGGCGCGGTCGTGCTGTCCTACCTCGCCGCGCTGGGCCTGGGCACGCTGGTGTTCCACGGGCTGCTCGGGTTCGCCGCCGCCGAGCCGACGATGCCGGTGCTGGTGTTCGTGTTCCTCGTGGCCTTCGGCGTGGACTACGCGATCTTCCTGGTCGCGCGCATCGCCGAGGACCGCGCGGAGCTGGGCACCGAGGCCGCGACCCGGCGGGCGGTGGCGGTGACCGGGCCGGTCATCGCGTCGGCGGGGCTGGTGCTCGCCGCGACGTTCGCGGTGCTCGCCTCGCTGCCGTTCGTACCGATGGTGGAGATCGGGGTGGTGGTCGCGGTCGGCGTTCTGCTGCAGACTCTGCTGGTAGCGCCCGCGTTGCTGGCGCCGCTGATCGTGGGTCTGCGCCGCTGGATCTGGTGGCCGGGCCCGGCGACTGACGACGCTGAGCCCGAGGAACCGGGTGCGGCGGATCAGCCGGTGCTGGTGACCGAGGGACGGAGCTGAGGAATGGCAGCGGCGGGCAGGGGCGCGTGGGCTGCGTTGTCGCGGTGGGGAGTCGGCCCGTCCGACGTGCTGCTGACCGCGGCTCTCCTCGCCGTGCCCCTGGCCGCCGTACTCTTCCTGCCGGAACACTGGCTCGACGGCGAGAAGGTCGACACCCTCGGGGTCGTCCTGATCGTGCTCGCG
>NZ_DASWSJ010000112.1:0-8783 GCF_036402745.1 Actinophytocola sp. | reverse complement strand
GCGGCGTCACCGTGCTCGGCTACTTCCTCGGCCAGATCTCGTTCGTGCACAACAACATCGAGCTCATGCTGATCCTCATCGTGCTGATCTCGTTCATCCCGATCGTCATCGAGGTCGTCAAGGCCCGCCGGGAGAAGAAGCTCACCCAGGTCGCACCGGACGAGGCAGCCGACGCCACCGACCGCCTCTGACTGTGTTGGATGGTTCGCTTCGCACGGTGTTGGATGGTTCGCTCCGCTCACTGTGCTGAATGGTTCGCTTCGCTCCTGCGCTACTCGCCGTCTTCCTCCGTGCGATGCTCGGCGCTGGCGCGCCTGCGCTTCTCCTACGTCCAGACGGCGAACGCTCCGTCGCTCTCGCTCACATGGCGAACATTGACCCGGGGTTGAACAGGTTCTCCGGGTCGAGGGCGGCCTTGATCGACCGGTGCACGCGCAGGCCTATCGGGCCGATCTCGCGCTCCAGCCACTCGCGCTTGATCTTGCCGATGCCGTGCTCGCCGGTGACCGTGCCGCCGAGCGAGAGGCCCACCTCGAGGATGTCGTTGAACGCCTGGTTGGCGCGCGCGAACTCGTCCTCCGACGTCGGGTCGTAGACGATCGTGGGGTGCATGTTGCCGTCGCCGGCGTGGCCGACGACCGCGACCCGCAGGCCCACCTCGCTGCTGATCCGCTCGCATCCCGAGATGAGGTCCGCGATCCTGGTCCGCGGCACGCACACGTCGTCGGTCATCCAGGCGCCGTAGATCTCCAGCGCCATCAGCACCGCGCGGCGCGCCGCCAGCAGCATCTGCCCTTCGGCCGGGTCGAACGTCGAGTGCACCAGGTCCGCACCGACGTCCTGGCAGACCTGCTCGATGGCGGTCAGCTCGCGCCGGGCGGCCTCGCCGCCGGAGTCGGACTGGCACAGCAGCAGCGCCGCGCAACCCTTGCCAGCGCCCAGCTCGGTCTTGAGGTGCGTCTCGACCGCCTCGATCGACGTCGCGTCCATGATCTCCATCAGCGACGGCACGATGCCCTCGCGCACCACCCGGCTCACCGCGGCCCCCGCGGCGGCGACCGTCGAGAACGCGGCCACCAGCGTGCCCGGGGCCTGCGGCAGCGGCCGCAGGGCCAGCGTGGCCTGGGTGATCACGCCGAGCGTGCCCTCGCTGCCGATGAAGAGCTTGGTCAGGTCGTAGCCGGCCACGCCCTTGACCGTGCGCCGACCGGTCCTCAGCAGCTCGCCGTCGGCCAGCACGACCTCCAAGCCCAGCACCGAGTCGGTGGTGACGCCGTACTTCACGCAGCACAGCCCACCCGCGTTGGTGGACAGGTTGCCGCCGATCGTGCACCAGTCGTAGCTCGACGGGTCCGGCGGATAGAACAGCCCATGCTTCTCGACCGCCCCGCGCAGCTCGAGGTTCACCACGCCGGGCTGCACGACCGCGAGCCGGTTGTCGGGGTCGACCTCCAGGATCTCGTTCATCCGGGTGGTGACCAGCACGACGCAGCCGTCGATCGCGTTGGCCGCGCCGGACAGGCCGCTGCCCGCGCCCCGCGGCACGATCGGCACCCCGGCCGCCGCGCAGGCGCGCACCACCGCCTGCACTTCGCCCGCATCACCCGGCAGCACGACGGCCAGCGGGCTGCCGTGCGGGGCGAGCGGCATCATGTCGCGGCGGTAGCTGTCGGTGACGTCCGGATCGACGAGCACCGCGTCCTTCCCCAGTGCCGCGGTCAGGGTCTCCAGCAGGTCATTGTGGGTGCTCACCTGCATACCGTATCCGCCGGCTTGAGTGGATTTCGAGTCCTTCGACTCACACTCGAGTCACGGCAGGCGACATCAACCGGTGCCGAACCGAAATCGCGTCCGAGACTTTCGGGGGCTCGAACTGACACGTCGATGATTTACAGTCAATGTTGTCTGCTCAACGATGACCGGGCTGGAGGTGGTGCGCATGGCGCTTCCCGGCGACATCACGGGCCCGGCCGAAGTCCTTCTCACCACCCCGGCGAGCCCGGTGCCGGCCACCGCCAGCGTGCAGAGCCGCGCACTGGCGCAGCTGCTCATGACCGGTCTTCGACCGATCGGCGACCGGCTGAGCATCACCCGCAACCCCGCGCTGCAGATGGTCCGCGAGGCGTTCGACGCGGTCGGCTTCACCCCGCTCCCGCGCGGGACCAGGCTTACGCCCGTCACCGACGGTGACGTCCGCGGCGTCTGGATCACCGGCCGCGGCGCCGACGAGCGCGCCGGGGTCCTGCTCTACCTGCACGGCGGCGGCTTCGTCTTCGGCTCCCGGCGGACCCACCGGCACTTCGTCGCCGCGCTCTCGGCCGCGGCCGGGCGCCCGGCCTTCCTCGTGGACTACCGGCGCGCGCCCGAGCACCCGTTCCCGGCCGCCGCCGACGACGCGGTCGCGGCCTACCGCTGGCTGCTCGCGTCCGGCTACCGCGCCGACCAGATCACCGTCCTCGGCGACTCGGCCGGCGGGCACCTGGCCGCGGGCCTGCTGGCCGACCTGTCCCGACGCAGGCTGCCGATGCCGGCCGCCGCGGTCATGTTCTCCCCGTTCCTGGACCTCACGTGTGCCGAGCTCGACGACCGGGACGCCGTGCGGCGCGACCCGTTCGTGCCGCCGCAGCGGGCCCGGGAATGCGGGCAGACCTACGCCGGCGACCACGCGCTGGACTCCCGGCGGCTCGACGTGCTCGGGGCACCCAAGCGCCGCTGGCCACCGGTGCTCATCCAGGTCGGCGACACCGAGTGCCTGCTGGGCGACTCCGAGCGGATGGCCGAGAGCGTCCGCGCCGCGGGCGGCCACTGCGAGCTGCAGGTGTGGCCGGGCCAGGTGCACGTGTTCCCCGCGTTCTACCCGGTACTGCCCGAGGGCCGGGCAGCGATCCGGTACGTCGGCGAGTTCCTCCGCTCGACGTCGGCGGTCACCGTCGCTGCCTGAATACCCTCTGTGACCTGCGCCATAGCGGTGTCCACGGACGTGCCGAGTTGTGCACCTGTGGGTGATTTGCCTGGTTGACGCGTGGTCAGTCCGTTGCCGCACGGTCACCGAGTTGACAGCTGGGTTGAGGACGGACGAATAAGGTCCGGTTCCCGCAGTGCCTGCTGGCGGGTGGACGTACGCTACCTGTCGTGTCCTCTGTCCTGGCCGATGCGAGCGTGCTGGCTACCGGCGTGCTCGAGTCCGCCGGACCGGTCATGGTCTGGGTCATCGTGCTCGCCTTCGTGTTCACCGAGTGCGCGTTCATCGTCGGCCTGTTCCTGCCCGGCGACTCCCTGCTCTTCGCCGCCGGCGTGGTGCTCGCACAGCACAACCACGAGGCCAACGCGTGGGCGCTGTCGATCACCGCGACGGTCACCGCCGTCATCGGCAACATGGTCGGCTACTACATCGGGCACAAGACCGGCAACGCGCTGATCGCGCGCCGCGGCGGCAAAGTGCTCAACTTCGACAACCTGGCCCGCGCCCGCGACTTCCTCGACCGGCGCGGCTTCTGGGCGATCGTGCTGGCGCGGTGGCTGCCGTGGATCCGCACGCTCGCCCCACTCATCGCCGGCGCCGCCAACATGGACCGCAGGCGATTCCTGTTCGCCACCTCGCTCGGCGGCATCGCCTGGGTACCCACCCTGGTCCTGGTCGGCTACTACGCGGCCGGGCTCATCCAGGACCTCCCCTGGCTTCAGGCCGCCGCGCTGTGGGCGAGCATCGCGTTCTTCGTGGTCGGAACGGTTTGGGGGATCCTCCGTTACCGCCAGGAGATGCACCGGCCGGTCGAGCCGGAACCCGTCAGCGCCAAGTCCGGCGACTGAGCCGGGTCTCGGCCTGCAAAAGATCCAATAACGGCCGCCGTTTCGTCACTTCGCTCGGGCAGTATGGCTGAGGTCGGCTCGCCCCCGCACGAGCAGGAAAGGACTGTGATGCCCACGTTGACCGGTGTTCACCATGTCGCGCTCACCGTGACGGACGTGGATCGCAGCGTGCCCTGGTACGAGCGCGTACTGGGGTTCGAGACGATCGGCCGGGACGACGCGGATTCCGGCCGGCGCAAGGTCTTCCTCCGCGGTCCCGGCTTCGGGATCACGCTCACTCTGGTCCAGCACCCCGACGCGGACCGGTCCCTGTTCGACGAGCGCCGCCCGGGGCTGGACCACCTGTCGTTCAGCGTGCCCAACAACGCCTGCCTGCGGGAGTGGACCGACCGCCTCACCGAGCACGGCGTCACGTTCTCCCCGATCACCGAGGAGCAGTCCGCGCCGGGCACCAAGGTGATCTCTCTCCGCGACCCGGACGGCATCCAGCTCGTCCTCTGGGCGCGCGAGGTCTAAGGCCTGTCTCGTAGATCATCGGGTGAAGTCCTGCGCCGACCACCGGAACCTCAGGGGACCGTGACGACACCCAGCCACCACCCACCCCGATACCCGCACCATTCGCCGGGACGCAACGCACACTTTCAATCCCGGGGAGGCGGTCTAGTGCCCGCCGCTGACCGGCAGTACCGCGCCGGTCACGAACGACGCGGCCGGCGACAGCAGCCAGACGATGCCCTCGGCGATCTCCTCGGGTTGGCCCGCGCGCAGCATCGGGATCAGCGGCGCCCGCTGCTCCAGGCGGTCCGGCAGGCCGGCGGCGGCATGCAGGCCGGTCTCGACCAGGCCCGGCGCGACCGCGTTGACCCGGATGCCCTCGGCCGCCACCTCGAGCGCGAGCCCGTGGGTGAGCGAGTCGACCGCCGCCTTGCTGGCCGCGTAGTGCACCCACTCGCCGGGTGAGCCCCGGCCGGCCGCGGTCGACGACACGTTGACGATCGCGCCGCCGCGACCGCCGTAGCGGGTGGACATGCGGCGCACCGCCTCGCGGTCGCACAGGAACACGCCCAGCACGTTGACGTCGAGCACCCGGCGCACGACGGCGACGTCCTGCTCGTCGAGCCGGCCGGGGGTGTTGCCGGTGATCCCCGCGTTGCTGACCAGGCCGGTGAGCTCACCCAACCCGGTGGCGACGTCGAAGAGCCGCCGCACGTCCGCCTCGTCGGCCACGTCCGCGGCCACGGTGACCGCCGTGCCGCCGGAGGCCTCGATGTCGGCCCGCACCACCTCGGCGGCGGCGTCGTCGGAGGCGTAGTTGATCACCACGGCGTAGCCCTGCTTGGCGGCCAGCCGGCACACCGCGGCCCCGATCCCCCGAGAGCCACCGGTCACCACCACGACGTTCACGACATCGCCTCGCCGGCTCGGCGGCGCCGCTCGCGGTCGCCCTGCGTCATGGTTGGCTCGCAAGCTGGCTCACGAGAGAAAATCTAGCCGCTCCAACATCGCCGCCGCCTCGAGCACCATCCAGCCGGACAGCTGCACGGACAGGTCCCGCTCCACCCGCCGATGGCCCGAGGACCTCGGCACCTGCGCCGGCTGCGACCACTCCGGGCCGAACACCGGCCCGCCGCGGGCCAGTGCGCGGTTGCGCCACGCCGCCTCCGCCGAGGCGACCACGATCCGGGCCGCCGTGTCGCCCGCGGCTGAGCCGTACTCGCGCAGCCGCACCGCGGCCAGCGCCAGGTAGCGGGCGAGGATCCCGGCGAAGAGCCCGCCGTCGCCGCCGCCGCGGCCGCGCAGCACCAAGTCGTCGACGAGATGGGTGGCGACGGCGTTGATGGTCCGTTCGGCCCGGGACACCCACACGCCGGACGTGTCGCCCTCCGCGAGCTCGACGCAGGAGCCGAGGAACACGCCCTGGCAGTAGGTGTAGACGATCTTGACGATGTCCTTGATCGTGCCGTCAGGCTCGACGTACACGCCGTCCCACAGCAGCCCGGTCGCCGGGTCGACGAGCAGCTGCTCCATCCACTCGGTGATCGAGCGGGCCCGCTGCCGGTCGGCCCGCTCACCGCCGGCATGCGCCCACCTGGCGAACAGGATCGCGGCCGGGCCGTTGGCCGGCACGTTCTTGAACGTGTCGCCGCGCCGCCACCAGATGCCGCCGCCCGCGTGGTCGGTCCAGCCGCCGCGCAGCCGGGCGGTGATCTCGGTCAGCGGCTTCTGGACGGGGATCTCCTCGCACTCGTGCGCCCGCAGCAGCGCGAGCCCGAGCCAGGCGATGTCGTCGTAGTAGTCGTTGGTCCACGAGCCGAAGTTGCGCAGCCGCACGCCGTGCACCAGCCGGCCGATCGTCGAGGCGCGGCCTGGGTGCGGCAGGCGGTGCTGGGCGTCCACGAGGCAGTCCAGTAAGTGCGCCTGCCACCAGTAGTTCCAGTTCGCGTGCAGCCGCTGCCGAAAGGACGACGGCCAGCCGGCGACGCCGAGCCGGGTGCCCGGCAGGCCCCAGACCCGGCGCAGGTGCCGGGCGAGCACCGCCCGCTCGGCCACCGCGGCCCGCGCTGCCCACAAGGACGGAGACTCCTCGGTGGAGGACTCCGCGAACCCCGCTCGTTGACTCACCCCTCTATGGTCGGCGCTGGATCGGTTCCGAAGTGTCCGCCGGAAGAGTGATGTAGCGCTCCTGTGTAACAGTTGGGGTCATGACGACCGCAGCCGTGACCTGTCCGTTGTGCGAGGCGACCTGCGGGCTGGAGGTGACGCTCGACGGAGATCACGTGTCCGGCGTGCGCGGCGACGCGGCCGACGTGTTCTCACACGGCTTCATCTGCCCGAAGGGCGCCTCGCTCGGGGCGCTGCACCACGACCCGGACCGGCTGCGGGCGCCGCTGGTGAAGCGGGACGGCGAGTTCGTCGAGGTCAGCTGGGACGAGGCGGTCGCCGAGATCGACCGGCGGCTGCCGGCGCTGCTCGCCGAGCACGGCCGGGACGCGGTCGCGATCTACGCCGGCAACCCGTCGGTGCACAACACGTCGACCTCGCTCTACGGGCCCGCGTTCTTCAAGGCCGTCGGCACCAAGAACTTCTACACCGCGAGCACGGTGGACCAGCTGCCCAAGCACTTCTCGGCCGGCTACATGTTCGGCCACCCGCTCTCGATCCCCGTGCCGGACCTGGACCGGACCCAGCACCTGCTGCTGCTCGGCGCGAACCCGATCGTGTCCAACGGGAGCCTGATGACCGCGCCGGACGCGCGGGGCCGGCTGCGCGCGATCCGGGAGCGCGGCGGCAAGATCGTCGTGGTCGACCCGAAGCGCTCGCGGACCGCGGAGCTCGCCGACGAGCACCACGCGATCCGGCCGGGCACCGACGCGCTGCTGCTGTTCGCGCTGGTCAACGTGCTGTTCGCGGAGGACCTGGTGGCCCTCGGCGCGCTCGGCCCGCACGTCCGCGGGGTCGAGGACGTGCGCACGCTGGCCGCGCCGTTCACACCCGCGGCCGTCGCGTCGCGGACCGGGCTCGACGCCGGGGAGATCGAGCGGATGGCGCGGGAGCTGGCCGCCGCGCCGCGGGCCGCGGTGTACGGCCGGATGGGCACGACGACGCAGGCTTTCGGCACGCTCGCGAGCTGGCTCGTCGACGTGCTCAACGCGCTGACCGGCAACCTCGACCGGGAGGGCGGCGCGATGTTCCCGCTCGCCGCGGCCGGGCAGGCGAACGCGCGGCCGGGCAAGCGGCGCGTGTGGACCGCGGGCCGGTGGCGCAGCCGGGTGCGTGACCTGCCGGAGGTGCTGGGTGAGTTCCCGGTGGCCACGCTGGCCGACGAGATCCTCACGCCGGGGCCCGGCCAGGTGCGCGCGCTGGTGACCGTGTGCGGGAACCCGTGCCTGTCGACGCCCAACGCCGGGCGGCTGGCGGAGGCGCTGGCGCAGCTGGACTTCATGATCTCGCTCGACGTGTACCTGAACGAGACGAGCCGGCACGCGGACGTGATCCTGCCCGGGCCGACGCCGTTGGAGCGGCCGCACTACGACCTCGCGCTGTACCAGCTGGCCGTGCGCAACGTGGCCAACTGGACGCCGGCCGCGCTGCCGACGTCGGTGCCGCAGGAGTGGCAGACGCTGCTGCGGCTGACCGGGATCGTGGCCGGCATGGGCCCGGCCGCCTCGCTCGACGCGTTGGACGCCATGGTCGCCGGCGAGGCCGCGCGGCGGGCAGGGGTGGACGTGTCCCTCGCCGAGGGCCGGACCGGTCCGGAGCGGATCGTGGACCTGCTGCTGCGCGGCGGCCCGTACGACCTGACGCTGGCCGACCTCGAGGACGCCGAGCATGGCATCGACCTCGGCCCGCTGCAGCCGCGCCTGCCGGACGCGCTGCGCACCCCGAGTGGGCGCATCGAGCTCGCGCCCGAACCGCTGGTCGCCGACGTCGAGCGACTGCGCGCGGCGCTGCACGAGGAGCGCGAGGCGATGGTCCTGATCGGCCGCCGCCACCTGCGCTCGAACAACTCCTGGATGCACAACCTCCCGCTGCTGGTGCGTGGCCCACAGCGGTGCACGCTGCAGGTGCACCCCGAGGACGCCGCCCGCCTCGGTCTGGCCCACGGCGGCGCGGCCTGCGTGCGCGGCGCCGCCGGCGAGCTCGAGGCCACCGTGGAGGTGACCGACGCGATCCGCCCGGGCGTCGTCTCGCTGCCGCACGGCTGGGGCCACGACGAGCCGGCGCTCGGGGTGGCCAGCGCGCACGCGGGGGTCAACTCCAATCTGCTCGCCGACGAGATGCTGGTGGACCCGCTCTCGGGCAACGCCGTGCTCAACGGCATTCCCGTGCAGGTCGCGGCCGTGGGTGCGGCCGTCCCCGCCTAACCGCCAGTTCGCCCCCGCGCCTGCGTTGCAGCCGCCATGCGCGCGATCCTCGGCCTTCTCCTCCTCCTCCTCCTGCTCACGCTGCCCACGACCGCGCTCGGCGCGGAC
>NZ_DASWSJ010000111.1:0-14770 GCF_036402745.1 Actinophytocola sp. | reverse complement strand
CGAGGGCGCCACTCGAATGGCCGACACAAATCACGGAAGTTGCTCTAAGCGCTTTCCCTTCGTTACTGTCCCCCGGTCCGTTGTCACGGTCCGGTCACGAATTGGGCAGGGTCGGCAACCTGAATGCCGACCAGCCGGGATCCCCCGCCCGGTGCCCGCGCTTTGCTCGACCCCAACGAGCAGGCGTTCGAGCCCGGACTCCCCGAGACGGAAGGACAGGCAGGCCTTGGCCCGACACCGCTCCCCCGGCGGCGAAGACTGGGAGTGCGCAGCGCTTGAAGAAGCGATGACGGAGCGCACCTCCACCCGCATCCGTGGTATCCACCGGGTGTCCCCCCCGTCGTCCGCGTTGCGCGGGCGAGTCGTCGTCGCTGCTGTGGCCGTTGGCGCGTTCGCCGCGGCTGCGGCTGGTCAGACGCTCAAGGCCGGACAGTCCCCCGACGTCACACCCCTCGCGGACAGCAAGGACGCCTCCGCCGCCATCGGTATCGGTGGCGACGCCTCAGCGGCCGCTCCCGAGATCCTGACCGTCGCGAAGGTCTCCGCGGCTCCGCAGGAGTCGCAGAAGATCCTCGCCAGCGACAAGATCGTCCAGGCGCGTGCCGAGAAGCTGGCCGCCGAGGCCGCCGAGCGGAACCGCCCCAGGTACGTACAGCCCGCCCAGGGCCGGCTGACCTCGGGCTTCGGCGCCCGGTGGGGCACGACCCACTACGGCCTGGACATCGCCAACCGGATCGGCACGCCGATCGTGGCCGTGGCCGACGGAACCGTGATCGAGGCCGGCCCGGCCAGCGGCTTCGGCCTCTGGGTCCGCATCCAGCACGCCGACGGCACCATCAGCGTCTACGGCCACATGGACACCTTCTCGGTCCACGAGGGCGAGCAGGTGCGCGCCGGCGAGCAGATCGCACGCATGGGCAGCCGGGGCTACTCCACCGGCCCGCACCTGCACTTCGAGATCTGGGACCCCAGCGGGATGAAGGTGAACCCCCGGCCGTGGCTGGCCGAGCACGGCATTACCTTCTGACCGACCCCGCGTCACGCACGAAGTAGGCCTGGGCGACGCGCCACACGCCACACATGGCGCCTCGCCGCCTACGCCCGCAGCCGCCGCAGCGACCCCGCGCGGTCGGCTGGTGCTCCTCGAGCAGCGCTCGCCAGGCGGCGACCAGCCTGCGTACCTCGATGGCCATCTTGCGCTGCCGGGCCGCCTCGTTGCCGGCCAGCCCCTCGACCGCGTCGAGGTAGCGGCCGACACTCTCGGCGAACACCCGGAACAACATCTCGTCCACACTTAGGTCCCCCTGCCTGGCCTCGTCTGCCTGTCTCTGCGGGACTGTGCGTCCCGTCGGTGTGGAGTCAACCCGATGGCACCGACAATTTTCGCACAGGTGTTCGAGGCGCGCCGGACGAGGGTCCTGACGAGGTCAGAAAATCAGAGCTTCACCAGGGGAACGCTGCCGATCAGCATCAGCCGGATGGTGCCCGACGTGCCGAAGTCGATGGTGGCCGTGGCCCGCGGGCCCACGCCGTCGGTGGCCACCACGGTGCCCACGCCGTACTTGTCGTGGTTGACCCGGTCGCCCACGTTCAGCGACAGCGCGGGGGTGTCCTTCCACCCGCGCGCCGGGCCGAACCCCGTCTGGGCACCCTCACCACGCGACCGGATGGCCTCCGACCGGCGGGAGCCCCACGAGGTGGGCGCGCTCGGCGCGGCCCGCTCGGGCTGCACCCGCCGCCAGTCGACGAGGTCCGCGGGGATCTCGTCGAGGAACCGGGACGGCGGGTTGGTCATGGGCTGGCCCCACGCCGACCGCACGATCGCGCGCGACAGGTAGAGCCGCTTCTGCGCCCGCGTGATGCCCACGTACGCCAGCCGGCGCTCCTCGGCCAGCTCCGTCGGGTCACCCAGCGCCCGCATGTGCGGGAAGATGCCGTCCTCCCAGCCGGTGCAGAACACGACCGGGTACTCCAGGCCCTTCGCGGTGTGCAGGGTCATCAGCGTGACCACGCCCGTGGACTCGGTGTCGTCGTCGGGGATCTGGTCGGCGTCGGCCACCAGCGACACCCGCTCGAGGAACGCCGCCAGCGAGCCCGGCTCGACGCCGGTATCGGGCTGCGGGTCCTCCACGCCGTCCAGCGCGTGGGCGAACTCCCGCGCGACGGTGACCAGCTCGGTGAGGTTCTCGACCCGCGTGGCGTCCTGCGGGTCGTCGCTCTCCTCGAGCTCGGCGCGGTAGCCGGTGCGCTCCAGCACCGCCTCCAGGACCTCGGCGACCTCGTGCCCCTCGTCGACCATCCCGCGCAGGCTGTCGACGAGCTCGACGAACCCCGCGATGGCGTTGCGCGACCGCGGGTTGAGCAGCGCCACCTTGTCCTCGACCGCCTCCCGCAGCGCGGCGTTGAACGAGATGCGCTCCTTGTCGGCGTGCGCGGACACGCACGCCTCGGCCCTGTCACCGATGCCCCGCTTGGGCACGTTGAGGATGCGCCGCAGGCTGACCGTGTCCTCCGGGTTGGCCAGCACCCGCAGGTAGGCCAGCGCGTCGCGAACCTCGCGGCGCTCGTAGAACCGCACGCCGCCGACCACCCGGTAGGGCAGCCCGAGCCGGACGAAGATCTCCTCGAACACCCGGGACTGGTTGTTGGTGCGGTAGAACACGGCGACGCCGGCATAGGTGAGGCCGTCGCCGGAGTCCATCAGCCGGTCGATCTCGCCGGCCACGAACGCGGCCTCGTCGTGGTCGTTGTCGCCGACGTAGCCGACGATCTTCTCGCCGTCGCCCAGCGCGGTCCACAGCCGCTTGTCGCGCCGGTTGGGGTTGCGGGAGATGACCGCGTTGGCCGCGGACAGGATGGTCTGCGTGGAGCGGTAGTTCTGCTCCAGCATGATCGTGACGGCCTGCGGGTAGTCGCGCTCGAACTCCACGATGTTGCGGATGGTGGCGCCGCGGAACGCGTAGATCGACTGGTCGGCGTCGCCCACGACGCACAGCTCGGCGGGCTCCATGCCGTTCTCGCCCGTGCCGACGAGCTCGCGGATCAGCGTGTACTGCGCGTGGTTGGTGTCCTGGTACTCGTCGACGAGCACGTGCCGGAACCGGCGGCGGTAGTGCTCCGCGACGTCCGGGTAGGTCTGCAGCAGCTCGACCGTGCGCATGATCAGGTCGTCGAAGTCGAACGCGTTGGCCAGCCCCAGCCTGCGCTGGTACTCGACGTAGACCTCGGCGGCGCGGCGCTCGAAGTCGTTGGCCGCCGCCTCCTTGGCCGCCTCCGGACCGATGAGCTCGTTCTTGAGGTTGGAGATGTGCGCGGCGAGCCCGCGTGCGGTGTACCGCTTGGGGTCGATGTCGAGATCGCGCGACACCAGCGTGATGAGCCGGCGCGTGTCGTCGGCGTCGTACACCGAGAAGCTCGACTTCATGCCCAGCGTGGCGGCGTCGCGGCGGAGCACCCGCACGCACATCGAGTGGAACGTGGACACCCACATGGCGTTGGCCCGGCGGCCCACCAGCTCGACCACCCGCTCGCGCATCTCGGCGGCGGCCTTGTTGGTGAACGTGATCGCCATGATCTGGCCGGGATGCGCGTCGCGCTCGGCGAGCAGGTAGGCGATGCGCCTGGTGAGCACCCTGGTCTTGCCCGAGCCCGCGCCGGCCACCACGAGCAGCGGCGAGCCGGCGTGCTGGACGGCGCGGCGCTGCTGGTCGTTGAGGTCGGCGAGCAGCTCGGCGCCGGAACGCCGGCGGGGCTTCGCGGGAGCTTGCGGAGGCAGTTCGAACAGAGTGCTCACGATTGCGCCTCGCAGGCTCGGCCCAACCGCTCGCGGTCGCCCTGTGACATTGATTCGCTCGCAGGCTCGCTCATGATTAGTCCAACGTTACCGGCCCGCACCGACAAGAACGACGCGGCAAGCCGAGGGCGGGTGGACAGTTCGCGCGCGGTGGTGCCAGAATCGATCCCGTGCGAAACCGCCACTTCGAGTTTTTCTACGGGATCCGGACTCCGGCTCCCGTTGTGGCGTAGCGCCCGCCAACACACAACGAAGCCCCGGAGTCCTCGGACCCGGGGCTTCGTCGCTCGCGGGCCAGGGCGCCGGCAGACCGCAAGGATGACGACATGCCCTCCACGACCCCGACCACTGGAGACGACACGGTGGACGAGAAGCCCAGCCTGCCCGCCGATGACGAGATCGCCGAGCTGCGCAAGGAGATCGACTGGCTCGACGCCGAGATCCTGCGGCTGGTGAAGCGCCGCGTCGAGGTCTCCCAGACCATCGGCGCGGCAAGGATGGCGGCCGGCGGGCCGCGCATCGTCTACAACCGCGAGATCGACGTCCTGGCCCGCTACCGCGAGCTCGGCGCCGAGGGCCGCAGGCTCGCCATGGCGCTGCTCAACCTCGGCCGCGGACCGCTGGGCCGGTAAAACCGCCAGATTCTCAGGGTTCTCACCGATCCACGGCCCGCGGGACACAGGCACACTGGAGTCATGCTCAACCTGATCGCCGTCATCATCGCCATCGCCGCGGTGGTGGCCACCCTCGCCCACGCGGGTTACCTCGCCATGCTCAACTCGGCCGCCACCAAGCGGGCCGGCGGAACACCGATCGCGCAGTACGTGCGGTCGCGCTGGCCGGTCGCCGGCATCACCACCGCCGGGGCACTCCTCGCCTGGGTGCTCACCAGCGGAACCGGCATCGCCGACGTGCTGGCGATCATGCTCGCGGCCGGTTCCGGCGTGGGCGCGACCAAAGCACTGCAGTCGACCCAGGAGCGGTACCGCACGGGCGAGTAGAACGCGCGGTATCCAGGGTCACTCGGTCGAGTGATCCATCCGGAACATGCCGACCCCGGCTCTCAAACCGTGGGCAACGGCTTACTCTGGCGCGGGTGAGTACCCCGACTTCCAGGGGGGATGTGCGGACGGCGCTGGTCGTCACCGCGCACCCGGATGACGTCGACTTCGGCGCCGCCGGCACCGTCGCGGTGTGGACGGCCGCGGGCGTCGACGTCTCGTACTGCGTCGTCACCTCCGGCGAGGCGAGCGGCGACCGGCACCGCGACGCCGCCGAGATGGTGCGGATCCGCCAGGCCGAGCAGCGCGCCGCGGCCGCCCAGGTCGGCGTCTCCGAGGTCACCTTTCTCGGCTACCCCGACGGCGCGGTCGTGCCGTCTTTGGCGCTGCGCCGCGACATCACCCGGGTCATTCGCCAGGTGCGGCCGGACCGGGTGCTCACCTGGTCGCCGGAGATCAACTGGGAGCACGTCGCCACCACGCATCCGGACCACCGGGCCACCGGCGAGGCCACCTTCGCCGCCGTCTTCCCCGATGCCCGCAACCCGCACGCGCACCCCGAGCTGCTCCGCGACGAGGGCCTCGAGCCGTGGACCGTGCGCGAGCTGTGGCTCACCGACGGCCCGGCGCACCTGCGCAACCACGCGGTCGACGTCACGGACACTTTTGACAAGAAGCTGGCGGCACTGCACGCCCACGCGTCACAAACCGGCGGCAACGACACCCTCGACGAGGGCCTCCGGCGCGCCTTCGCCGACGTCGCGCGCCGGTTCGGCTTTCCCGAGGGGCGGCTGGCCGAGGCCTTCCAGGTGGTCGACACAAGCTGAGTTGTGACGGATCCGTCGCACCGCGTCACGACCCGGAAGGAGAGAGGTCTCACAGCCATGAGTAGCGGGGGCTGGCCCTCGAGTGGGCCACGTCATGGCAGGCACCGGCCTGGTTCGGTGAACTCCGCCTGGACCCCGGCGGTCCGGCCGAGCGAGGCCGGGCAGCTGCCGACACACGCCAGGCTCGACTTCGGTCCGCCGTCCATCCCACAGCCCGTCGAGGACGACGACACGGCGCCGCTCGCGCTGGTCGTCCCGCACCCGCGCGCCGTCCTCGACGACGAGCCGGTCGTCCACGTGCTGGGGCCGGAGACGCCGCCGCGCGGGCTGCGCAAGTTCGACCTCGGCACCGTGCCGGCGTCGGTCACGCCGCCGCGCACCTGGCGCAAGGCCGCGTGGTTCGCGGTGGGCACGTCGGCGGCGGTCGTGTGCGGCCTCGCGGTGGCGGCGGTGCGGTTCGTCGGCACCCCGCTGGCCTCCGACACGATCCGGGAGCTGCCGGCGTACCCGACCCAGCAGCTGGAGATCGAGAAGCTCCCCGTCGACGAGACCTCGTCGGCCGACCCGACCACCAGGTCGACCCGGCCGAGCACGAAATCCACCCCGAACCGCCCGGACACGGTCCGCCGCACCAGCGACGCCCCCAAGCCGGGCACGTCGGGAGAGCCGGACACGTCGCTCCCCGGTTCCGCGGACCAGACCTCCGGCCCGACGCACACGACGTGGACCGAACCCCCACCCCCGGCCCGGACGACGGTCGGCCCGGCCCCGGTCACCCCCACCAACCCCCAGGCGATGGGCGACCGGACGGAAGAATATTTCCGCCTGGTCACGCAGGACCCGAAGGCCGCCCACGACATGTGCACGGGCGGCATGGCGCGCGAGGGCCCGGAAGGCATCGAGGCGAGGTACGAGGGCGTGTCGAGGGTCGAGGTCCAGGACATCACGATCGACCGCAACCAGGCGATGACGACGAGCACGGTGAAGGTGGTCAGAGAAGACGGCACGGAGACGGTCGAGAAACGCCAGCTGACCTTCACGTGGGGCGGAGACCCCAAGATCAGCGACGACGCGGCATCGGGATGAGAGCTGAGGCTTGAAGAGGCTGGGCTGGGTGGTGTGCGCCGTGACGAGAAGGACCCGGCCGACAAACCAGACGACGGCCGCCGAACCAGAGCGAGCCACAGGACAGCGACAACTCGATTACAAGTTGAGCTGCCGTTAGGCCATTCGAGTGAAGATTCCGGCCACCCATCGCACCGTTCGGGTGATCCACACGGAAATACTGGCGTCCAGGGCGAGACGCGCGGTAACTAGTTGGCCCTCACGCAACGCACGGAGGCCAGCACACAGTGGATCGTCTGACGTCCGGACGGCGGCATGTACGCGCCGGCTCGGTATCCGTCACCGAGTTGATCACCAAGCAGGCCGCCCGACCCGAGCCCCCGGTATCGGTCCCGCCGCTGTTCCAGGCACCGACCGACCTGCCGGCCGAGCCGGTGATCGCGGCGGGGACAGGGGCGCTGGCCATCCCGGGGTCACACCGGCGACCACCGTCCCGCGGGGCCCAGCTCGCCAAGCTGACCAGCCTCGGCCTCGCCACCGCCATGCTCTGCGGGGCGGTCGGCGTCGCCTCGATGATCGCGCATCAGCGGGACGAGGACGCCCGCACCGCCGGCCGCGCGGCCGCCCGGATCACCGGTGAGCAGGCGTTGCTGCCCGGCGAGCTCACCCGCAAGCTGCCCGGGACCAGGCACGGAGCCGCCGGGGCCGCCGAGGCCGCGCCCAAGCCCGCGCCGCGCGCCGAGCCGACGAAGGCAACGACGACGAGTACCGGGTCCGACCAGATCGAGGCCCGCCCACCGGCCCGCACCGGCGCCGAGCCCAGGGCGAGCGCGTCGGCCACCACCCTGCCGGTCGTCCAGCTCCCCACCTCGGACCTCGAGCTGGTCCGCGCGTTCTACAAGCTCCTGCCGAGCGACCCGCAGGAAGCCTTCCACCTGATCTCCCCGCAGCTGCTGCACTCGACGCTCGGCACCTTCCTCGACTCCTGGTCGCTGGTCCGCTCGGTCGACGTGGTCGACATCCGCCAGCAGGGCGACGACATCCTCGCGATCGTCCGCATGCGGCTGGTCACCGGCGGGCGTCTGCAGCTCGAGCAGTTGCTCACCGTGGCCGACTCACCACGCCGGATCGTCGGCGTCGAGCTGCTGTCCGCCCAGCGCAACTGATCTACTAGGCTCCTGAGCCGTCGTACACGGTGCGGTCCGCATTCGTGTGCACAGAGTGAACGCCTAGCCTGGTGTCGGTCGGCGTACGTGGGCCATCCGCTGTTCGTGTGGCGATGAACACGCCCGCGCCAGCCCGGGAGGTTTCTGTGCCGGACGGTTCAGGTATCCCCACGCTCTCGGAGTCGGCATGAGCGATGGCCCGCACGCAGGGAGGGACTAGGCGCGATGACCGATGAGGGTCGCCTGGTGGCCGGGCGCTACCGACTGGTTCACCGCATCGGCACCGGTGCGATGGGCGTGGTCTGGCAGGCGCACGACGAACGGCTGAACCGCACGGTCGCCGTGAAGAGACTCCTGCTGCAACCGGGCCTTCCTCCGGACGAGCAGGCCGAGGCCGTCGCGCGATGCATGCGTGAGGGCCGGATCGCCGCCAAGCTCCACCACCCGAACGCCATCGCGGTGTTCGACGTGGTGGACGAGGACGGCGTGCCCTGCCTGATCATGGAGTACCTGCCGTCCAAGAGTCTCGCCATGGTGATGGCCGAGCGCGGTCCGCTGCCGGCCCGCGAGGTGGCCCGGATCGGCGCCCAGTCCGCGGCCGCGCTGGCCGCCGCGCACGCGGCCGGCATCGTCCACCGCGACGTCAAGCCGGGCAACATCCTGCTGGGCGACGACGGCTCGGTGAAGATCACCGACTTCGGCATCTCCCGCGCCACCGACGACGTCACGGTCACCAAGACCGGCATGATCGCCGGCACCCCCGCCTACCTCGCGCCCGAGGCGGCCATCGGCCAGGAGCCGACGCCGGCCTCGGACGTCTTCTCGCTGGGCTCCACGCTGTACGCGGCGGTCGAGGGCGAGCCGCCGTTCGGGCTCACCGAGAACACCCTGCAGCTGCTGCACGCGGTGGCCGCCGGCCGCATCAACCCGCCGCTGCAGTCCGGGCCGCTCACCGGCGTGCTCACGTGGCTGCTGGCCGCCGAGCCGGAGCGCCGGCCGTCCACCTCGCGCACCCGGGACCTGCTGGCCGCCGTGGCCGCGGGTGAGGTCCCGTCCATGCCGTCGATGCCCCGGGTGCTGCCCGTGATGCCGCCGTCGGACGACGCCACCCGGATGGTCAGCGGCTACGACGACTACGGCGACTACAACGACTACGGCGACGAGACCACCCAGCTGGTCGGCGCCGGCGACCGGACGCGCTCGGTGCGGCCGGTGCCCGCCGCGCCGCCGCAGTCCTCCCGCTCACGCAAGCCGCTGGTGTTCGCCGGCATCGTGCTGGTGGCGCTGATCGCCGCGGGTGCGTGGCTGCTCTCCGGCCGGGACACCGCGCCGCCGCGGAACACCGACACCAACCCGGTCAACGAGGCGCCCAACAGCCAGGTGGTGGCCCCGACGTCCTCGACGACCACCGACCCCACCACGCAGGCCTCCGTGGACGAGACGACCACGACCACCCCGGAGCCGACCACCACGACCACGCCGAGTCCTACCACCACGACCACCACCACCACGACGACCACCACGACCACTACCACGACGACGACCACCACGACGACGATCCCGCCACCTACGGGGGCCACGAATTGACTTGTGACGGGGATCGAGGGCTTGGGGGATGGTCGTGACGGCTGAGGGTGGCCTGGTCGGCGGGCGCTACCGGCTCGGGACGCGGATCGGCAGCGGCGCCATGGGGATCGTCTGGCAGGCGCACGACGAGCGCCTGCACCGGACCGTCGCCGTCAAGCAGATGCTGTTGCAGCCCGGGCTCAGCGAGGCGCAGGCCGAGGAGTCGCGGCGAAGATGTATGCGGGAGGGGCGCATCGCCGCCCGGCTCGCGCATCCCAATGCGATCACCGTCTACGACGTGGCCGAACACGACGGCGACCCATGGCTGATCATGGAGTACCTGCCGTCGAAGAGCCTGGCCACGGTCCTGTCCGAGCGCGGCACGCTGTCGCCGCAGGAGGCCGCCGGGATCGGCACGCAGGTGGCCGCGGCGCTCGTGGCCGCGCACGCCGCGGGCATCGTGCACCGCGACATCAAGCCGGCCAACGTGCTGCTCGCCGACGACGGCACGGTCAAGATCACCGACTTCGGCATCTCCCGCGCGACGGGCGACGTCACGGTCACCGCCACCGGGATGCTCGCCGGCACGCCCGCCTACCTCGCGCCCGAGGTCGCCAAGGGCGAGAACCCGACGCCCGCGGCGGACGTGTTCTCCCTCGGCTCGACGCTGTACACGGCCATCGAGGGCCACTCGCCGTTCGGGCTCAGCGAGAACACGCTGGCGCTGCTGTACGCGGTGGCGGCGGGCAACATCTCCCCGCCGCGGCACGCGGGGCCGCTCACGGCGCTGCTGAACCAGCTGCTGCGGGTCGACCCGGCGGAGCGGCCGTCGCTCACCACCGCGCGGGACACGCTCGCGGCGGTGGCCGACGGCAAGCCGGGGTTCATCGGGGCGGCGGGCGCGCCGACCGACCGGATCGCCAGCAACCGGCTGCCGCCCCCGCCGCAGCAGATGCCGCTGGGTCCGCCCACGCCGCCACGGCCGAGTCAGCCGCCGCACTGGGCCAAGCAGGACCAGACCCGGCTGGACGTGCACCCGTTCTCCGAGCCGACGCCGTCCGGTCCGCTGCTGCGGGAGCCGGTCCCGTCCGGCCCGCTGCCGGCCGCCCGCCGGTCCGGTGGCGGCAGCCGGGCGCGGTCGATCGTGCTCACCGTGCTGGCCATCGTCGCCGCGATGCTGGTGGGGATCCTGGTGGCCAGCCTGTTGTCCGCCGGCCGGGACCGCAACAACGGCCAGGCACAGCAGACCCCGACGACCCAGCAGCAACAGCCGCTGCCCGCACAGACCACGTCGGAGACCACCACCACGACGACGACCACACTGTCGCGGCCGACCGGGGCGGACTACCAGCAGGCGGTGCGCGACTACTACGCCCTGCTGCCGGGCAACACCGGCCAGGCGTGGGAGGTGCTGACGAAGCGGGCCCAGGCCAAGTCGAAGAGCAAGCGCAGCTACCAGCGCTTCTGGGACACGATCGCGTCGGTCGAGGTGCTCGACACCCAGTCCGCGGGCAACCGGGTGGTGGCCACGCTGCGCTACGTGAACAAGGAGGGCGCGGAGGCCACCGAGGCCACGTCCTTCGCCGTCATCCAGCGCGACGGCAAGCTCATGATCGACAACTTCGTCCAGGTCGGCAGCGGCAACCAGAACAACGGCGACAACTAGCGCTCGGCGCCGCCGTCCTAGACCAGCCGGCGGTCCGAGGCCCAGCGGGACAGCTCGTACCGGTTCGACAGCTGGGTCTTGCGCAGCACGCTCGACACGTGTGTCTCCACCGTCTTCACCGAGATGAACAGCTCCGCCGCGATCTCCTTGTAGGCGTACCCGCGCGCGAGCAGCCGCAGGACGTCGCGCTCGCGCGGGGTCAGCAGGTCCAGCTCGGGGTCGGAGATCGGCGCGGCACCCGGCCGGTCGGCGAACGCGTCCAGCACGAAACCCGCCAGCCGCGGCGAGAAGACCGCGTCGCCCTCGGAGACCCGCACGACCGCGCGCACCAGCTCGTGGCTCGAGATCGTCTTCGTGACGTAGCCCCGCGCGCCGGCCCGGATCACGGCGATCACGTCCTCCGCCGCGTCGGACACCGACAGCGCCAGGAACACGACCTCCGTGTTGTCCGCCCGCACCCGGCGCAGGACCTCGGCCCCGCCGCCGTCGGGCATGTGCACGTCGAGCAGCACCACGTCGGGCTTGCGGTGGCCGATGCCGGCGACCGCCTCGCCGACCGTGCCCGCCTCGCCCACCACCTCGACGTCGTCGGTGATCGAGTCCAGCTCGGCGCGCACGCCGGCCCTGAACAGGCCGTGGTCGTCCACGAGGAACACCCGGACCGGGCGCTTCCCGCCTTCGCTGGCTGCGGTCACGGCAATCTCCTCCACGAGGCCTACGAGCAGAACTACGAGCGGAACTACGGGCAGAGCTACGAGCTGACGGTCTCCCGCGGCATCTGCAGCTGCACCTCGGTGCCCTCCCCGGGCGCCGTGCGCAGCCGCAGCTCACCGCCGTTGCGCTCCATCCTGCCCCGGATGGAGTCCGCAAGGCCATGCCGGTCGGCCGGAACCGCCCGGACGTCGAAGCCCTTGCCCCGGTCGCGGACGAAGATGGTGACCCGCTCGGGCTCCACCTCCGCGTACACGCTGACCTCGGAGACCTCCGCGTGCTTGGCCGCGTTGACCACCGCCTCGCGGGCCGCGAACACCAGCCCGGTGAGCCGCTCGTCGAGCTCGCAGTCGCCGACGACGACCTGCTGGACCTGGATCGCGAACGTGTCCTCGACCTCGCCGCAGGACTGCGCGACCGCCTCGGCGAACGTCATACGGTCGTCGCCGTCCTCCGACCGGCCGGGGCCGTACCCCGCCGGCCCGTACAGCCAGCCCCGCAGCTGCCGCTCCTGCCCGCGCGCCAGCCGCAGCACCTCGCGCGGCGCCTCGGACTGCTTCTGGATGAGTGCGAGCGTCTGGAGCACCGAGTCGTGCAGGTGCGCGGCGATCTCCGCGCGCTCCTCGGTGCGGATGCGGGCCGTGCGCTCCTCGCCCAGGTCGCGGACCAGGCGCAGCCAGAACGGCACGGTCAGCACCGCCACCCCGATGAGCGTGGCCAGCACCGACAGCAGCGCGAACTGCATCTGGTCGAGGTTGACGCTGCGGATGAGGAACACGACGATGCCGGTGATCACCAGCGCGGCCCCGGACAGCACCCGGACCAGCGCGGTGCGCCCGCCCTGCCCGAGCACCACCGAGCGGGCGCGGCGCCGCTGCGAGTCGTCGGCCTCCCGCCACACCAGGGCGATACCGACGAGCGTGACACCCAGGCCGCCGGCGACCCAGCCGTTGAGCGTGCCGGACAGCGTGCCGGCGCCGATGGCCAGGCCGATGCCCAGCGCGAGCATGCCGCGGGCCTGCTGGCGTTCCCTGCGGGAGACCTCGGTGGGCCGCTCCTCCGGCCGCTGCTGCGGCACGAACACCCACAGCAGCCCGTACGCGAGCACCCCGGCCCCGCCGAGCGCGGCGAGCAGCGCGAACGCCATCCGCACCCACAGCACGCTGATGCCGAGGTGGTCGGCGACGCCGCCGGCGACCCCGGCCACGGCACGGCCGTACCGCCGGCGACGCATCTTGACCACGTCGTCGGCCGGCACGGGCGCGGTCGAGGCCGTTCGCTCGACGTCGCGCTTGTTCTCCGCGGTCATCACCACCTGTGCTGCCACCCCACCATCGTCACACGGTCAGCATGCTCCTTCATCGGGGAAATACCCGGAACAGTGGTGGTCGCCGGGTTCGCCTCGGGGTCAACATCAGGGGTGGTCCCCGATGTGCCGGGCGCCGCGGGGAAGCATGCTCGTCACCGTGAGTGGGACACAGGGATCGCCGAACGCCGGCATGGCCGGCGTCGAGGACACCGTCAAGGACTTCTGGGCGACGCGGCCGAGACGGCCGCGGCGTGGCCGAAAGATCGCCGGCGTGGCCGCCGGCATCGCCAACCGCTATCGGATCGACCCGACGCTCGTGCGGGTCGGCTTCGTCGTCGCGGCCATCTACGGCGGCGCGGGCGTCATCGCCTACGTGCTGGGCTGGCTCTTCCTGCCCGAGCAGGACGACGAGGTCTCGCCGGTCGAGTCGCTGATGGGGCGTGGCCGCAGTAGCACGTCGAGTGGGTTCACCGTGCTGCTGGGCCTGGCGCTGATCCCGATGTTCGGCTGGTTCTTCGGCGGGCTGTTCCCGGGCTTCCCGGGGTTCCTGAGCGTGGTGGTGATCGTCGCGGCCCTGTACCTGCTGCACCGCAACCGCGGCCACCTCAACCCGATCTCGACCGAGCCGCCGGCCGCCGCCGCGTCACCGGAGCAGCCGCCGCCGATGCCGGCCATGCCGACCATGCCGTTGCAGGACGTCGCGCCGACCATGCCGATGGCGACCCCGACCGCGTCCGCCCGGGTCCGCGAGCCGATTCCGTCGCCGTCCCCCGAACCCCCGCCACGGGACACCCCGCCGGCCTGGGACCCGCTGGGTGCCGCGCCGTTCGCGTGGGACCTGCCGGACCCGACCCCTCCCGTCGTGGAGGAGGAGGACGAACCGGCGCCGCGCCGCCACAAGTCGCGGATCGGCCTGCTGACGGTGGGGGTGGCGCTGATCGCCGCGGCCGTGCTCTCGATGGGCATGGGCGGCTGGATCAGCCCGCAGCACATCATCGGCATCACGCTCGCCATCCTCGGTGCCGGCATGGTGGTCGGCTCGTTCGTCCGGGGTGGGCGTGGGCTGATCGGCCTGGCCGTGCCGCTGGCGGTGGTCGGCATCGGGATGACCACGGTGTCGCCCGACGGCTGGCGCGGCGTCGGTGACATCGACGTCAAGCCGACCGCGGTCGAGCAGGTGCTGCCCAACTACGAGCGCTCGGTCGGCTCGATCCAGCTGGACCTGACCGCCCTCCCGGCGACGGGCCAGGTCGACACCCGGATCAACCTGGGACTCGGCGACGTCACCGTGATGCTGCCGAGGACCGCGAACGTCGAGCTGAGTTGCGTGTCCGGCGTAGGTTCGGTGGACTGCCTGGGCCGCAACCAGTCCGGGCCCAACAACGACCTCGTCGAGCTCACCGACGAGGGCAGTGACAAGGGCCCGGGCGGCCTGGATGTCAAGCTGACGGTCGACGTCGGCACGGGAAGCGTGGAGGTGAGCCGCCGTGGCTGAGAAGACCCGCGAGGGCCGGCGGTGGCCGGACTTCTTCACCCTGCTGACGGGCCTGGCCGCGCTGTTCGTGTCGAGCTACGTGCTCACCGACGGCAACCTGTGGCTCCCGACGATCGACCCGAGGTGGCTCATCACGGGCGCCGCCCTGTTCGTCGGCCTGCTCCTGCTGGC
>NZ_DASWSJ010000110.1:0-54004 GCF_036402745.1 Actinophytocola sp. | reverse complement strand
GCCTACCGGCAGGTGCTGGCGTGCGAGCTGGTGGCCGCGGTCCGCGCCCTGCGCATGCGCCCGGCGGAGATGCTGGACCTCCCGATCCGCGAGGCCTTCGACCTGGCGGACGCGGTCCTCGACCCTGACCTGGCGGACCGTTCGTTGTCAGCGGACCTCGAGGCGGCCGTCGCACTGATGGACCGCTTGGCCGACATCTAGTCGCTCCCGCAAAGGCACCGACCGACTACCGCCGACGTCGTACGCGAGTAACGTCCTGAACACTCGACGTAACTGGGGCCAGTTATGCCAGCGCTGAACAAGATCATTTCCTGCGTCGCGATACAGCACGAGTACAGCGTGAACGCTGCCCAAGCGGTCGGACGGAGATCTGCGAGTCGGTCACCAACCAGCTCGGCGACCCGGGCAACACGTGGGCGGGAACGCCGGCGGTATGCCGACGAGAAGGCCAAGCCCGACGGCGTGATCGCTCAGCGGCTCGGGGGTGAGTGAGATGCCCCGGCCGGCCCTGGCCCTGCCAGTGCTCATCCTGGTGACGGCGGTGTCGATGGCGAGTTGCACCGGAACCGACGCCCCTCCGACGCCATCGACGACCAGCACCACGACCACCGAATCGACGCTGCGCCCTTCCGTGCCACCAGAGGCAGCCCAGCCCGTGGATCTTCGTCCACACCGTCTCCAACCGTGTGCACTGCTGAGCAAGGACCAGGTCACCGAGCTGGATCTCCCACCGCAGACCTCGGAAGGCGCCAACACCGAGTCCGGGATCTGCGAATGGTTCACGAACCAGAGCGCGCCCGGCCGGACCGAGACGTACCTGTTCCGCCTCGAGATCATTCTGAGCGGCGACCCTCTGGCCGAGGTCTACCGGGAGAGCAACGACCTCAACGCCACCACCAAGGACCTGATTTGGCAGGTCTTCGAGGAACGAACCATCCGTGGCCTCCCGGCCGCGCTGCGGTCCAGGTTCGACCCGGCGGCCTCGTGCGAGGTCGTGGTCGGCGCCGGATCGACACAGGGCATCTCGATGTCCGCGTCGACCGGCGGCTCGGACCCGGAGCTCTGCCAGCGGATGGTCACCGCGGCCGAGTGGGTCGTCGACGCCGCGCGCGCCTAGCCGATGATACAGTTCCGACTTATATAAGTCAGTACTACAGGATGATCGGCATGGCGCAGAAGATCACCACGTTTCTCATGTTCGACGGGCAGGCCGAGGAGGCGATGACCTTCTACCTGTCGCTCTTCGACGATGCCGAGGTGGTCTCCCTCTCGCGGTGGGGCGCCGACGGGCCCGGGGCCGAGGGCTCGGTCCAGCACGCCACCTTCACCCTCGCCGGCCAGCGGTTCATGTGCATCGACAGCTCGGAGACGCACCCGTTCGGCTTCACGCCGGCTGTCTCGCTCTACGTCGATGCCGCCGACGAGGCCGAGATCGACCGGCTCTACGCCGCGCTGGCCGAGAAGGGCACCGCGCTGATGCCGCTGGCGAACCACGGCTTCAGCACCAAGTTCGGCTGGGTCAACGACCGCTACGGCGTCTCCTGGCAGCTCAACCTGGCCTGACCGAGGATCAGACCACCGCCAGCGGCAACGCCGTCGGGTGTACGGGCGAGGGCAGGTCCGAGTGGCCGGTGAGGAAGGCGTCGACCGCGCCGGCCACGGACCGGCCCTCCGCTATCGCCCACACCACCAGCGAGGCCCCGCGATGCGCGTCACCGCAGACGAAGACGCCCTCGGCGGGGGTCTGCCAGTCGGAACCGCACGACAGGGTGCCCCGGCGGGTCGGCGACAGGCCGAGACCGTCCAGCAGCGGCATGTGGTCCACGCCCTCGAAGCCGATGGCGAGCAGCACCAGGTCCGCCGGGATCACCTCGACGTGGTCGCCCACCGGGGTGACCTCGCGAACGCCCGTCGCCGGGTCCTTGCGGACGACGACCTCGCGCAGCCGCACGGACCTGACCGCCCCGGACTCGTCGCCGACGAACTCCTCGACGGCCAGGGCGAACCGCCGCTCCCCCGCCTCCTCGTGCGCCGGGTAGGTCCGCAACACCCACGGCCACACCGGCCACGGCGAGATCTCCTCGTCGCGCGCGTCCGGCGGCTGCGGGTACTGGTCGAGCTGCGTCACCGACAGCGCACCCTGCCGGGTGGCCGTGCCGTAGCAGTCCGCGCCGGTGTCGCCGCCGCCGATGATCAGCACGTGCTTGCCCTCCGCGGAGATGGACGTGGGCCCGTCGCCCTCGCACTCCTTGTTGGCCGGCACCAGGTGCTCCATCGCCAGGTGCACGCCGGACAGCGACCGGCCGGGGATGTCCGGCGCGTCGCGGCCCCGCAGCGCGCCGACCGCGAGCACGACCGCGTCGAACGTGGCCCGCAGCGTCTCGACCGACAGGGCACCCGGCTTGGCACCACCGACCTCGCAGCCGGTGACGAACCGGGTGCCCTCGGCCCGCAGCTGGGCGAGCCGCCGGTCGAGGATCTTCTTCTCCATCTTGAACTCGGGGATGCCGTACCGCAGCAGCCCGCCGAGCCGGTCGTCCCGCTCGTACACGGTGACCTCGTGCCCCGCGCGGGTGAGCTGCTGGGCCGCGGCGAGCCCGGCCGGGCCGGAGCCGACGACGGCCACCCGCTTGCCGGACGACACCGCCGCCTGCCGCGGGCGGACGAGGTCCTTCTCCCACGACACGTCGGCGATGGCCTCCTCGACGCGCTTGATGGCCACCGGCCCGCCGGACATCGGCGAGATCGACAGCACGCACGCGGACTCGCACGGCGCCGGGCACAGCCGGCCGGTGAACTCCGGGAAGTTGTTGGTGGCGTGCAGGCGTTCGCTCGCCGCCGCCCAGTCGCCGACCCGCACGAGGTCGTTCCACTCGGGAATCAAGTTGCCGAGCGGGCAGCCCGCGGAATCCGAGTGGCAGAACGGGATCCCGCAGTCCATGCACCGCGACGCCTGGGTGCGCACCTGCTTGTCCCGCTCGGCCGGCTCGATGTCCGCGTAGACCTCGTGCCAGTCCGCCAGCCGGTCCTCCTTGGCCCGCTTCGGCGCATCTTTCCGCTGGTTCTTGAGAAAGCCGCTGGGGTCAGCCACGCGAAGCCTCCATGACCGCCTCGTCGATGTCGCGCCCCTCGGCGGCGGCGAGCCGCATCGCCTCGAGCACGCGCTGGTAGTCGCGCGGCATCACCTTGGTGAACGACGCCCCGCGCCGGGTCCAGTCACCGAGCAGCGATGCCGCGACGGCGGACCCGGTGAGGGTGTGGTGCCGCTCCACGATCTCGCGGAGCCAGCGCAGGTCCTCGCCGTTGGGGCGCTGCAGGTCGACCATCGCGGTGTTGACCAGCTGCTGGTCGAGGTCGAGCAGGTAGGCGATGCCGCCGGACATGCCCGCCGCGAGGTTGCGGCCGGTGGGCCCGAGCACCACTGCCCGGCCGCCGGTCATGTACTCGAACGCGTGGTCGCCGACGCCCTCGGCGACGGCCACCGCGCCGGAGTTGCGCACGCAGAACCGCTCGCCGACCCGGCCGCGCAGGAAGATCTCGCCGCCGGTGGCCCCGTAGGCGATGACGTTGCCGCCGATGACCTGCTGCTCGGCGGCGAACGCCGAGTCGGGGTGCGGCCGCACGATGATCCGCCCGCCGGACAGGCCCTTGCCGACGTAGTCGTTCGCGTCGCCGACCAGGTCCAGCGTGATGCCGGCCGGCAGGAACGCGCCGAGCGACTGGCCTGCAGAGCCCTCGAGTCCGATGTGGATGGTGTCGTCGGGCAGCCCGTCGCCGCCGTAGCGCCGGGTGACCTCGGAGCCGAGCAGCGTGCCGACGGTGCGGTTGACGTTGCGGATCGGCAGCTCCAGGCGCAGTGGGTGCGCGTCCTCCAGCGCCGCCTCGGCGAGCTGGATGAGCGTGCGGTCCAGCGCCTGGTCGAGCCCGTGGTCCTGGGCGCGGACCCGCCGCCGGGCGCCGCCGTAGCTGGTCTCCGGCACCACGAACATCGGCGAGAGGTCGAGCCCGTTGGCCTTCCAGTGGTGGACTGCCTCGTCGGTGTCGAGCAGCTCCGCGTGGCCGATGGCCTCGTCGAGGGTGTGGAAACCGAGCTCGGCCAGCATCTCCCGCACCTCGGTGGCGACGAAGTGGAAGAAGTTGACCACATGCTCGGCCTGCCCGGTGTACCGCTCGCGCAGCACCGGGTTCTGCGTCGCGACGCCGACCGGACAGGTGTCCAGGTGGCACACCCGCATCATGACGCAGCCGGCCACGATGAGCGGCGCGGTGGCGAAGCCGTACTCCTCGGCCCCGAGCAGCGCCGCGACGATGACGTCCCGGCCGGTCTTCATCGCGCCGTCGACCTGCACGGTGATCCGGTCGCGCAAGCCGTTGAGCAGCAACGTCTGCTGCGTCTCGGCGAGCCCGATCTCCCACGGCGTGCCGGCGTGCTTGAGCGAGTTGAGCGGCGAGGCGCCGGTGCCGCCGTCGTGCCCGGAGATGAGCACGACGTCCGCGTGCGCCTTGGACACGCCCGCCGCGACCGTGCCGACGCCGAGCTCGCTGACGAGCTTGACGTGCACCCGCGCGTGCTCGTTGGCGTTCTTGAGGTCGTGGATGAGCTGGGCGAGGTCCTCGATGGAGTAGATGTCGTGGTGCGGCGGCGGCGAGATGAGCCCGACGCCCGCGGTGGAGTGCCGGGTGCGCGCGATCCACGGCCACACCTTGTTGGGCGGCAGCTGACCACCCTCGCCCGGCTTGGCGCCCTGCGCCATCTTGATCTGCAGGTCGGTGGCGTTGACGAGGTACTCGCTGGTGACGCCGAACCGTCCACTCGCGATCTGCTTGATCGCGGAACGGCGTTCCGCGTCGTAGAGCCGGTCGGTGTCCTCGCCACCCTCGCCGGTGTTGGACCGGCCGCCGATCCGGTTCATCGCGATGGCCAGCGTCTCGTGCGCCTCGGCGCTGATCGAGCCGTAGGACATCGCGCCGGTGTTGAACCGCTTGAGGATCGACTCGACCGGCTCGACCTCGTCCAGCGGCACCGGGGTGCGGCCCTCGGTGCGCAGCCTGAACAGACCGCGCAGCGCGCCGCCCTCGCGGTTGAGCCGCTCGACCTCGTCGGCGTACTTGCGGTACACGTCCTCGCGGCGGGTCTTCGTGGCGTGCTGCAACAGGAAGACGGTCTCGGGGGTGAACAGGTGCAGCTCGCCCTCGCGCCGGTAGGCGTACTCGCCGCCCACCTCCAGGCGCCGGTGCACCCGGTCGGTCGGGTTCTCCGGGTGCGCCTGGTGGTGGCGCGCGGTCACCTCGTCGGCGATGACGTCGAGCCCGACGCCGCCGAGCTTGGAGCTGGTGCCGGTGAAGTACTCGTCCAGCACGTCGTTGGCCAGCCCGAACGCCTCGAACACCTGCGCCGCGGTGTAGGCGCCGACGGTGGAGATGCCCATCTTGGACATGATCTTGAGGACGCCCTTGACGAGCGCTGCCACGTAGTTGCGGATGGCCTGGCGGGGGTCGATGCCGGTGATCGTGCCGCGCCGGATCTCGTTCTCGATGGTCTCGAAGGCGAGGTAGGGGTTGACCGCCGCGGCGCCGTAGCCCAGCAGCAGCGCCACGTGGTGCACCTCGCGCGCGTCGCCGGTCTCGACGGCCAGCGCCACCCGCAGCCGCTCCTTGGTGCGCACCAGGTGGTGGTGGACCGCGGAGACCAGCAGCAGCGACGGGATCGGCGCCATCCGGTGGTCGGAGTCCCGGTCGGACAGCACGAGGATCCGCGCGCCGCCCGCGATGGCCTCGGAGGCGTCCCTGCGCACCCGCGCGATGGCCTCCTCGAGGGCCTTGCCGCCACCGTCCACTTCGTACAGCCCGGGCACGACCGTGCAGGCGTAGCCGGGCATGTCGCCGTCGTCGTTGACGTGGATGAGCTTGGCGAGCTCGTCGTTGTCGATGACCGGGTAGGGCAGCTGGATGTGCCGGCAGGACGCGGGGCTGGGCTCGAGCAGGTTCTGCTCCGGGCCCATGATCCGCTGCACCGACGTGACGATCTCCTCGCGGATGGCGTCCAGCGGCGGGTTGGTGACCTGGGCGAAGTTCTGCTTGAAGTAGTCGTAGAGCAGCCGGGACCGCTGCGACAGCGCGGCCGGCGGGGTGTCGGTGCCCATCGAGCCGATCGGCTCGGCGCCGTTGAGCGCCATCGGCGCGAGGAGGATCTTGAGCTCCTCCTCGGTGTAGCCGAAGGAGAGCTGGCGGCGCAGCACGGACTCGTTGGTCTGCACGACGTGCTCGCGTTCGGGCAGGTTGGCGAGCTTGAGCAGGCCCGCGTGCAGCCACTCCTCGTACGGCAGCTCCGCGGCGAGCCCCGACTTGATCTCGTCGTCGTCGACGATGGTGCCGGCCTCGGTGTCCACGAGGAACATCCGGCCCGGCTGCAGCCGGCCCTTGGCCACGATCTTCTCCGGCGGCACGTCCAGCACGCCGGTCTCGCTGGCCAGCACGACGCGGTCGTCGGTGGTGCGCCACCAGCGCGCCGGGCGCAGGCCGTTGCGGTCGAGCACCGCGCCGACGAGCGTGCCGTCGGAGAAGGTGACGCTGGCCGGGCCGTCCCAGGGCTCCATGACGCTGGAGTGGAACTTGTAGAACGCCTTGCGCCTGGGATCCATGGTGGCGTTGTTCTCCCACGCCTCCGGGATCATCATCAGCACCGCGTGCGGCAGGGTTCGCCCGCCGAGGTGGAGCAGCTCGAGGACCTCGTCGAAGGACGCGGAGTCCGAGCCGTCCGGGTCGCAGATGGGGTAGAGCCGGGTGAGGTCGCCGGAGATCAGCTCGGTGGCCAGCAGCGCCTCGCGGGCCCGCATGCGGTTGCGGTTGCCGCGGATCGTGTTGATCTCGCCGTTGTGCGCCACGAACCGGAACGGGTGCGCGAGCGGCCAGGACGGGAACGTGTTGGTGGAGAACCGGCTGTGCACCAACGCGATGGCGCTGGCCAGCCGCTCGTCGGTGAGGTCGGCGAAGAACACCGGCAGCTGCGCGGTGGTGAGCATTCCCTTGTAGACCAGCGTGCGCGCGGACAGCGACGGGAAGTAGACCCCGCAGCCGGCCGCGACGCTCTCGTGCTCGGCGCGCTTGCGCAGGCAGAAGGTGAGCCGGTCGAGCTCGATGCCGGCGACCCGGTTGCCGGCGGCGTCCGGATAGGCGGCGACGAACGGCATGGCGAAGTGCGGCATCACCGAGCGGGCGGTGGGCCCGACGTCGGCGGACTCGGGCGCGACGGGCACGTCCCGCCAGCCGAGCACCTCCAGGCCCTCCTCCTCGGCGATGCGCTCGATCAGCGAGACGGCTCTGGCTCGCTGATCGAGGTCTGTGGGCAGGAACGCGAGACCCGTGGCGTAGGCGTGCGCACCCGTCGCGTCGGGCTCGGGAAGGTCGAAGTCCACGACGTCCCGGAGGAGGACGTCGGGCAGCTGGAGCAGGATGCCGGCGCCGTCGCCGCTGGTTGGTTCGGCCCCGGCGGCACCGCGGTGCTCCAGGTTGGCCAGTGCCACCAGGGCGTCGGTGACGATTCCGTGCGAACGGCGCCCCTGAATGTCGGCGACCATGGCCACGCCACACGCGTCACGCTCGGCAGTGGGGTCGTAAAGACCCTGCGCAGCGGGAATGGCAGAAAAAATCACGCGTCGACCTCCCTCGTCGTCCTCGCGCTCAGTTGAATACCTGGGCGCGGGACGGCGGTGGCCCGCGTGTTGACACGAGCTTAACAGTCCTGAAACCCAGGATCTACGCGTCGAGAGCGGATTTGTCGGGATCGGTGTAACGATTGACGTGATCCGCACGATATTGCGCCGCACACCCCGGTTGGGGGCGGCCGCGGCACCGGCGCTCGCCTACCCCAGGGTAACCGCTGCGGTCGGAATTGGAAGAACGTCGACCGGCGCACCGATCTCACCGAGACCCACGTCAGGCGGTTGACAAGCGACCCGTGAGAGCGCTTCCATGACATACGGCAATATCTGCGGCCTGGCTGACAGGCACTCGGAAACCCTGCCCGAGCGTGACGAGGAGGTCACCGCCATGCCCCGTACCTCTCCCCCACCTCACCCCGGCGCACCCCCACGCCGGCGCCGCCGGCTGGTCGCGTTCGGCGCGGCCGCCGCGGCGGTCGCGATCATCACCCCGCTGACCCAGACCGCCGAAGCCTCCGTTCCCCCACCGGATGCGGGCTGGTCCCAGGTCTGGGCCGACGACTTCAACGGCGCGGCCGGCACGCTGCCGTCGTCGTCGAACTGGATCTTCGACATCGGCCACAACTACCCCGGCGGCCCGGGCAACTGGGGTACCGGCGAGATCGCCGCGCACACCAACAACCCCGCCAACGTCAGCGTCGACGGCGCCGGCAACCTGCGGATCACCCCGCTGCGCGACGGCGCCGGCAACTGGACCTCGGCGCGCATCGAGACCCAGCGCACCGACTTCAAGCCCCCGGCCGGCGGCGTGCTGCGCATCGAGGGCCGCATCCAGATGCCCAACGTCACCGGCAACCCCGCGCTCGGCTACTGGCCCGCGTTCTGGGCGCTGGGCGCGCCGTTCCGCGGCAACTACTGGAACTGGCCCGGCATCGGCGAGTTCGACATCATGGAGAACGTCAACGGGATCAACTCCGTGTGGGGCGTGCTCCACTGTGGAGTGTCGCCGGGCGGGCCGTGCAACGAGACCACCGGCATCGGCGCCAACCGCGCCTGCCCGGGCGCCTCGTGCCAGTCGGCCTACCACACCTACCGGTTCGAGTGGGACCAGAGCGTGTCGCCCAACCAGCTGCGCTGGTACGTCGACGGCCAGCAGTTCCACAGCGTGAGCCAGAACCAGCTGCCGGCCGACACGTGGAACCAGATGACCGGCCACGGCGGCTACTTCGTCATCCTCAACGTCGCCATCGGCGGCGCGTTCCCCGACGCGCTGGCCGGCCGCGCCACGCCGGTCGCGGAGACCGTCCCCGGCCGGCCGATGATGGTCGACTACGTCGCGGTGTGGACCCGTGGCGGCAGCCCGACCGACCCGCCGCCCGGTGGCGGCGGCAGTGCCTACAACCGCATCGAGGCCGAGGCCTTCCAGCAGCAGGCCGGGCTGACCATCGGCGCGGCGACCGACACGGGCGGCGGCAGCTACGTCGGCCCGGCCGGGAACGGCGACTGGGCGCGGTACAACGGCATCGACTTCGGGGCCACCCCGGCCACGCAGTTCGTGGCGCGGGTGGCCTCCGGCGCGGCCGGCGGCGTGAGCGGGCTGGTCGAGGTCCGGCTCGACTCCCGGTCCAACGCCCCGATCGGCAGCTTCGCGGTCGCCAACACCGGCGGCTGGCAGAGCTGGCGCACGATCCCGGCGAACATCTCCAACGTCACCGGGGTGCACGACGTGTACCTGACGTTCACCAGCGGCCAGCCGGCCGACTTCGTGAACGTCAACTGGTTCAACTTCGGCCACTGACCTGTCCGCGTCCCTGCGGCGACCGGTTACCGACCGCGTCGACGCCGGCTACCTCCGCGGCACGAACGGCGATCCGATCGACCAGTAACAGGCCACGTGGAGCTCGGATCGCTGGTGTGGTGTCCACCGAGAGGGTGGCGGACACCACGCCGACCGGCTCTCCTCGCACCCCGTCCCTGGTGCGAGGAGAGCCGGTCTTTTGTCCGCAACGTGCTGATTACGGGGTCTTGACAGGTGCCGATGCGAACGAGATCCTTCGGGAACCCATGAGAGCGCTCTCATGATCGCGGCTCGAACCCACAGCGACGTGGCCGGCCGACCGGCCGCAGGAGGCCCACATGCGTACGTCCAGACGACCCACGGTCGCGATCGCCGCATCGCTCGCGGCGGTGAGTGCCCTCGTCCTCGCCGCGTGCGGAAGCAGCGGGGGCGGCGCCGGCGCGAACGGCGAGATCACGCTGAACATCAACGTCTTCGGCGACAGCTTCTCCTTACCCGACAACCGGGAGCTCTACGACGAGTACGAGAAGGCACACAAGAACGTCAAGATCGTGGAGAACCGGAGCGACTTCGGCACGCACCACCAGAACCTGCAGGCGCGGCTCACCGCGGGCTCGGGCGCGGCCGACCTCGAGGTGATCGAGGTGGGCCAGGTGTCCGGCTACATCGGGCAGCCGGACAAGTTCGTGAACTTGACGGACAAGGGCGTCGACACCTCGCAGTGGACCGAGTCGACCGTCCAGCGGGCGTCCACTGCGGACGGTGGCACGCTGATCGGGCTGCCGACCGACATCGGCGGCCTCGCGATGTGCTACCGCACCGACCTGTTCGCCAAGGCCGGCCTGCCGACCAAGCGCGAGGACGTCTCCGCGCTGTGGTCGACCTGGGCAGACTACGTCGACGTCGGCAACCGGTTCACCCAGAAGGTGCCGAAGGTGAAGTGGTTCGACGCCGGCGGGCACGTGTTCACCGGCATCCTCGGCAACGACGAGGAGACCTACTACAACGCCGACGGCGAGCTGATCGTGGAGAGCAACAAGGCGGTGCGCGAGGCGTGGGACCTCACCGTCTCGGCGATCAAGGACGGCCAGTCGGCCGCGCTGCCGGAGTTCTCGCCGGAGTGGAACACCGGCTTCCAGCAGGGCCAGTTCGCGACCGTCACCTGTCCCGCGTGGATGATGGGCTACATCCAGGCCAACGCCGCGGAGACCACGGGCAAGTGGGACATCGCCACGATCCCCGGCGGCTCGGGCAACTGGGGCGGCTCCTACGTCACGGTGCCCTCGCAGGGCAAGAACATCGACGCGGCCGTTGAGCTCGCCAAGTGGCTGACCGCGCCGGAGCAGAACGTCAAGCTGTTCAAGACGATCGGCAACTTCCCGAGCCAGAAGAGCACGTGGAGCCAACCCGAAGTCGCGGACTTCACCTCGGAGTTCTTCTCCGGCGCGCCGGCCGGCAAGATCTTCCCCGCGTCACTGGAGAACGCGCCGGTGCAGGTCTACGGGCCGCAGAGCGGCGTCATCGGCAACACCTTCGCCGGCGCGCTGAACAGCGTCGAGCAGGGCACCGACCCCGACAAGGCGTGGGAGTCGGCGATGAACGACATCAAGGCCGCCGCAGGTGATGGATGACGGCCCAGCTCGACCGCCGCGGGGCGGCACCGGAGGACCGGTGGCGCCCCGCGGAGACCCCGTCGCCCCGGCGGCAGGCCTGGCGCTCGCGGCTCTACCGCCTCGACGTCAAGGGCTCGCCGTACCTGTACGTGCTGCCGTTCTTCGCGCTGTTCGCGGTGTTCGGCCTGTTCCCGCTGGTGTACACGGCGTTCATCTCGACGACGTCGTGGAGCCCGCGCAAGCCCGGCAGCGAGGACGTCTCGGTCGGGCTGGACAACTACACGAACCTCCTGCAGGACACCAACTTCCACAACGCGCTGGTCAACACGTTCGGCATCGGGCTGGTGTCGACCGTGCCGCAGCTGCTGCTGGCACTGGGGATCGCGCACCTGCTGAACTACCGGCTGCGCGGCCGGCTGTTCCTGCGGATGGGCGTGCTGGTCCCCTACATCACCTCGGTGGCCGCGGTCGCGCTGATCTTCAACCAGATCTTCGCGCGTGACTTCGGGCTGCTGAACTGGTTCCTCCAGCCGTTCCTGGACAACCCGCTGGACTGGCGCGCGGAGAAGTGGTCGTCGTGGCTCGCGGTGTCGGCGATGGTGACCTGGCACTGGACCGGCTACAACAGCCTGATCTACCTCGCGGCGATGCAGACGATCCCGTACGAGCTGTACGAGTCCGCGTCCATCGACGGCGCGAGCAAGTGGCAGCAGTTCTGGTACATCACGGTCCCGAGCCTGCGGCCGACGATCATCTTCACGGTGATCGTGTCGACGATCGGCGCGCTGCAACTGTTCGCCGAGCCGTTCCTGTTCGACACCACCCGCAACAACAACGGCGGCTCCGAACGGCAGTTCCAGACCGTCGTGCTCTACCTGTACCAGCAGTTCTGGACCAACGGCCGCTACGGCTACGCCGCCGCGATCGCGTGGACGCTGTTCCTGGTCACCGTGGTGATCGCGCTGGTCAACTTCCTGCTGGTGCGGCGGATCCGATCGGCGGAGGACTAGATGACGACGACCATCGCTCCCCCGGCGCCGGCAGCGCCACCGCGGCGGCGCCGGGCCAGGGCGCCCGACTCGGCGGGCTGGGTGACCTACGGGATCCTGCTCGCGATCGTGGTGTTCTCGATCTTCCCGCTGTACTGGTCGATCGTGGTGTCCTCGCGCGACCAGTCGGCGATCGGCCGCTACCCGCCGCCGCTGGTGCCCGGCGGCTCGCTGTGGGACAACCTGTCCGCGGCGTTCGAGCAGGGCAACTTCGGGCTGGCGCTGACGAACTCGGTGCTCGTGGCCGGCACGATCACGGTGGCCGTGGTGTTCACGTCCACGCTGGCCGGCTTCGCGTTCGCCAAGCTGTCCTTCCGCGGCCGCAACGGGTTGTTCACCGCGGTGGTCGCCACGATGCTCGTGCCGACCCAGCTCGCGATCATCCCGCTGTACATCATGGTCACCCAGTGGTTCGGCTGGGCCAACGACCTGCGCGGGGTCATCGTGCCGGCGCTGGTGAGCGCGTTCGGCGTGTTCTTCATGCGGCAGTACCTCGTCTCGGCGATGCCGACCGAGCTGCTGGAGGCCGGCCGCGTCGACGGCGCCTCGACGTTGCGCATCTACTGGAGCGTGGTGCTGCCGGTCGCCCGGCCGGGTGCGGCGGTGCTGGGCCTGCTCACGTTCATCACCTACTGGAACGACCTGTTCTGGCCGCTCATCCTGCTCAACACGCAGAACCCCACGGTTCAGGTGGCGATCGCCAACACGGCGAGCGGCATCGAGGTGGACTACTCGCTGGTGCTGGCGGGCACGGTGATCGCCACCTTCCCGATGCTGATCGTGTTCCTGTTGCTGGGGCGGCAGATCATCGGAGGAATCATGCAAGGGGCGGTGAAGGGGTGAGCGGAGCGAACGATCGAACACAGGGCGACCGTGAACGGCGCCACCGAGCCTGCGAGGGAACGCCGTGACCCGACTCGACTTTCCCGAGGGGTTCACCTGGGGTGCCGCGACGGCGGCGTACCAGATCGAGGGCTCCCCGGCCGCCGACGGGCGCGGACCGTCCATCTGGGACACGTTCGCGCACACGCCGGGCCTGGTGGCGAACGGGGACACCGGGGACGTGGCGGCCGACCACTACCGCAGGTTCCCGGCCGACGTCGCGCTGATGGCCGACCTCGGCCTGCCGGCGTACCGGTTCTCCGTGTCCTGGCCCCGGATCCAGCCCGGCGGCAAGGGCCCGGCGAACCCGGCCGGCCTGGGCCACTACGCGCGGCTGGTGGACGAGCTGCTGTCGCGCGGCATCACGCCGATGCTGACGCTCTACCACTGGGACCTGCCGCAGGAGCTGGAGGACGCCGGGGGCTGGGGCGCGCGGGACACCGCGTTCCGGTTCGCCGAGTACGCCGACCTGGTGGCCGCGCGGCTGGGCGACCGGGTGCCGATCTGGACGACGCTGAACGAGCCGTGGTGCGCGGCGTTCCTCGGCTACGCGTCGGGTGAGCACGCGCCGGGCCGGACCGACCCGGCGCTGTCGCTGCGGGCCGCGCACCACCTGCTGCTGGCGCACGGGCTGGGCGCGTCCGCGCTGCGCTCGGCGCTGCCGGCGGGCACCCAGGTGTCGATCACGCTGAACCTGTGCGCGGTGATGCCCGGCGCGACCTCCGCCGAGGCGACCGCGGCCGTGCGGCGGATCGACGGGCTGGGCAACCGGCTGTTCCTCGACCCGCTGTTCCGCGGCCACTACCCCGTCGACGTGCGGCACGACACCGGCGGCCTCACCGACTGGTCGTTCGTCGAGGACGGTGACCTCGAGGCGATCTCCGCGCCGCTGGACCTGCTGGGCATCAACTACTACACGCCGACGCTCGTCGACGCCGGCCCGCCGGTGGCCGGCCCGTCGCCGTGGCCGGCGTGCGCGGACGTCCGGTTCGTCAGCCAGCCGGGGCCCGCGACCGCGATGGGCTGGGCGATCGACGCGCAGGGCCTGCGCAACGTCGTGCACCGGGTGCACGAGGAGTACGCGCCGATTCCGCTCATGATCACCGAGAACGGCGCCGCGTTCGACGACGAGCTGGGGTCGGACGGGGGTGTGCGCGACCACGAGCGGATCTCCTACCTGCGCGAGCACCTGGCGGTGGTGCACGAGGCGATCGAGTCGGGCGTCGACCTTCGTGGATACTTCGTGTGGTCGCTGCTGGACAACTTCGAGTGGGCGTACGGGTACTCGAAGCGGTTCGGCATCGTCCACGTGGACTATCCGACGCAGCGCCGGGTCTGGAAGGACAGCGCCCACTGGTACCGGCAGGTGATCAGCACGAACGGCATAGACACATGAGCGAGCTTGCGAGCGGATCATGACGCGGGGTCATCGCGAGCGGCATCACCGAGCGTGCGAGGGGATGTCGTGAGTGAGCTGTCGGTCCGGCGGGTCCGGCGGCAGAAGCCGACCCTGGACACGGTTGCCGCGGCGGCGGGCGTCTCCCGGGCGACCGTGTCCCGGGTGATCAACGGGTCGCCGCGGGTGTCGGCCGAGGTGAAGGACGCGGTCGAGTCGGCGATCGGCCGGCTCGGGTACGTGCCGAACCGGGCCGCGCGGTCGCTCGCGATGCGCCGGACCGACTCGGTCGCGCTGGTCATGCGTGAGCCGGACGCCACCGTGCTGTCGGACCCGTACCTCGGCAACATCATCATCGCGACGTCGCAGGCGCTGATCGGCACCGGGGTGCAGCTCGTGCTGGTGAACGCGCAGAACAACGCGGAGCACTCCCGGCTGGCCGACTACGTCCGAAGTGGACACGTCGACGGCGTCCTGCTGGCGTCCATGCACGACGACGACCCGCTCCCCCGGCTGCTCCTCGACGCCGGCATCCCCACGGTCGTCGGCGGCCGGCCGCAGCGGCACCTGCCCGGTCTGTCCTATGTGGACGTCGACAACGTCGGCGGCGCCCAGCTCGCCGCCGAGCGGTTGCTTTCCGCCGGCCGGCGCCGGATCGCGACCATCGCCGGGCCGCAGGACATGACCGCGGGGTTCGACCGCCTGAACGGCTATCAGCGGGCGTTGTCGGCCGCTGGGCGCAAGGTTGACCGGGTGGTGATCGGGGACTTCACCCGGGAGTCGGGTGAGCAGGCCATGTCGGTGCTGCTCGATCGGCATCCGGATATCGACGGGGTCTTCGCGGCCAACGACCTGATGGCCATCGGGGCGTTGCGGGTGCTCCGGGCGGCTGGGCGGCGGGTGCCGGAGGACGTGTCGGTGGTCGGCTACGACGACATCGAGATGGCCCGGCACACGGAGCCTCCGCTGACGACGATCCACCAGCCGGTGCTCGACCAGGCCCGGACGATGACCGAGCTACTCCTGACCCAGATCGGTGGGGATCCCGTGGGGGATCCCGTTGTCCTGCCTACCGAGCTGGTCGAGCGCGACTCCGCCTGATCTCGCCGGCTCTCGGTCCGTACCTGTCCACAGGGCCGTCTTCGGCGTTCCCCTGCGCTCCCGCCGATGACCCCGGAGGAGATCGCGGCCGTGGGTCTGGTTCTCCGTCGCATCGACGTCCGGTTGGCTGGGCAGCGTAACCAGCAGCCACGCCGCCGAGGTCGCCCGCCACCGGGCCGACGGCGGCCGGAGGTACGTGTTCGACCACTCCTTCAGCGGTCTGACCGCGCCGCAGGAGTCGGGCTACTGGGCGGCGTCCAGGCAGGCGCGCTGGTCGGCGGTCAGCTCGAGGTCGACCGCGGCGAGGCTTTCGTCGAGTTGGGCGACCGAGGAGGCGCCGACCAGCGGGATCACCGGGATGTCGCCGCCGATGAGCCAGGACAGGACGACCTGGTTGGGCGTCGCGCCGGTCTCCGCGGCCACCTCGTGGAGCGCTTTGAGCCGCACCGGGGTGCCCGCGTGGTCGTGTTCGGGGCCCAGTGGCTTGTCGTCGCGCACGTAGGCGCCGCTGAGCAGCGGGGTGTACGCGACGAGTGTGAGGGACGGATTGTGTCGCACGTAGTCGAGGACATCGCCGCCGGCCACGCCGAGCTCGCCGTCCGGCGAGTGCCGGTTGCCCATGTCGGTGCGTTGCCGCAGGTAGGTATGGTGGTATTGGAGCACCTCGTACCCGGAGAGGCCGGCCGACGCGGCCAGCTGGCGGCACCGTTCCACCCGCCAGCTCCAGTGGTTGCTGGCCCCTAGCAGGCCGACGCTGCCTTCGGTCACCAGCGCCCCGAACGCCTCGACGGTCTCCTCCATCGGGACCCTCCGGTCATGGATGTGCGCGTAGAGCAGGTCCAGCCGGGACACGCCGAGCCGCTCCCGGCTGCGGGCCGAGGACTCGCGGATCACCGCGGCCGAGAGCCCTTCGACGTTCGTGGTGAGGGTGTTGCTCGGCTCGAGCGGGCGGCCGGCGAGCTTGGTCGCGATCACGACCTCCTCACCGACGCCGTTGGCGCGGCGCCAGCGTCCGAGGAGGGACTCGCTCTCCCCACCCTGCGTTCCGTTGACCCAGTACGCGTAGTTGTTGGCGGTGTCGATGAACGTCCCGCCTGCCTCGACGTAGCGGTCGAGGATGGCGTAGGAGGTGGCCTCGTCGGTGGCAGTGCCGAACAGCATGGCGCCGAGGCTCAGCACGCTGACCTCGCGGCGGGTCTGGGGATTCACGCCCAGGGTGCGGTACTTCATGGCGGCGAGTCTGCATGCTGGAGCGCCCTCCAGGTCAATTCCGCACTGCCGTGCCAACGCAAGATCTCCGAAGGTGACCGTGGTGCGCCGACAACCCGTAGTCCAAACTCGACACCCAGCACGCCACCCAACCGCTTGATCACCTTGCGGTTGTCCGCCAACTGCGTCTCGATCTTCGCCAGCTCGCGCGTGTCCGGCATCCGCGACAGTCGCGCGTACGAGTCGAACACCGGCTGACGCCTGCCCTGACCTGCACTTCGCGTCGCTCTGGCGAGGTCTCCTCCTTCGTACCTGTGCGCGTTCCCCGTCGCAGCTGGGCCGGGTGGTAGCGTCCTTCTGCTGGTCAGCTTGCTGGCCGGTGACGCGAACAGGTCTCGGCCCGTCCCGGGTTCGGGAACAGGTGGTAGCGAAGTCCGGTGCGAGTCCGGCGCTGTCCCGCAACTGTGGTGGCCCCGCGCAAGCGGCGCCCGAGCCAGGTCGCCTACCGCTCCCCGCGTCGACGCCAACCGCCCCCGGTGCAGGGATGCGGCGTCGCGACCGCTCTCGGCGGGGGCGTCGTCCGGATCGCGCGCCGGGCCTACTCCCGAGGTGGTCCATGTCCATCCCCACCCGCAGGCGCGCGCGACGCCTCGCGGTCATCGCTCTCGCCGCCGTTCTCACGACGGCGGCCGGGTGTGCGCAGCGTGCCGACGAGAAGCCGGCCACGCAGGAGACACAACCGCAGTTCCCTGTCACCATCACGCCCGCCACGGGCGAGCCTGTCACGCTCGGCACGCGGCCCGAGCGGATCATCTCGTTGTCGGCCAGCAACACCGAGACGTTGTACGCCATCGGGGCCGGCGACCAGGTGGTGGCCGTCGACAACCAGTCGACCTACCCGGCCGACGCGCCCAAGACCGACCTCTCGGGGCTGACGCCCAACGTGGAGGCCATCGTCGGCTACAACCCCGACCTCGTCGTGGTGTCCGACGACGCTGATAACCTCGTCGCCTCGCTCAAGCAGCTCAACCGGCCCACGCTGATCGTGCCGGCCGCAGCCACGCTCGACGATCTCTACGCCGGCATGGAGCTCCTCGGCAAGGCGACCGGCCACGCCGACGAAGCGACCGACCTCGCCAAGCGGACCAAGGACGACCTCGGCAAGCTGGCGAAGGACACGCCGAAGAAGAACCTCACCTACTACCACGAGCTCGACACCACGCTCTACAGCGCGACCTCCAAGACCTTCATCGGCCAGGTCTACGGGCTCTTCGGCCTGCGGAACATCGCCGACCCGGCCGACAAGGACTCCGGCGGCTACCCCCAGCTCTCCGCCGAACACATCCTCCAGGCCAACCCCGATCTGATCTTCCTCGCCGACACCAAGTGCTGTAAGCAGAACGCACAGTCCGTCGCCGCGCGGCCGGGGTGGTCCACGCTCAAGGCCGTCAAGAACGGCAACGTCGTCCCGCTCGACGACGACCTCGCCTCCCGCTGGGGGCCGCGAGTGGTCGACCTCGCCCGGTCCGTCGCCGACGCGGTCACCAAGGCGAGCCAGGGCTGATGCTCACGACGACGAGCCGCGAGACCACGCGGCCCGCGCGCAAGGTCACGCCCACGAGGCTGCGGCCGGCGGTGCTGGCCGGGTCGGTGCTCGCGCTCGTCGTCGTGATCTCGGTGTCCACGCTGCTCGGCGCCGCCAACCTCGGCTGGACCCGGGTGGTGCACGAGGTGTGGGCGCAGCTGACCGGCGGGGTGTCCCCGCTGTCGGCCACCGAGGCGGCGATCGTGTGGGAGGTGCGGCTGCCGCGGGTCGTCCTCGCCGGCCTGGTGGGCGCGGCGCTCGCGATGGCCGGGGCCGCGTTCCAGGGCGTGTTCCGCAACCCGCTCGCCGACCCGTTCCTGCTCGGCGCGGCCGCCGGCGCCGGCATGGCGGCCACGATCGTGGTCGTCGCGGCGCCGTCGGTCACCGGGTGGGTCATCGGGCCGCTCCCTCTGGCCGCGTTCGCCGGCGCGATCGGCGGCGTCTCGCTCACCTGGCTGCTGGGCCGCTCGGCCGGCGGCGGTACCGCGGTGCTGCTGCTCGCGGGCGTGGCGGTCGCGTCGTTCCTCACCGCGATCCAGACGTTCGTGCAGCAGCTCAACACCGACACGATCAAGCAGGTCTACAGCTGGATGCTCGGCGGGCTGAACACCACCGGCTGGCGCGAGGTGCTGGTGACGCTGCCCTACATCGCGCTCGCCGGCATCGTGCTGTGCCTGTGCGCGCGGCTGCTCGACGTCCTCGCGGTCGGCGACGACGAGGCCGCGTCGCTCGGGATCAACCCCGGGCGGGTGCGGATCCTGGTGTTGCTCGCCGCGTCGCTCGCTACCGCGGCGGCGGTGTCGGTGAGCGGGCTCATCGGGTTCGTCGGCATCGTGGTGCCGCACGTCGTGCGGCTGCTGGCCGGCGCGAGCTACCGGGTGGTCGTGCCGCTGTCGCTCGTCGGCGGCGCGATGTTCCTGATCGTCGCCGACCACATCGCGCGGACCGCGTTCGCGCCGGCCGAGCTGCCGATCGGGGTGATCACGGCGTTCACCGGCGCGCCGTTCTTCCTGTTGGTGCTGCGGCTCAACCGCGGGAAGATCCGGTGACCGCGCTGACGCTGCGCGGGGTGTCCGCGCGCTACGGCCGCCGGGTCGTGGCCGCCGGGGTCGACATCGAGCTGGCGGCGGGCAGCTGGCTGGCGATCATCGGGCCGAACGGCGCCGGCAAGTCCTCGCTGCTCAAGTCGATCGTCGGGGTGGTGGACCACGACGGCGAGATCCTGCTCGACGGCACCCCGACCGCGGCGCTCGGCAACCGCGAGCGGGCCCGGGCGGTGGCGTACGCGCCGCAGACCCCGCAGCTGCCCGACCGGTTGACGGTCACCGACTACGTCCTGCTCGGCCGCACGCCGCACCTCGCACCGCTGGCCCGCGAGCGGCGGTCGGACCTGGCGATCGTCGAGCAGGTCCTCGGGCGCCTCGACCTGGACGCGCTCGCGGACCGCGCCCTGCACACGCTCTCCGGTGGCGAGCGGCAGCGGACCGTGCTGGCGCGGGTGCTCGCCCAGCAGGCCGGCCTGCTCCTGCTGGACGAGCCGACGACGGGTCTCGACATCGGGCACGCGCAGGCCCTGCTCGACCTGATCGACCGGCTCCGCGCGGAGGAGGGCGCGACGGTGGTGAGCACGCTGCACGACCTCACGCTGTCCGCCCAGTACGCCGACCGCCTCCTGCTGCTGGACGGCGGCGAGGTGATCGCGTCGGGCACGCCGGCGGAGGTCCTGACCCGCGAGACGATCGAACGCCACTACGCCGCGACCGTGGAGATCCTGACGACGGAGAACGGCAACCTGGTCGTGACGCCGACCCGCAAGACGCCTAGTTGTCCACAGCCCGCCGCCGCCGACCCCGAAACTGTCGGTCCCGCCGAATAGACTGGAACGCGGGGGGCCCCCGCGACTCCGGGGTTGTCCACAGGCCTCGCGGCGGGGAGCCCGGAACTGTCGGTCTCCGCCGGTAGCCTGGAGTTCGGGGGGCCGGAGGCCACGGCCCCGTTCCGGAGTCCGGAGGCCACGCCCTCGTTCCGGAGCCCGGAGGCCGAGTCCGGCGGCGGAGCCTGGAGTCCAGACGCGGAGCCGGAGGCCAAAGTCCGGAGGCCACATTTCGCGGGCCGCACGCCCGCCTCCACCGCACTAGAACGTGTTACATTTCTGCGCGTGATCCTGGAGCGGTTCCTGCTCACTGACCAAGTCGCCGTCGTGACCGGGGCCGGGCGGGGTATCGGCGCGGCCACCGCCGTCGCGTTCGCCGAGGCCGGGGCGGACGTCGTCATCTCCTCGCGCACCAAGGACCAGCTCGACGCCGTCGCCGAACGAGTCACGAAGGCCGGGCGGCGGGCGCACCCCGTCACCGCCGATCTGTCCGATGTGGACGCCGTCGCCGGGCTCGCGGAGGCGGCCAGGCAGGAGTTCGGCCGGCTCGACGTCGTCGTCAACAACCTCGGGGGCACCTACCCGCGCCCCCTCCTCGACACCGACACCGGCTTCCTCGAGGAGGCCTTCCGCTTCAACGTCTCCACCGCGCACGCCCTCACCCGCGCCGCCGTCCCGGTCATGCTGGCCGGCCAGGGCGGCGCGGTCGTGAACATCTCCTCGATCATGGGACGCGTCTCCGGCCGCGGCTTCCTCGCCTACGGCACCGCGAAAGCCGCGCTCGCCCACCTCACCGAGCTCTCCGCCTACGACCTCGCCCCGCGCATCCGGGTCAACGCGATCTCCGTCGGCTCGGTCGCCACCTCCGCGCTCGACATCGTGCTCACCAACGACGACCTGCGAACGCGCATGGAGCAGGCCACACCCCTGCGCCGCATCGGCTCGGCCGAGGACGTCGCGGCCACCGCGCTGTTCCTCGCCTCCCCGGCCGGCGGCTACCTCACCGGCAAGGTGCTCGAGGTCGACGGCGGCCTCCAGGCACCCAACCTCGACCTGGGACTACCCGACCTATGACCTACCGAGTGGTGCAGTGGAGCACGGGCAACGTCGGCAAGCACGCGATAGCCGGGATCGCCGCGCGGCCGGACCTCGAGCTGGCCGGCGTGTGGGTGTCCACTGAGGACAAAGTGGGCCGGGACGCCGGCGAGCTCGCCGGTATCGGGCCGCTCGGGGTCACCGCCACCGACGACGCGGACGAGCTCCTCGCCGGCAAGCCCGACTGCGTCGTCTACACCGCCATGGCCGACGACCGGATCACCGACGCGCTCGCCGATCTCGAGCGGATCCTGCGCGCGGGCGTCAACATCGTGTCCAGCTCGCCGGTGTTCCTGCAGTACCCGGCCGGCGTGGTGCCCGACGACCTCGTCGCGCCGATCCACCGGGCCGCGGCCGAGGGCGGCGCCTCCCTGTGGGTCAACGGCATCGACCCCGGCTTCGCCAACGACTGGCTGCCGCTCGTGCTCACCTCGGTGTGCCAGCGCATCGACCAGGTCCGCTGCCTGGAGATCCTCGACTACTCGACCTACGACAACGCCAAGGTCCTCTTCGACATCATGGGCTTCGGCCGGCCGATGAGCGACACGCCGATGCTGCTGCTCCCGGGCGTGCTGTCGCTCGCGTGGGGCAGCGTCGTGCGCCAGCTCGCCGCCGGCCTGGGCGTGGAGCTGGACGGCGTCGAGGAGTCCGCGACCCGGCTGGCCGCGCCGGAGACGTTCACGATCCCCGCCGGCACCATCGAGACGGGCACCGCGGCCGCGCTGCGGTTCGAGGTGCGCGGGATGCGCGGCGGCCGCGCGGTGTGCGTGCTCGAGCACGTCACCCGGCTGCGCCCGGACCTCGGGCCGGACTGGCCACAGGCACAAGGCCAGGGCGGCTACCGCGTCGAGATCACCGGCGAGCCCAGCTGCACGCTCGACCTGCGGCTCGTGGCCACGGACAGCGACCACAACACCGCCGGCCTCAAGGCCACCGCGATGCGGCTGGTCAACGCGATCCCGGCGGTCGTCGCCGCGAAGCCCGGCCTGCTGACCGCGCTGGACCTGCCGCTGGTGACCGGCGAGGGCCTGGTGTCCTAGACGTCCGTGCTGCCGGAGGAGCTGGGCTCCTTGGCCTTCTCGTCCTTGGCGCCGGTCTCGGCGTCGGCCTTGGCATTGGCATTGGCATTGGCGTCGGCATCGGCATCGGAGGACGCGTCGGCATCGGCGTCGGCGGCCTTCGCGGGCTTCTCCGCCTCGGCCGGTTCGTCCTCGTCCGCCGGCTCGTCGTCGGACTCCGCCGTGGACTCGGCCGAGTCGTCGTCCCGGTCCTCGGCGTCGTCGTCGGAGTCGTCGTCGGCCGACTTGTCGGTGTCCGCGGACTCTGCCGGGGTGTCGGCGTCCGGTGGCACGTTGCCCTGGATGGCCGCCAGATCCTCGCGCTCGCCGCGCTTCTTGGCGAGGACGAGGTACACGATCGCGCCGATGAACACGAGGATCGAGACCCAGACGTTGATCCGGACGCCGGCCACGTGGTTGGCCTCGTCGGTGCGCATCATCTCGATCCACGTGCGGCCGAGCGTGTAGCCGGCGACGTAGACCGCGAACGCGCGGCCGTGGCCGAGGCGGAACCGCCGGTCGGCCCAGACGACCAGCGCGGCGACCGCGAGGTTCCACAGCAGCTCGTAGAGGAACGTGGGGTGCACGACCGCGATCGGGATGTGGTTGACCGCCACGCCGTTGAGGTTGTCCTCGGCGCCCGCCTCGTTGATGCGCCGGTAGATCTCCAGGCCCCAGGGCAGGTCGGTGGGCCCGCCGTAGAGCTCCTGGTTGAAGTAGTTGCCGAGCCGGCCGATGGCCTGGGCGGTGACGATGCCGGGCGCGATGGCGTCGGCGAACACCGGCAGCGGCACCTTCTTGACCCGGCAGCCGATCCACGCGCCGACCGCGCCGAGCGCGATGGCGCCCCAGATGCCGAGGCCGCCGTCCCAGATGCGCAGCGCGTCGACGGGGTTGCGGCCCGCACCGAAGTAGCGCTGGTAGTCGGTGATGACGTGGTAGAGCCGGCCGCCGACCAGGCCGAACGGCACCGCGAACACCGCGATGTCGATGACCGTGCCGGGGGTGCCGCCGCGGGCGGCCCAGCGCCGTTCGCCCCACCAGATCGCCACGATGATGCCGGCGATGATGCACAGGGCGTAGGCCCGCAGCGGGATGGGACCGAGCTGCCAGACACCACGGTCCGGGCTCGGGATGTTCGCCAGGAAGACACTGGACGCCACAGTCACGCGCGTCACCGTAACGGGCGACGTCCGCGGAGGGCGCATAGGGTCCCGTGAGACGATCGCGATCATGTTGTCACGTGAGGACGTGGTGGCCTGGGTGGCCATCAGGCAAGCGACCAAGCACGCCGAGAAGCGGGTCACCGACGGAGGCTTCGCCTTCTGGGTCGACACCCAGCCGGACGACTACCACGACGGTTACGAGCACGCGATGACCTACGGCAACGGCCCGTCCGTGGTGGTCAAGCGCACCGGCGCGGTCTGGAACCTCGCCTCCAACCCGGGCAGCCTGCCGATCTACGGCGCGAAGTCCGAGCAGGAGCTGCACGCCACCATGAAGGAGGCCGGGATGGACCCCGGCACCCCGCACGAGTGGGTCGGCGGCCAGCCTCAGCCGGAAGGGGTCACCCAGCAGGGGCTGGCCCGCTGGCTGCAGTGGTTCGGCTGGCAGCCGAACCACTACGGCGTCACCGACCTGGGCTACGCGTTCGCCGTCCTGCCCACGCCCGCGGTCGTCCACAACGGCCCGGTCATCGTCGTGAAGCACTCCGGCGACGTCTGGTACCTCGGCAGCGCGCCGCAGAACGCCGCCCTGGTACTCGGCACCCGGACGGAGACCGAGTTCCACCAGACGCTCGGCGTCATCGCCCCCGGGGTGAACCCGAGGCAACCACACGACCGAATCAGCTAAGGCCTGTCTCGTAGATCATCGGGTGAAGTCCTGCGCCGACCACCGGAACCTCAGGGGACCGTGACGGCACCCAGCCACCATCCACCTCACCTTTAATCCCGGGGAGGCGAACTAGCCGGCAACCACCGGGCGGCGGACGCCGGCGGCCAGTTCGGTGGCCAGTTCGCGGACGCCGTCCACGTCGCCCGCCTTCGAGACGAAGGCCGAGCCGACCACGACCGCGTCGGCGAAGCCGGCGACCTCTGCCGCCTGCTCCCCCGACCGCACGCCCAAGCCGACGGCGATCGGCAGGTCGCCGGTGTACGCGCGGGCCCTGGCCACCAGCCCGGCCGCGGCGCTGCCAACCTTGTCGCGCGCCCCGGTGACACCCATCACCGCCGTCGCGTAGAGGAAGCCCGTGGTCGCGGCGGCTGTGGAGGCCAGCCGCTCCGGCGAGGACGACGGCGCGACAAGGAAGATCCGGTCGAGGTCGTGCGCCGCCGAGGCCTCGAGCCAGTCGGCGCCCTCGTCCGGGACGAGGTCCGGGGTGATGATGCCGAGCCCACCAGCGGCGGCGAGGTCCCGGGCGAACCGGTCGACACCGTAGCGGTGCACCGGGTTCCAGTACGTCATGACGACCGCGTGCCCGCCGGCCGACGCCACCGTCTCGACCACGCCGAACAGGTCACGCAGCCGGAAGCCACCACGCAGCGCCAGGTCGGCGGCGGCCTGGATGGTGGGGCCGTCCATCACCGGGTCGGAGTACGGGACGCCGATCTCGACGACGTCGCAGCCGGCCTCGACCATGGCCGCCAGGCGCGCCGCGGAGCCCTCGACCGTGGGGTACCCGGCCGGCAGGTAGCCGACCAGCGCCGCCCGCCCCTCCGCGCGCGTACGGGCGAACACCGGGTCCAGCCGTGCCATCACTGCTCCATGAAGCCGAAGTAGTCCGCGGCGGTGCCCATGTCCTTGTCGCCGCGCCCGGACAGGTTGACGAGGATCAGGCCGTCCGGCCCCAGCTCGTGGCCGAGCACCAGCGCGCCGGCCAGCGCGTGCGCCGACTCGATCGCGGGGATGATCCCCTCGGTGCGGGACAGCAGTTGGAACGCGGCCATCGCCTCCGCGTCGGTGACCGAGCGGTACTCCGCGCGGCCGGTGTCCTTGAGCCACGAGTGCTCCGGCCCGACGCCGGGGTAGTCCAGGCCCGCCGAGATCGAGTACGCCTCGATGGTCTGCCCGTCCTCGTCCTGCAGCAGGTAGGACAGCGCGCCGTGCAGCATGCCCGGGGTGCCCTCGCTGAGCGTGGCACCGTGCTCGCCGGAGTCGATGCCCTTGCCGCCCGGCTCGAAGCCGACGAGCCGCACGCCGGGGTCGTCGATGAAGCCGTGGAAGATGCCGATGGCGTTGGACCCGCCGCCGACGCACGCGGCCACCACGTCGGGCAGCCGGCCGGCCTTCTCGAGGATCTGCTCGCGCGCCTCGATGCCGATGATCTTGTGGAAGTTGCGCACCATCATCGGGAACGGGTGGCCGCCGGCCGCCGTGCCCAGCAGGTAGTGGGTGGTGTCGACGTTGGTGACCCAGTCCCGCAGCGCCTCGTTGATGGCGTCCTTGAGCGTGCGCGAGCCGGTCTTCACCGGGATGACCTCGGCGCCGAGCAGCCGCATCCGGGCCACGTTGAGCGCCTGGCGCTGGGTGTCGACCTCGCCCATGTAGACGACGCAGTCGAGGCCCATGAGCGCGCACGCGGTGGCCGTGGCCACCCCGTGCTGGCCGGCGCCGGTCTCGGCGATGACCCGCTTCTTGCCCATCCGCTTGGTGAGCAACGCCTGACCCAGCACGTTGTTGATCTTGTGCGAGCCGGTGTGGTTGAGGTCCTCGCGCTTGAGGAAGATCCGCGCGCCGCCGGCGTGCTCGGCGAACCGCTGCGCCTCGGTGAGCAGCGACGGGCGGCCCGCGTAGTCGCGCAGCAACCGGTTGAACTCGTCGACGAAGTCCGGGTCGAGCCGCGCCTTGTCGTACACGGCGGACAGCTCGTCCATGGCGCCGATCAGCGCCTCGGGCAGGAACCGCCCGCCGTAGGGACCGAAGTGGCCGCGCGCGTCCGGGTCGTGCTGGTTCGGCTCGTGCTCGACGCCCGGCTCAGGGCCGGCTCCGGTCCTCGGGTCGTGCGGGTCCTGCTCGGTCACCGGCTCGGCCTCGGGCACGCCGGGTGCGAGCCGGCCGTGACCAGCTGGACCAGGGCGGCCTTGGGGTCGGGGCTCGCGACGAGGCTCTCGCCGACGAGCACGGCGTCCGCACCGTTGCCGGCGTGGGTCATGAGGTCGCCGGGGCCGCGCACACCGGACTCGGCGATCTTGATGACGTCCATCGGCAGGCCCGGCGCGATGCGGCCGAACACGTCCCGGTCGACCTCGAGGGTGTGCAGGTTACGGGCGTTGATGCCCAGCACCGTGGCGCCGGCCTCGAGAGCCCGGTCGGCCTCCTCGGCGGTGTGCACCTCGACGAGCGCGGTCATGCCGAGCGACTCGACCCGGTCGAGCAGCGAGACGAGCGCGTTCTGCTCGAGCGCCGCGACGATGAGCAGCACCAGGTCGGCGCCGTGCATGCGCGCCTCGTGCACCTGGTACGGGCTGACGACGAAATCCTTGCGCAGCAACGGGATGTCGACCACGGCCCGCACCGCATCGAGGTCGGCGAGCGAGCCGCCGAACCGCCGGCCCTCGGTGAGCACGCTGATGACCCGCGCGCCCGCGTCGGCATAGTCCTTGGCCAGCGCCGCCGGGTCGGCGATCTGCGCCAGCTCGCCCTTGGAGGGGCTGCGCCGCTTGACCTCGGCGATGACACCGATGCCGGAGCCACGCAGCGCGGCCACGGCGTCCTTGGGTGGCGCGGCCTTGGTCGCGCCCTCCTTCACCGCGTCGAACGAGAGCGCCGCCTCGCGCACGGCGAGGTCCTCGCGGACACCCTCGATGATCGACTCGAGAACACTCACAGGCCACACTCGCCGACGCCCGTCGGAGACGGCGGTTGCGCCGTTTCCGATGTGTCGCAGGTGCTATCAGTCACCAGCCTTGCCCCTTCCCGCCAAAGGGATGCTAACCCCGCACCGTGCGGCGACTCGTTACCGGGTCCACGCTCAGCGTTCATCCTCGGCATCGCGAACGGTTGGATCTTCACCGTGGGACAGACCGTCCCACAAGTCCTTGTCGGGATCGCCGGAACGGCGCCGCGCGTTAGCCGACTGATACCTGGCGCCGAGCGTCGGCAGCCGCGGCGCCGAGCGGATCACCAGGAATCCCGCCACGACCAGCAGAACCGCGCCCAGCAAGGCGATCCAGCGGCCGAGCCCCGTGCCGTCGGCCGTCACGCTGGGCACACCCGCGAGCACTCCCGCGAGCACGACGACCCCGCCGACCACCCGTTTGCCCCAGCCGCCGACCGCGACCGTGCCCGCGAACCCGGCCAGCGCCACGAACGCGAGCGCCGTGCCGTACTGCGGGGTGTCAGCGCCCCAGCTCACCCGGCTGGAGCCCCACAACGCCGCCGCGGCGGCGAGTAGTAGCACCGCGACTATCCATAATGGACCCGCGCGCCTCGGCTCAGTCACCGCGCTGCCCGGCGGCCGGGCGCATGGTCTGCGCGGTGGCGATCGCGGCGAGCACGGCGCTGGCCTTGTTGACGCACTCGGTGTCCTCGGCGACCGGGTTGGAGTCGGCGACGATGCCGGCGCCGGCCTGCACGTACGCGGTGCCGTCCCGCATGAGCGCGGTGCGGATGGCGATGGCGGTGTCCGCGTCGCCGGCGAAGTCGAGGTAGCCGACGACGCCGCCGTAGAGGCCGCGCCGGGTGGGTTCGAGCTCCTCGATGAGCTCCATGGCCCGCGGCTTGGGCGCGCCGGAGAGCGTGCCGGCCGGGAAGCAGGCGGCGACGGCGTCGAAGGCGGTCCGGCCCTCGGCGAGCGTGCCGGTGACGGTGGACACGATGTGCATGACGTGGCTGTAGCGCTCGACCCGGAAGAAGTCGACGACGTGCACGCTGCCCGGGCGGCAGACCCGGCCGAGGTCGTTGCGCCCCAGGTCGACGAGCATCACGTGCTCGGCGCGCTCCTTCTCGTCGCTGAGCATGTCCTTCTCGAGGAGGGCGTCCTCGTCGGGGTCGACGCCGCGCCAGCGGGTGCCCGCGATCGGGTGCGTGGTGGCGACCCCGTCCCGCACGGTGACCAGCGACTCGGGGCTCGAGCCGACGATGTCGAAGCCGTCGAGGCGCAGCAGGTACATGTACGGGCTGGGGTTGGTCGCGCGCAGGACGCGGTAGACGTCGAGGGGGTCGGCGTCGGTGGTCATCTCGAAGCGCTGGGAGAGGACGACCTGGAAGCCCTCGCCGGCGCGGATGGCCTCCTTGGCGGTGCGCACGGCCGAGGTGTAGTCCTCGGGGCTGCGGCGGCGCGTGTAGTCGGGCTGGGGCCGGTCGAACACGGCGACGGTGGCCTCGGTCGGGGTCTGCAGCCGGCCGGTCATGGCGTCGAGCCGCTCGATGGCCGCGTCGTAGGCCGCGTCCACCCCCGCGGTGCTGTCGTCCCAGTTCACGGCGTTGCTGATGAGGGTGATGGTGCCCTCGTGGTGGTCCAGCGCGGCGAGGTCGGTGGCGAGGAGCATCGCGAGGTCGGGCAGGTGGAGGTCGTCCTCGGTGAGGTCGGGCAGGCGCTCGAGGCGGCGGACGGCGTCGTAGCCGATGAAGCCGACCATGCCGCCGGTCAGCGGGGGGAGGCCGGGGAGGGCGTCGGTGTGGAGGATCTCGACGGTCTCGCGCAGCACGCGCAGCGGGTCGCCGCCACTGGGGAGGCCGACCGGGGTGGTGCCGACCCAGCAGGCCTCGCCGTCGCGCTCGGTGAGCACGGCCGAGCTGTCGACCCCGACGAACGACCAGCGCGACCAGGAGCGCCCGTTCTCGGCGGACTCGAGCAGGAAGGTGTTGGGCCGCCCCTGCGCGAGCTTGCGGTAGACGCCGACGGGCGTCTCGGCGTCGGCGAGAACCCGCCGGACCACCGGGATGACCCGCCGGCTGGCGGCGAGCTGGTGAAACTCCTCCCGGCTGGGACTGACGACACCCAACCCGCCGACGGCCTTCGCGGTGTTGATCACACTGACCATGTGCCCCATTGTCCCGGCACCGGTCCCCACGCCCGCGAGCGCCCTTGGTGCCGCACCACGGAGTGCCCCTCCGAACCCGCATGTCCCCGGCTCACACCGGGCGAGCTCGCTGTGCCACCCGCTGCCCGCGGCCACACTCGGCGCTCAGCTCACGTCGGTCCGGCCCCGCCTCGCACCCGCGCCCGCTCTCGGCCGTCGAACAGCACTTTCCACAGGGGCGAAAATTCATGGGACGTGGAAAACCCGGCGCGCCTGACGCATGATGATGAGGTGACCAAGGGCGCGACGCAAGGGGCGGCCCGCCGCCGGGGCCGGCGGCCGGGTGGCACGGACACGCGTGCGGCGCTCATCGACGCCGCGCGGGCGGTGTTCATCGAGCAGGGGTACGACGGCGCCACCGTGCGCGCGATCGCCGCCAAGGCGGGGGTCGACGCGGCCATGGTCAACCACTGGTTCGGCAGCAAGGAGGGCCTCTTCGCCGAGGCCGTACTCAAGCTCCCGTTCAGCCCGCACGAGCTGGCCGAGCGCCTGCTCGACGGCGACGTCGACAACCTCGGCCAGCGGATCGTCCGCACCTTCCTCACCACCTGGGACACCACCGGCGGCGGCGTGTTCACCGCGCTCATGCGCAGCATCACCAGCCACGAGCTGGCCGCGCACGTGCTGCGCGACTTCCTGATCAAGCACGTCGCCGGGCAGGTGCTCAAGTCCGTCGGGATCGATCATCACGAGTTCCGGGCCACGCTCGTGGCCTCGCAGCTCGTCGGGATGGGCATGGTGCGTTACGTCGCGCAGTTCGAGCCGCTCGCGTCCACCGACGTCGAGACCATGGTCGCCGCCGTCGCGCCCACGATCCAGCGCTACCTCACCGGCCCGATCAGTTGAGCAGCACGTCCTCGTCGAAGCACGTGGCCGCGCCCGTGTGGCACGCCGCACCCTCCTGGTCGACCACCAGCAGCACCGTGTCGCCGTCGCAGTCGAGGCGGACCTCGTGAACCTTCTGGGTGTGCCCGGAGGTCTCGCCCTTGACCCACAGCCGGCCGCGGCTGCGCGAGAAGTACGTGGCTCGCCGCGTGGACAGGGTGAGCGCGAGCGCCTCGTCGTCCATCCACGCCACCATCAGCACCTCGCCGGTGCCCCGCCGCTGCGCCACCGCGCACACGAGACCGTCGGCGTTGCGCTTGAGCCGGGCCGCGATCGCGGGGTCCAAAGTGGTCACCGGACCTCGATCCCGGCCTGCCGCAAGGAGTCCTTGACCTCGCCGATGCGCAGCTGTCCGAAGTGGAACACGCTGGCGGCGAGCACCGCGTCCGCGCCGGCGGCCACCGCGGGCGGGAAGTGCGCCACCGCGCCCGCGCCGCCGCTGGCGATGAGCGGCACGTCGACGGCCGCGCGGACGAGCTTGATGAGCTCGAGGTCGAAGCCGGCCTTGGTGCCGTCGGCGTCCATGGAGTTGAGCAGGATCTCGCCGACGCCGAGCTCCTGGCCGCGCGCGGCCCACTCGACCGCGTCGATGCCGGTGCCCTGCCGGCCACCGTGCGTGGTGACCTCGAAGCCCGACGGCGTGGTGGACCCCACGGTGCGCCGGGCGTCGACCGACAGCACGACACACTGCGCGCCGAACCGCTGCGAGCACTCCCGGAGCAGCTCGGGCCGCAGGATGGCCGCGGTGTTGATGCTCACCTTGTCCGCGCCTGCCCGCAGTAGACGGTCCACATCGGACGCCGCACGCACACCCCCGCCGACGGTGAGCGGGATGAACACCTGCTCGGCGGTGCGCCTGACCACGTCATACGTTGTCTCGCGGTCCGAAGAGGACGCGGTGACGTCCAAAAAGGTCAGTTCATCGGCGCCCTCGGCGTCGTAGGCGGCGGCGAGCTCGACCGGGTCGCCGGCGTCGACGAGGTTGGCGAAGTTGACACCCTTCACCACCCGGCCGGCGTCGACGTCCAGACAGGGAATGACCCGGACTGCGACTGACATGCCACCGAGGATACTGGCGGTGGGACGAGAGGAGCCGAGGTGGCGCGTACGGGGCGACGGCCGGGGCAGACGCAGACCAGGGACGACATCCTGGCGGCCGCCCGCAACCAGTTCGCCGCCCGTGGCTACGGCGGCGCCACCATCCGCGGCATCGCCGCCGAGGCGGGCGTCAACCCGGCGCTCGTGCACCACTTCTTCGGCTCGAAGGACCAGGTCTTCGTCGAGGCGCTGAACCTGCCGTTCAACCCGGCGGCGCTGGTCGACGTGGTCCTCACCGGGCCGCGCGAGCAGATCGGCGAGCGGATCCTGCGCCTGTTCCTGGGGCTGTGGCGCGAGCCGGCGACGCGGATGCCGTTCTTCGCGCTGCTGCGCTCGGTGAGCAGCAACCCGGAGGTGGCCGCGCAGCTGCGCCAGTTCATGCAGACGGCGGTGCTCGCCAAGGTCGCGACCGCGCTCGACCTGCCGCCGCTGCGGCTCACCGGCGTGGCGTCGCAGATGATCGGGCTGGTGATGATGCGCCACGTCATCGGCGCCGAGCCGCTGGCCTCGGCCACCGACGATGAGGTCGTCGAGCTGGTCGCGCCGGTGATCCAACACTATTTCGACGGCTGAGTCCGGCTGCCGGCTTCCCGCTTGACTGCGGAACTCAACAGGCGCAGAATTAAACGCATGACTAATTACGCTGTGGTGGCCGAGGGGCTGCGGGTACACCGCGGCGCCCGGGAAGTGCTGCACGACGTGAGCTTCGCCGTCGCGCGAGGCTCGATCACCGGCCTGCTCGGTCCGAGCGGGTGCGGCAAGACGACCCTGATGCGCTCCGTCGTCGGGGTGCAGATCGTGGCCGGCGGCACGGTCACCGTGCTCGGCGAGCCGGCCGGCAGCGCGCCGCTGCGCGACAAGATCGGCTACGCCACGCAGAACCCGTCGGTCTACGCGGACCTGACGGTCACCGAGAGCCTTCGTTACTTCGCCGCGATATTGCGCGCCCCCGAAGGCGACGTCGAGCGGGTCATCGACGAGGTGGGCCTGTCGACGCACGCGCACCAGCTGGTCGGTGAGCTGTCCGGCGGTCAGCTCAGCCGGGCGAGCCTGGCCGTGGCCCTCCTCGGCCGCCCTGAGCTGCTGGTTCTCGACGAGCCGACGGTCGGCCTCGACCCCGTGCTGCGTGAGGAGTTGTGGGACCTGTTCCGCAGGCTCGCCGACAGCGGCGTCACGCTGATGGTGTCCAGCCACGTGATGGACGAGGCCGCCCGCTGCGAGCGCCTGCTCCTGATGCGCGACGGTTACATTCTCGCCGACGACACGCCGGCCGCCCTCCGCGCCGCGACCGGGACCGGGGACCTCGAACAGGCGTTCCTGCGCCTGATCCGGGAGCAGGAGGCAGTGGCATGACCGTCACCGTGGGCACGCACGCCGCCTTCGCGCTGGCCACGGCCCGGCGCATCCTCACCCAGCTCAAGCACGACCGCCGCACGGTCGCGATGATGGTGCTGCTGCCGTCGCTGCTGATGATCCTGCTGCGCTACGTGTTCAACTCGGAGCAGGCGTTCAGCGCCGCCGCGCCGGCACTGCTGGCGGTCTTCCCGTTCGCGATCATGTTCATCGTCACGTCGATCACCACCCTCCGCGAGCGGACGACCGGGACCCTCGAACGCCTCATGACGATGCCCATCGGCAAGTTCGACCTGCTCTTCGGCTACGCGATCGCCTTCGGCGTGGTGGCGGTGGTGCAGGTGCTGGTCGCGGCCGGCATCTCGCTGGCGTGGCTGGGCATGGAGATCACGGGCTCGGTGTGGCTCCTGATGCTGATCGCCGTCCTCGACGCGCTGCTCGGCACGGCGCTGGGCCTGCTGGCGAGCGCGTTCGCCCGCACGGAGTTCCAGGCGGTCCAGTTCATGCCGGCGATCGTGATGCCGCAGGTGCTGCTGTGCGGTTTGTTCGCCCCGCGCGACTCGATGACGCCGGTGCTGGAGTGGCTGTCGAACATCATGCCGCTGTCGTACGCGGTGGACGCGTTGGCGCAGGTGACGCACTCGGCGTCGGTCGACGGGACGTTGGTGCGGAACCTCCTGATCGTGGCCGGGTGTGCCGTGCTGGCTATCGTGTTGGGATCGGCGACGTTGCGACGGCGGACGCCTTGAGTCGTCCACAGGTCCGGCTTCGCTCGGCGTTTCTTGTCGGTGGGGCTTCGTAGAATGGATATCGGGGGCCGGAGGCCGCGCCTGCGTGGCGCGGCTCCCGCTCGCGCTTGAGGTTCGGTGGGTTCGGGGCTGGCGGCGGGTTTCGCGGTTGGCGGGGTCGCTGCTGAGAGTGCCCACAGGTGGCGGTCGGTAGCGTTGACCGCATGGTGTCCGAAGTGGAACGGCTTGGTCGGGGTAACTACCTGCTCGTCACCACCTTCCGGCGGGACGGCACGCCCGTCCCCACGCCCGTGTGGGTGGGGCGGGACGGGGACGAGCTCGTCATCTGGTCGCAGGCCACCGCCGGCAAGGTCAAGCGGGTTCGCAACAACGGGGCCGTCGAGCTCGCCGAGTGTGACCTTCGCGGCAGAGCGAAAGGGGCCACCGTCAAGGGGCAGGCGCGCATCCTCGACGCCGACGCCACCGAGCGCGGGCGCACGCTCCTCAAGCGCAAGTACGGCATCACCGGGCGCGTCGTCATCGGCGGGAGCGTGCTGCGGCGGGGGCGCGCCGGCACCGTCTGCCTGGCGATCACCCTCAGCGAGTGAGCGCCAGCGCCTCCGGCAGCGTGAACGCCCGCGTGTAGAGCGCCTTGCCGATGATCGTGCCCTCGACCCCGACCGAGGCCAGCCCCGCCAGCGCCGACACGTCGGCCAGGCTCGACACCCCGCCGGACGCGATCACCGGGGCCTTCGACACCGCACAGACGTCCTCCAGCAGCCGCAGGTTCGGCCCCTCGAGCGTGCCGTCCTTCGTCACGTCGGTGACCACGTAGCGCGAGCATCCGTCCCGCTCGAGCCGGTCCAGCACGTCCCACAGCAGGCCGCCGTCCTCGGTCCAGCCGCGGGCCGCCAGCCGGTGCGTTCCGGAACCGTCGATCCGCACGTCCAGGCCCACCGCGATCCGGTCGCCGAACTCGCCGATCGCGCGCGAGCACCACTCGGGGTGCTCCAGCGCGGCCGTCCCCAGGTTCACCCGGGCACAGCCGGTGGCGAGCGCCGCGGCCAGCGAAGCATCGTCGCGGATGCCGCCGGACAGTTCCACCCGGACCTCGAGCCGGCCGACGATCTCGGCCAGCCGGGCGCGGTTGTCACCCGTGCCGAACGCCGCGTCGAGGTCCACCAGATGGATCCACTCGGCACCGTCGTCCTGCCACGCGAGCGCGGCGTCCAACGGGTCGCCATAACCGGTCTCCGTACCGGACCGGCCCTGCAACAGGCGGACGGCCTTGCCGTCGCGGACATCGACGGCGGGCAGCAGCGTGAACGTCACGCCGCAAGGGTATCGAGCCCGCCGGACACCACCTCAAATGTCCCCCATCGGAGGAATGCGGTGAGCAAGGCGCATCGTATTCGATAAACTCATGGAAAATGTCTCACCCGCAATGGACGACGCATTCCGTCTGCTGCGTGGAAATCTCTACCGCCATCTCGACGACGCCGAGTTCCTCGCCATGAAGTACGCCCCGTGGTCCGAAGAGGACACCGCGTCAGCCCGCTCGCTCATACCCGACCTCGTCACCGTCGTGCGCGCGATCCTGGCCCTGCACGACCCTTCCGCCGCCGACGGGTCCTGCCGCACGTGCGGGGTCGAGTGGCCCTGCCCGGCGGTGCACACGATCCACGGGCTCCTCAAGGATCCCGACCGGGAATTCTCCCGGCTCCTCGCGCAGCTCGGTTAGCCGAGCGCCTTCAACCAGTTGGTCAGCAGGTGCGCACCCGCGTCGCCGGACTTCTCGGGGTGGAACTGGGTGGCCGCGAGCGGGCCGTTCTCGGCGGCGGCCACGAAGTCGCCGCCGTGCGTGGCCCACGTCACGAGCGGCTCGGGCATCGGGGGCTCGGGCACCAGGTCCCACTCGCGGGCCGCGTAGGAGTGCACGAAGTAGAAGCGGGTGTCGGCGTCGAGGCCGTCGAACAGCACCGAGCCCTCCGGCGCGCGCACGGTGTTCCAGCCCATGTGCGGCACGATCGCCGCGTCCAGCCGGGACACCGTGCCCGGCCACTGCCCGCAGCCGGGGGTCTCGACCCCGTGCTCGATGCCGCGCTCGAACAGCACCTGCATGCCGACGCAGATGCCGAGCACCGGCCGCCCGCCGGCCAGCCTGCGCTCGATGATCGGCTGGCCGCCGACGCTGTCGACCCCGGCCATGACCGCGGCGAACGCGCCGACGCCGGGCACGACCAGCCCGTCGCACTCCTGGGCGGCGTGCCGGTCGCTCGTGACCTCGACGTCCGCGCCGACCCGGCGCAGCGCGCGCTCGGCCGACCTCAGGTTGCCGGATCCGTAGTCCAGTACGACGACTCGTGCCACCCCCCCAGGCTACGAGATGTCGCGATCCGCCGGTCGTCCGACGTGCCACCTTCGACGCGGCGCCCAGCTCGTGGGCGCGGACCCGGCGGGCCGCCTCCCGCTCTGCCGGCAGCGTGCACCCCCGACACAGTCCGTGGTTGGTCGACCACGGAACGGCAACCTGTCCGAAGGGTCGAGACCAGAAGCTCGGCTGGAGTCCCCGCTTCCCTTGCGCACCACGGTGAACGGCCGCCGGGACTATCTCTACCTAGGTCGAGGTCAGCCGGTAAGGTCGGTGATGTGCCGAAACTGCCGGATGTGTTGACGATCGGTGAGGTGGCCAAGCGCAGTGGCGTGCCGCACACAGCGCTGCGGTTCTACGAGGAGCGGGGCCTGATCTCGTCCGAGAGAACCACCGGCAACCAGCGGAAATACGCCCGGGCGGTGCTGCGGCGGCTGGCGTTCATCCGGACGGCGCAGCGGGTGGGCCTGTCGCTGGAGGACATCCACGACGCGCTGGCCACCCTGCCCGAGGGCCGCACCCCGACGAAGACCGACTGGGCCCGGCTGTCCCACCTGTGGCAGGGCGAGCTGGACGCCCGCATCGACGCGATGCAGCGCTTGCGCGACCGCCTGACCGCCTGCATCGGCTGCGGCTGCCTGTCGCTGAAGTCCTGCCACCTGATGAACCGCGAGGACGCCCTCGCCGCGCTGGGCCCGGGCGCCCCGCGCCTGAAGGCCGCCTCCGAGGGCGGCATCAACTAGCGGCTCGCGCGCCAGGCCTCGACCGCGTCGGCCACCTCCACCGGTCCCACCCGCAGCGGCGGCCCGACCTGCGGCTCGCGGTGCGCCTTGGCGATCCGCGCGTTGAGGTCGGCGACGAGCTCGCGCACCCGCGTCTCCGACCGCTCCTTCGCCAGCCGCGCCGGCAGCTCGGCGATCTCCTTGGGCAGTGCCAGCGACGGCGGCAGCAGCGCCGCGGTGTCGGCGTTCTCCTCGCGCAGCTTCCGCGCCACCCACTCCATCGTGCCGCCGGGCCGGTTCGGCAGCGGCTTGCCGGCGCCCGGCAGGTCGTCGAAGTCCCCACGCTCCTGCGCCATGCGGATCTGGCGCTCGACCCAGTCCTCGACCGGCATGGCCGGCGGCTTGCGTTCGGTCACCCTCCCATGGTCGCACGGCGTTCGAGCCGCGCGGCCCCGTCCGGCTAGGACACCAGCCACACGATGGCGCCGCCGACCGCCACGGCCGCCGCGACGGCGAGGACCATCGCCAGGCCCTTGGCGGTCTTCCAGGTGGAGTAGACGCCGCCGATGAGGAACCCGGCGATGGCGATGAGCCCGATGACGACGACTTCCTTGGACATGGCGCCGAAGCCTAGAGGACGCCCTTGGTGCTGGGGACGCCGGTCAGCCGCGGGTCGGGCTCGGCGGCGGCCCGCAACGCGCGCGCGAGCGCCTTGTACTGCGCCTCGGTGATGTGGTGCGGGTCGCGGCCGTGCAGGACGCGCAGGTGCAGCGCGATGCGCGCGTGGAACGCGAGCGACTCGAACACGTGCCGGTTGAGCACCGTGGGGTAGTTGCCGCCGACGGTGAAGCCGGCCATGGCCTCCGGCTCTCCCAAGTGGACACAGTACGGCCGGCCGGAGACGTCGACCGCCGCGTGCGCGAGGGTCTCGTCCATCGGGATCCAGGCGTCGCCGAAGCGGCGGATGCCCTGCTTGTCCCCCAGCGCCTTGCCGATGGCCTCGCCGAGCACGATCGCGACGTCCTCGACCGTGTGGTGGGCGTCGATCTCGACGTCGCCGCTGGCGGCGACGGACAGGTCGAACGCGCCGTGCACGCCGAACGAGGTGAGCATGTGGTCGTAGAACGGCACGCCGGTGGACACGTCCACCTTGCCCGCGCCGTCGAGGTCGATCTCGACGACGACGTTGGACTCCTTTGTGGTCCGCTCGATCCGGCCGACGCGGTTCACCTGACGATCTCCTTACTGGCGGCCAGGAACACGTCGTTCTCGGCCGGTGTGCCAATGGTAACCCGCAGGTGCGCGGGGATGCCGACGTCGCGGATGAGCACCCCGTGCGCCAGGTAGGACTCCCACGTGGCGTGGCTCTCCGCGAACCGTCCGAAGAGGACGAAGTTGGCGTCGCTGGGCACGACGTCGAAACCCAGTCCGCGCAACGACTCCATCACCCGGTCGCGCTCGGCGGCGAGCGCGTGCACCGAGCGCAGCGTGTCCTCGGCGTGCCGCAGCGCCGCCCGCGCGGCGGCCTGGGTGAGCGAGGAGAGGTGGTAGGGCAGCCGGACGAGCTGCAGCGCGTCGACCACCGCGGGTGCGGCGGCGAGGTAGCCCAGCCGCCCGCCCGCGAACGCGAACGCCTTGCTCATCGTGCGCGAGACGACCAGCTTCGCCGGGAACTCCGCGATGAGCCGCACCGCGCTGAGCTGCGCCGAGAACTCGGCGTAGGCCTCGTCCACGACGATGAGCCCGGGTGCCGCCTCGACGAGCGTGCGCAGCTCGTCGAGCGGGATCGAGCCGCCGGTGGGGTTGTTCGGGCTGGTGACGAACGTGACGTCGGGCCTGCGCTCCGCGAGGATCCCGGCGGCGCGGGCGGTGTCGAGGGTGAAGTCCGCGCGGCGCGGCGTGGGTGCCCACTCGGTGCGGGTGCCGGCCGCGATGATCGGGTGCATCGAGTACGACGGCTCGAAGCCCAGCGCCGTGCGGCCGGGACCGCCGAACGCCTGCAGGATCTGCTGCAGCACCTCGTTGGACCCGTTGGCGGCCCACAGGTTGGCGGCCGACAGCGCCACGCCGGTGGCCGCGGTGAGGTAGCTCGCGAGGTCGGCCCGCAGCGCGAGGGCGTCCCGGTCCGGGTAGCGGTGCAGGTCGACGGCCGCCTCGGCCACCGCCTTGGTCACGTCGGCGACCAGCGCGGGCGGCGGCGGGTAGGGGTTCTCGTTGGTGTTGAGTCGCGTGTGGACGTCCAGCTGCGGGGCGCCGTAAGGGCTTCGGCCGCGCAGGTCCTCCCGCAGCGGCAGGTCCGCTATCCCGATCTCGTCGCCGATGCTCACCCGGCGCCCCCGAAGCGCGCGGTGACCGCCTGGCCGTGCGCGGGCAGGTCCTCGGCGTCGGCGAGGGCGACCACCCGGTCGGCGACTTCCTCGAGCGCCTCGCGGGAGTAGTCGATGACGTGGATGCCGCGCAGGAACGTCTGCACCGACAGGCCCGACGAGTGGCGCGCGCAGCCGCCGGTGGGCAGCACGTGGTTGGAGCCCGCGCAGTAGTCGCCGAGGGAGACGGGGCTGTGCGGGCCGACGAAGACGGCGCCGGCGGCGCGGACCCGGGCGGCGACGGCGGCCGCGGCCGCGGTCTGGACCTCGAGGTGCTCGGCGGCGTAGGCGTCCACGACGGACAGTCCTTCCTCCACAGTGGACACGAGAACGCAGCCGGACTGCTTGCCGCGCAAGGCGGTGGTGATCCGCTCGGTGTGCTTGGTGCGGCCGACCTGGCGCTCGAGCTCGGCGTCCACCTGGTCGGCGAGCCGCTCGGAGTCGGTGACGAGGACGCTCGCGGCGAGGGTGTCGTGCTCGGCCTGGCTGATGAGGTCGGCGGCGACGTGCACAGGGTCGGCGGTGGCGTCGGCGAGGATGGCGATCTCGGTGGGACCGGCCTCGGAGTCGATGCCGATGAGCCCGCGCAGCAGGCGCTTGGCGGCGGTGAGGTAGACGTTGCCGGGGCCGGTGACCATGTCGACCGGCTCGAGCCCGGAGCCGTCGGTGTCGGTGCCGCCGTAGGCGAGCAGCGCGACGGCCTGCGCGCCGCCGGCCGCCCACACCTCGGTGACGCCGAGCAGCGCGGCCGCGGCGAGGACGGTCGGGTGCGGCCGGCCGCCGAACTCGGCCTGCGGCGGCGAGCAGACGACGAGCGACTCGACGCCGGCGGTCTGCGCGGGGACGACGTTCATCACGACGCTCGACGGGTAGACCGCGAGGCCGCCGGGGGCGTAGAGGCCGACCCGGCGGACCGGGACCCAGCGTTCGGTGACCGTGCCGCCGGGGACGACCTGGGTGGTGACGTCCTGGCGGCGCTGCTCGGCGTGGACCGCGCGAGCCCGCTTGACAGACTCCTCGAGAGCCTCCCGGACCTTGCCGTCAAGCCCGTCGAGCGCCTCCTTCAGGTCGCTCTCGGGCACCCGGACGGTTTTCGGTCGCACTCCGTCGAACCGCTCGGCGTACTCGAGGGCCGCGGTCACGCCACGTTCCCGCACGTCCTCCACGATCGGGCGCACCCGATGCAGCACGGCATCCACGTCCATGTCGGCGCGCGGCAGCATGGCGCGCAGCTCGGCCGGGGACGGGACTCGACCACGCAGGTCGGTGCGGCTCAGCATCGGCTTCCTTCGGTCTCGGGGCCTGGCGTGTTCCAGGGTATGTGGTCCGGTCCCGCACCCGAACGGCCCACTACGTTCGTCGGGTGATCCGCCAGCAGGCCGGATTCCCCGACCAATGACGGGTTGTCGCCGGCCGAACACGGGCAGCACGCTCGGGTGATCACTCGCTTGCGTTCTTCGGAGGGGACATGTTCACCAAACGTCGCGTGCTCGCGCTCGCCGCGGCCGCCGCGACCGGCCTGGTGCTGGTCACCGGCTGGGCGGCGGGCGCGCAGGAGCCCACCGCCGCGCCAACACCCGATCGCGGCCTGTACCGGGTGACCGATGCCGCGGACGTCGCGGCGCGGACCGAGGTGGCCAGCTCCGGCGTCGACGTGCTCGGCGCCCGGGACGGCGCGATGGACATCGTGGCGAGCCCGGCGCAGGCCGCCGCGCTGCGCTCGCGGGGGTTCGCGCTCGCGCTGACCGGCGACTTCGACAAGCTGCTGGCCGAGCGGAGCGGCGGCCCGTCGTCGCGGGGCGCGTCGGCGTCCGGCGTGTCGGCCGCCGACTTCCCGGCGGGCGACGAGGGTTACCACACGTATGCCGAGATGGTGGCCGAGGTGCAGGCCGCGGCCAGCGACCACGCGGCGATCACCGCGCTGTCGAGCATCGGCACGTCCTACGAGGGCCGGGACATGCCGGTGCTGAAGATCAGCGACAACGCGGCGACCGACGAGGCCGAGCCCGAGGTGCTGTTCACGTGCAACATGCACGCGCGCGAGCACCTGACGACGGAGATGTGCCTGCACATCATCCAGCGGTTCACCGACGGCTACGGCACTGACCCCACGGTCACCGGGTTCGTGGACAGCCGGGAGATCTTCGTGGTGCCGAACCTGAACCCGGACGGCACGGAGTACGACATCTCCGGCGGCCAGTACCAGGGCTGGCGCAAGAACCGGCAGCCGAACTCCGACGGCACGATCGGCACGGACATCAACCGGAACTTCCCGTACAAGTGGGGCTGCTGCGGCGGTTCGAGCGGCTCGACGTCGGCCGAGGACTACCGCGGCCCGTCGGCGTCGTCGGCGACGGAGGTCGCGGCGCTGGAGGCGTGGGTCGGTGGGCGGCAGATCAAGGCGCACATCGACTTCCACACGTTCTCGGAGCTGGTGCTGTGGCCGTTCGGGCACACCTACGACCAGGTGACCGAGGGCATGACGCAGGCGGAGTACAACCACTTCCGCGACATCGGCACCCGGCTGGCGTCGGCGAACGGCTACACGCCGGACCAGTCGAGCGGCCTGTACATCACCGACGGTGACATCAACGACTGGATGTGGGGCACCCACAAGGTGCTGACGTTCTGCTTCGAGATGTACCCGTCGGGCGGCGGCATCGACGGCTTCTACCCACCCGACGAGAACATCGTCCCCCAGACGACCCGCAACGACGGCGCGGTGGACATCCTCCTGACGAACGCCGGCTGACCCGGACGAGGCGAACGGCGCCCGCACCCGCCGGCTGGGGTGCGGGCGCCGTTGCGCATCAGCGGATTCGGCCGACGAGGTCGCGGAGCAGTGGTTGCCACTCAGGCGTGGGCCGGCCGCCGCGATGCCACTCGGCGTGGACCGCGGCCCAGAACTCCTCCGGCGTGCCCGGCACCCGGACGAACCACCGGAAGCCCCGCGGCCGGGGCGGGATGCCCAGCTCGGACAGGTAGGCGTCCACGTCGTCATCGACCTCGGCCCGTTCCTCGGGCGGCGCGGGGTAGGACGCGTGGACCGCGTTCCCGTCGCCGTCGTAGGTCGTGACGGTCGTGACGTGGTCCCGCGTGTCGGCGCAGCGCCGCGTCCGTTCCGGTCCCGCGACCCAGCCGATCGCGGCACCCCACCCGGACCACGGCAGCTCCGCCCATCCGACGCCCGCGACCGACGCCACCACCTCGACCCGGTCCCACCCACTCATGACTTCAGGGCGGCGACTGCCTCGTCGAGCTGTTCCGGGGAAACGAAGTAGTGCGGGGACGCCCGGACCACCTCCGGCAGTGCCCGCCGGGTCATGTCGTACTGGGTGGAGCGCACGCCGGTCACCGTGACGGTCACGTTGTGGGTGGCCAGGCGGGACCTGACCTCCTCCGCCGGCACGCCGGCCACGGTGAAGCTCACGATCCCGCACCGGTCGGTGCCCAGGTCGTGGATCGTCACGTCCGACATCGCCGCCAGGGCGGTGCGTAGGTGCGACGCGCGGTCGCGCACGGCCGCGGTGATCGCGTCGATGCCCAGGGACAGCGCATAGCGGACCGCGGCGAGCAGGCCCAGGCGGTCGGCGACGCTCGACTCCCACAGCTCGAACACCCGGGCGTCGTCGCGGAGCGTGTAGGTCGACGGCGACTTCCACGTGCCCGAGTGCAGGTCGACCTGGCGCGGGCGCAGGCGCGACCTGGCCGCGCGCCGCACCACCAGGAAACCGGTCCCCCGCGGGCCACGCAGCCACTTGCGGCCGGTGCCGGAGACGATGTCCGCCCCCAGCGCCGCCGCGTCGACCGGGACCTGGCCCACCGACTGGCACGCGTCCAGCAGGACCAGCGCGCCCACCTCGTGCGCGGCCGACACGACCGGCGCCACCGGGTTGACCAGGCCGCTGTTCGTGGGCACGTGCACCAGCGACACCAGCTTGACCCGCTCGTCCAGCATCGAGCGCAGCGCCTCGACGTCGACCTCGCCGGTGGGAGCCGACGGGATCGGGGTCACGGTCGCGCCGACCTCGGCCGCCCGGTGCAGCAAGGGAATGGCGTTGCCCGCGTACTCGACCTCCGTCACCAGGATACGGTCACCCTCCGACAGCGGGACGGCGTCGAACGCCGCCAGCCAGGACCGCGTGGCGCTGTCGGTGAACGCCACCTCGTCGGGCTCGCAGCCCAGCAACGACGCCATCAGGCCGTAGCCGTCCTCGAGATCCGCCAGCCGCTCGTCGTGCGCGCGGTAGCCGCCGATCTCGGCCTCGCGGCGGAGGTGACCGATGACCTCGTCGAGCACCTGCACCGGCGGCAGCGACGACCCGGCGCTGTCCAGGAAGACCCCTCGGTTGCTGGCAGGCGTGTCGGCCCGCACGGCGGCCAGATCGATCATCGCGGCGTCCACTTCTCCAGGTTCCACCACGCGCCCCAGGTCAGGTCCGCGCTGCCGGCGTCGACCACCGGCGTGTAGCCGTCCCAGCTGTCGCGCATGACGTACGTGTGGCTTGGCGCGGCCAGCACGACCATGCCCGGCTCGGTCACATAGGCCCGCTGCAGCCGCCGGTACGCCGCCGCCCGCTGCGCCGGGTCCGTCGCCGAACGGCCGGTGTCGAGCGCCGAGTCGACGGTCTCGTTCGCGTACCCGCCGAGCGCCTCCGGGCCACCGGACCGCAGCATCGCGAACAGGCTCAGGTCCGGGTCGAACGGGTCGCCGAAGCTCACGACGGTGGGCCCGGTCAGCTCCGCGCCGGTCACCGGCTCCAGGTCGACCTGCACGCCGATCGACCGCGCGTTCGTCGCGAAGTCCCCGGCGAGGCCCGCCGAGACCGAGTCACCGGCGGGGTAGCGCAGGGTGAACTGCGCGGCCCGGCCGCCGCGGGTGCGGATTCCGGCCGGCCCGGTCCGCCAGCCGCTGGACTCCAGCAGGTCCAGCGCGCGGGTGAGGTCGTGCTCGTAGCTCGCGCCGGCCTCGACGAACTCCGCGAGTACGCCCGGCATCGGCGTGTACGCCACGCTCCCCTGCCCGGCGAGCACCTTGTCCACGGCCGCCTGGCGGTCCACCGCGTCGTTGAGCGCGGTCCGCACGGCCGGGTCGCCGGTCACCGGGTCGTCGGAGGGCAGCACGACCGCGCGCACGTCCGCGGCGCTGTGCGCGACGACCTGCAGCCCGTCGGTGCTGGCGAACTCGCGCGCGAGCGCCGGCGGCAGCGCGGCGCCGTCGAGCTTGCCCTCGCGCATGCGGTCCGCGCGGGTCTTGTCGTCCGGGATGAACTCGACGGTCACCTTCTTGATCGCGGGCGCGCCGTCGTAGTAGTTCTCGTTGGCCTCCAGCACCATCCGGGACCCGCGCTGCCAGTCGGCGAGCCGGTAGGGCCCCGTGCCGATCGGCTCGGCCGGGCGCGGTCCGGTGAGCGACTCGCTGGGCAGGATGCCGAGCACGAGCAGCTCGGGGAACGGCGCGTACGGCGCGGTGAGGGTGAACTCGACGGTGGACGGGTCGATCGCCCGGACCGACTTGAGCATCGTGAACCGCTGCCGCACCGGCGACCGGCGCGCCGGGTCGAGCAGCGCGCGGTAGGTGGCGACCACGTCCTGCGCCTCGAACGGGGTGCCGTCGGAGAACGTGACGCCGGGCCGGAGCTTGACCGTCCACATGCGACCGTCGGCGGACGGCTGCGGGAGCGTGGCGGCGAGCGCGGGGCGCAGGGACAGGTCGGCGTCGTGCTCCACCAGGCCGTCGAAGATCTTCGCGGCGCCGTGCTGGGCGTACCCGCCGAGCGGGTCGAGCTCGGCCGGCTCCTCGGCGACCGCGATCACGAGCGACGTGCCGTCCGGGTTGCCGGAGGCCGACGGCGTCGTGCCGCCGGTGCAGGCGCTGACCACCAGCACGCTGACCAACAACACAGGGGCGACGAGCGTCGGCACGATGCGTCGGTGGCGAATGGTGGGCACGAGGCCCGACCCTAGCCGGGCGACATATCCTCGCGTGGGTGGATCAGGGGATTACGGCCTGGGAGGTTCCGTGCGAGTCGCGCTGTGCCAGATCACCTCGACGGCCTCGCCGTCGCGGAACCTGTCCCTGATCCGCGACGCGGTGGGCCGGGCCGCCGCGGAGGGCGCGTCGGTGGCGGTGTTCCCCGAGGCGACGATGGCGTGCTTCGGCACGTCGCTGGGCCCGGTCGCGGAGCCGGTCGACGGGCCGTGGGCCTCGTCGGTCGCGGACATCGCGGCGGAGCACGACATGCTGGTGGTGGCCGGGATGTTCACCCCGGCGCCGGACGGCCGGGTGTTCAACACGCTGCTCGCCACCGGCCGGGGCCAGCACGTCGGCTACGACAAGATCCACCTGTTCGACGCGTTCGGCTTCGCGGAGTCGAAGACCGTCGCGCCCGGCGCCGACCTGATCACGGTGTCCGTCGACGACGTGACCCTGGGGCTCGCCACCTGCTACGACATCCGCTTCCCGGAGCTGTTCACCCGCCTGGCCGACCGCGGCGCGACGGTGGTGCTGCTGGGCGCGTCGTGGGGAGCGGGGCCGGGCAAGCTCGCGCAGTGGGAGCTGCTGGTGCGTGCCCGCGCGCTGGACTCGACGTGCTGGCTGGTGGCCGCCGGCCAGGCCGACCCGGCCGCGTCCGGGGTCGAGCCACATCCGAAGGCGCCGACGGGCATCGGCCACAGCACGGTGGCCGGCCCGTCGGGTGAGGTGCTGGCACAGCTGGGCGCGGCGCCGGACGTGCTGGTGGCCGACCTGGACCTGCCCCTGGTCGACAAGGTCCGCGAGTCGATCCCGGTCCTGGCCAACCGCCGGCTCTGACCGTCCACAATGGCCTGAACGACGGTTCTGTCACGATCCGGCCACGGCGTATCAGCAGCGGTCGGCGACCCTCCTGTAACTCGAAGTATTCGAGCATGGGGGTGCACGATGCGGAACAACACACGCAACGGCTCGGTCTGGGCGGTCTGCGCCACGATCGCGGCCTACGTTCGGGCCGAGCCGGTCGCCTTCCAGGGCGTGATCCAGGCCGGACTCGCCCTGCTGATCGGGTTCGGGCTCGTCACGTGGACCGCCGAGCAGACCGGCCTCGCCCTGGCGCTGACCGCGGCGCTCCTCGGTTTCGTGGCCCGCCGCCACGTCACGCCGAACGCCAAGGCGGCGAGCAAGGACGCGGACACGCCCGTGCGCTGACTCAGCGCGGGGTGGCGACGATGCGGCCGCCGCGGGACGGGGTCAGGGTGATGTTGCGGGGTTTCGGGTACTCCGGCTTCGCCCGCTCCGGGCGGAGGTCGTAGCGCGACAGGACCGCCCGCAGGACCGCGGCGGCCTCCTGCAAGGAGAAGCCGGCGCCCAGGCAGCGGCGCACGCCGCCGCCGAAGGGGATCCAGGTGCCGGCCTCCGGCTGCTTGCCGACGAACCGCTCGGGCCGGAAGTCCCGCGGCTCCGCGTACACGCTCGGGTCCTTGTGGACGAGGTTGATGCTCGGGCCGACGACCGTGCCCTTCGGCAGCTGGTAGCCGGCCACCTCGGTGGGCTCGGTCAGCATGCGGGCCACGTTCTGGATCACCGGGCGGCGGCGCATCGCCTCCTTGGCCACGGCCTGCAGGTAGTCCTCGTCGCCGGCGTCGGCCGCCTCCTGGGCCCGGCGCTGGACGTCGGGGCGCCGGGCGAGCTCGTGGAACGACCAGGCCAGCGCGGTCGCCGTGGTCTCGTGGCCGGCGAGCAGCAGGGTGATCATCTGGTCGCGGACCTCGCCGTCGGACAGGTCGCCGCCGCCCGCGGTGAGCAGCCGGGACAGCACGTCGCCGCGCGAGGCCAGGTCGCCGGCCTCCCGGCGGTCGGCGATCTCGGCGTAGAGCAGCTCGTTGACCGAGTTGAGGTTGGCGAGGTTGCGCCGCCACGGGCCGACCCGGGTGAGCTTCGGGTAGCTCCAGCCGAGCACCGTGAGCGGGCCGATGTCGGAGATGCGGCGCAGGCGCGGGCGCAGCTCGGTGAGCCGCGCGCCGTCGGCCATGCCGAACACGACGCGCAGGATGATCTCCAGGGTCACCGCGTTCATCCGCGGGTGGACGGCGAACGGCCGGCCCGTGGGCCATGCCTCGACGTCGGCGGTGGCGAGCTCGGCCATCAGGTCGCCGTAGCCGCGCAGCGCCGCGCCGTTGAAGGCGGGCATCAGCAGCTTGCGGATGCGCAGGTGTTCGTCCTCGTCGATGACCAGGACGGAGTGCTTTCCCATCACGGGTGCGAGGAGCGCGTTGCCGTCGCCGGCGTGGAAGATCGTCGGCGAGCCGGCGAAGATCTCGCGGATGTGCTCGGGGCGGCTGACCGTGACGACCAGGCGGCGGCCGGCGATGCGGGTGCTGAACACGTCGCCGAAGCGCCGGTGCAGGCGGATGTGCAGCTGCCGCCGCGCGACGAGGAACAGGAACGTCTGGAGCACCGACGGCAGGCGCGAGCCCGGTGGCAGTGTCCGCGGGTCGACCTCGAGCGTCGCCATGCCACGTTTTATACGCTCGTATAGATCGAGGCACAAGGTACCGTCAGCCCGTGGGCCATCGGGAACAGCTGCTCGCGGCGGCGCGGCAGTTGCTGGAGGACAAGGGATACGCGCACATCACCGCGCGCGACCTGGTCGCCGCGTCGGGCACCAACCTGGCCTCCATCGGCTACCACTTCGGCTCGAAGGCGGGCCTGCTGAACGCCGCACTGGGCATGGTGCTCGAGGAGTGGACCACCCAGCTCGCGACCGCCGCGATGGCCGACCCGGACGCGTCGCCGATCGAGCGCGCCCACCTCACGTGGGCGGCCCACCTGGACTCCCTCTCGGGCCGCCGCGCGCTGCTGGTGTCCTTTGTGGAGGCCCTGGCCCAGGCGGACCGCGACCCGCAGCTGCGCGACCAGCTGGCGGGCATGTACGCCACCACCCGGCGCCGGGTCGCCTCCCTGGTGGCCGCCGCCCTCGGCGACGAGGTGGCCCCGGAGGACCCCCGCTGCACCGCGGTGGCGAGCTGGGTGATGGCCGTGTGCGACGGGCTGTCGATGCAGTGGATGCTCGACCCGGCCAGCGTCCCGGCGGGCGAGCACCTGCTCCGCGGCCTGGCCGACCTGCGCGCGATCTCCGAGGAGCGTTAGCGGAGGTCCATCCCCAGGTCGAGGGCCGGCGCGGAGTGGGTGAGCGCGCCGACCGACAGGTAGTCGACGCCTGTTTCGGCGTACCCGCGGGCGTCGGCCAGCTGCAGGCCGCCGGAGACCTCCAGCTTCGTCCGGGCACCGCGCACGGCGACGCGGGCGACGGCCGCCGCGCAGGACCGGGGGGTGAAGTTGTCCAGCAGGACCAGCTCGGCGTTCTCGGCCAGCGCCTCGTCCAGCTGGTCGAGGGTGTCGACCTCGACCTCGCACGGCAGCTCGGGTGCGTGCGCGCGGGCGGCCCGCAGCGCGGCGGTGACCGAGCCCGCCGCGTGGACGTGGTTGTCCTTGATCAGCACCGCGTCGCCCAGGCCCAGCCGGTGGTTCTCGCCGCCGCCGCAGCGGACCGCGTACTTCTCGAGCAGGCGCAGGCCCGGCAGGGTCTTGCGGGAGTCGCGGACCACCGCGCCCGTGCCGGCGATCTCGTCGACCCAGGCCGACGTCACCGTGGCCACGCCGGACAGGTGGCACAGCAGGTTCAGCGCCGTCCGCTCGGCGGTGAGCAGGCCGCGGACCGGACCGCGCACCACCAGGGCCGGCTCGCCGGGCAGCAGCCGCTCGCCGTCCTCGCGCCGGGAGACCACCTCGACCGAGCCGAGCACCGACTCGAACACCGCCAGCGCCACCGGCACGCCGGCCAGCGTGCCGGCCGAGCGCGGGGTCAGCTCGGCCACGGCCACCGCGTCGGCGGGCACCGTGGCCGCCGTGGTGGCGTCCGGGCCGTAGCGCAGGTCCTCCTCCAGCGCCACCGACACCACGCGGCGCACGTCGGACAGGTCCAGGCCTGTCACGCCGCACCCCTCGCCAGCAGCGCCGGACGGTCCAGCATCGGCTGGCCGGACGGGGTCAGGCGGATGGTCAGGCCGTGCGCCCAGCTCGGGTCCACGGCAGGGAAGTCGTCGCGCACGTGGCAGCCGCGGGACTCGGTCCGCGCGGCGGCCGCGGCGATCAACGCACGCGCGGTCAACGTCAGCGCGGCGTCCTCCACCAGCACCCGGGTCTCGAGTGGACGGTCCACAGCGGACACATCGAGCACCGAGCCGACCACGGCCAGGCCCTCGGCGTCGCGGCCGATGGCGGCGTAGCGGCTCATCACCCGCTGCAGCGTGTCCCGGTCGGCCACCGGCACCGTGGGCACCGGCTGGCACGCGGCGAGCCGCGGCTCGGCCAGCACACCCACCGCCAGGTCGGCCGCCACCGCCTCGGCCGCGCGGGTGCCGACGACCAGGCCCTCGAGCAGGCTGTTGGACGCCAGCCGGTTGGCCCCGTGCAGCCCCGTCCGGGCCACCTCGCCGGCCGCGTAGAGCCCACGCACCGGCGTCCTACCGTCCACAGTGGACACCACACCGCCGCAGGAGAAGTGCGCCGCCGGCGACACCGGGATCGGCGTCACCGTGGGGTCGACGCCGACCGCGATGCAGGCCGCGAGCACGGTCGGGAACCGGCGCCGGAACGTCGGACCGTCCAGGTGCGTGGCGTCGAGGAACACGTGGTCCTCACCCAGCTCCGCGACCCGCCGCGAGATCGCCGCCGACACCACGTCGCGCGGCGCGAGGTCGGCGAGCGGGTGCACGCCGGTCATCACCCGGGCGCCGGTGGAGTCCACGAGCACCGCGCCCTCGCCCCGCACCGCCTCGGTGACCAGCGGGCAGCGGCCGCGCGCGCCCTCGCCGGTGTAGAGCACGGTCGGGTGGAACTGCACGAACTCGAGATCCGCCACCGGGGCGCCGGACCGCAGCGCGATGGCCACGCCGTCCGCGGTGGCGACCGCCGGGTTGGTCGTCGCCTGGTAGAGCTGCCCCAGCCCGCCGGTGGCCAGCAGCACGGCCGGCGCGGTGAGCACGCCGGGCACGCCACCGCCGTCGAGCACCAGCAGGCCCGCGACCTCGCCGGCCGGGGTGCGCAGCGTGTCGACCGCGACGTGGTGCTCGAGCATCGGCACCCGCCCGTCGCGCGAGGCGGCCAGCAGCGCCCGCTCGACCTCCGCGCCGGTGGCGTCGCCGCCCGCGTGCACGACCCGGAACGCGGTGTGCCCGCCCTCCCGGGTCCGCGCGAGCCGGCCGTCCGCGGCGTCGAACACCGCGCCGCGATCACGCAGCCGGGCGACCGCGGCCGGCCCGTCGCCGATGACCAGCGCGGTGGCGTGCGGATCGCACAGCCCGCCGCCGGCCGCGAGCGTGTCCGCGATGTGCCGGTCGACGGAGTCGTCATCGTCGTCGCCGAGGACGACCGCGACCCCGCCCTGCGCCCACCGCGTGTTGCCGCCGTCGGCCGCCTCCTTGGTGACCACGAGCACCCGCAGGCCCAGCTCCCGGGCCCGCAGCGCCGCGGTGAGCCCGGCGACCCCGGTGCCGACGACGACCAGGTCCGCGCGCGCCTCCCAGCAGGGCTGGACCGGTCGCTCCCGCGCGCCGGCGCGCCTGCGCGTGCTCCTCGGGCCGGCCGGCGTCCGCTGCGTCGCGCCCGCTCCGGGGGCGGTCACTCGCCACCGCCCGGCTTGCCGATCTCGATCATCCTCCGCACGGCGCCTCGGGCCCGCTCGGCGACCAGCGGGTCGACGTGCACCTCGTCCTTGCCCTCGCGCAGCGACCGCAGCAGCGCGGCCGGGGTGATCATCTTCATGTAGCGGCACGACGCGCGCTCGTTCACCGCGCGGAAGTCGATCTCCGGCGCGGCCCGGCGCAGCTGGTGGAGCATGCCGATCTCGGTGGCGACGAGCACCGAGCGCGCCTTGGTGGCGCGGGCCTCGGTGACCATGTCGCCGGTCGAGAGGATCTTGACCTGGGACTTGGGGACCACGCCCTCCCCCGCGAGGTACAGCGCGGAGGTGGCGCAGCCGCACTCCGGGTGCACGAACAGGTCGGCGTCGGGGTTGGCGGCCGCCCGCGCGGCCAGCTCGGGGCCGTTGATGCCCGCGTGCACGTGGCACTCGCCCGCCCACACGTGCAGGTTGTCCCGGCCGGTCTCGCGCCGCACGTGGGCGCCGAGGAACTGGTCGGGCAGGAACAGGACCTCGCGGTCGGCCGGGATGGACCGCACGACGTCGACCGCGTTGGACGACGTGCAGCAGATGTCGGTCTCCGCCTTGACCTCTGCCGTCGTGTTCACATAGGACACGACGACGGCGCCGGGGTGCTCGGCCTTCCACGCGCGCAGCTGGGCGGCGTCGATGGAGTCGGCCAGCGAGCAGCCCGCCCGCTCGTCGGGGATCAGCACCGTCTTGTGCGGGCTGAGGATCTTGGCCGTCTCGGCCATGAAGTGCACGCCGCAGAACACGATCGTCGCCGCGTCGCTGGCCGCGGCGATCCGGCTCAGCGCGAGGGAGTCGCCCGTGTGGTCGGCGATGTCCTGGATCTCGGGTAGCTGGTAGTTGTGCGCGAGCAGCACCGCGTCGCGCTTCCGGGCCAGCCGGCGCACCTCGTCGCGCCACGCCGCGTCCGGCTCGACCCCGCCGTACGGCGTCAGATCGTCGGTCCGCGCACGCTCAGCGATAGCGCCCATCGTGTCCTCCCTCGGGTCAGCACCCTTGCCGATTTCCCATCCAGAGGTTTTCGCCTTAGGATCGAAAACATGGTCGATGCTACCACCGTCCCCCGACCGGAAGCCCATGAAGTGCTGGCCGCGGTGCTCCAAGTGCGAGCAGGCTCACTCCAGGTGCTGCTCTGGCAGCGCGCTCTGGAGCCGCACGCGCACCGGTGGTCACTGCCCGGCGGGCGGCTCGGCCCGGCCGAGGACGTGGAGACGTCGATCAAGCGCCAGCTCGCGGAGAAGGTCGACGTCCGGCAGTTGGCGCACGTCGAACAGCTCGCGGTGTTCAGCGCGCCGCAACGGGTGCCGGGCGAGCGGGTGGTGGCCACCGCGTTCCTCGGTCTCGTGCCGTCGGACAACGACCCGGCGCTGCCCGAGGACACCCGCTGGCACCCGGTCGACGCGCTGCCCGACACCGCGTTCGACCACGAGTCGATCGTGCGCCGAGCCCGCAACCGGCTGCGCGCGAAGCTGTCGTACACCAACATCGGGTTCGCGCTCGCGCCGCCGACGTTCACGATCTCCGCGCTGCGCGAGCTGTACTCGGCCGCGCTGGGCTACAAGGTGTCCGCGACCAACCTGCAACGCGTGCTCGCGCGACGCGGTCTGCTCGAGCCGACGGGCGCGACCGCACCACCAGGACGCGCTGGTGGGCGGCCCGCGGCGCTGTTCCGGTTCACCGAGCGCAGCATGGAGGTGACCGACCCGTTCGCCGTGTTCCGGCCGCCGAACCAAGCGAGGACCGGCAACGCGTCGTAGTTTGAGCATGTGCCCGAGACGATCCCGCTCTTCCCGCTGCAGACGGTGTTGCTGCCGGGCACTCCCCTGCCGTTGCACATCTTCGAGCCGCGGTACCGGCAGCTCACCGTCGACCTGATGACCGGCACGCTGCCGGACAAGCGCTTCGGCGTGGTCGCGCTGACTCCGTCGCACGAGGCCGAGATCACCTCCTGCGACCAGCTGCAGGAGTTCGGCTGCGCGGCGGTGTTGCGCCAGGCCAAGAGTTTGCCGGACGGCCGGTTCGACATCGTGAGCTTCGGCGAGCAGCGGTTCCGGCTGCTGGCGGTGGACTCCTCCAGCGCGCCGTACCTGCTCGGCGCCGTCGAGTGGGTGCCGGACACCCCGGCGATGCTCCCCGGCCAGCGCGACGTGTCCGACACGATCGGGTCGCTGGCCCGCGCGGCGCGGGCGGCGTACCGGCGCTACTGCCAGGCGGCGTGGCAGCAGGGCGACTGGACCGAGCCGGCCGCCGACGCCGAGATCGCGCAGCTGTCGCACCTGCTGGCCACCGACTGCCTGCTGCCGCTGGAGGACCGTCAGCGATTACTGGAGGAGACCCGGCCGCTGCACCGGTTGCGGCTGGTGGGTCGGATGCTCAACCGGGAGGCGGGGATCCTGGCGACGCTGCGGGCGGTGCCGGCCCCTCCGGCGGAGCTGCGCCGGCACGCGAGCAAGAACTGAGCCGACGTTCCTCAGCCCAGCCGGCGGCCGAGGTCGTCCATGCTGTTCCAGGCGGCCATCACGCCGTACGCGAGCGCGGTGGTCAGCGGCCAGGCCAGCAGGATCCAGCCGGACTCCAGCTGGGGTGGCTTGAGGATCACGTCGAGGACCTTGACGTTGCCGCTGACCGGGTAGCGGCCCTCGGCCCAGGCGACGCCCACCTGCATGGCGAGCCAGCCACCGAGCGTGCCCCCCAGCACCGCGGCGATCATCATCACCGGGCCACGACGCTCGCGGAGGAACCACACGGCGAGCCCGGTGAACAGGCCGGCGCTGAGGCCGAGGAGGGCGAACAGGACGAGGTCGTCGAAGCGGTGGAAGCTCTCCGCCTGGTTACCGGTAGCCGCGGCGAACGCGACGGGCTTGCCGTCCTGCCCGATGATCATCCGCTGCGGCGGCGCGAGCCGCGACCACAGCCAGCCGACCGCGAGGCCCAGCAGCGCGACGGTGGACAGCACGCTCACCGCGGGCAGCAGGTCGGCCTTGATCACGACCTTGGGCCGCTCCGGCCGCCAGGGGAACGGGAAGTACGTGGGGTACGGCGTCACCGGCACGGACCCGGCCGCATCGCCACCGGCGACCGGTCCACCGGCACCCGCCTCGGCGTTCGTGCCCGAGCCGTTGCCGGGCTCGTTGCCGGGCTCGCTGCCGGGCTCGCTGTTGCTGCCCGCGGCGGGCTCCGCCCGGAAGGGTGCGGCGCCCTGCGCCCCGACCGGTTGTTCCGCCACGCCTGCCTCCGCTCCCCGCGACCAACTGTCCGTGACGAAGACTAGTCGGTCGGGGACAGAGCGTTCGAGGACGTGCGGTCTCCGTGCCGGCTGCAGCGCGCGGACCACCCGGATGGGGTCACCTGAACCACCATCCGGCGAGCGCACTCGGGACAGAACCGGGGCGGGTCGAGCGCCCCGATCACACCCGTGCACCGGG
>NZ_DASWSJ010000109.1:0-1911 GCF_036402745.1 Actinophytocola sp. | reverse complement strand
GACCCCTGCGGGTCGAAGTCGATCAGCAGCACCTTGCGGCCGGTCTCCGCGATCGCGGCGCCCAGGTTGATGGTCGTCGTGGTCTTGCCGACGCCACCCTTCTGGTTGCACATGGCGATCACCTGGGCAGGCCCGCGCCGGGTCGGTGGCTTCACCTCCGGCAGGTCGGGAAGCGGCCGGCCGGTCGGTCCGATCTTGTGCCTCGGGCCGTGCGGGTCATTCACAGGCGCCATGTCCTCCGCGGTCAGCTTGGCCGTCGGCCGGGGCATCTCCGCATAGTTGCTGGGTGGGGTGACGGCCCTCGTCGGCGCGGGGGCCGGCGGTGGCGTGGCGGGCGTGGCGGGCGCCGGCTCAGAGGTCGGCGACATCGGTTCCGCCGACGACGACAGGTGCTGGGTGCCCGGGAATGTCGACTCGTTCATGACTCGTCAAACCTCTCAACCGATACGGGCGATCCCAGCGACTGTAAGCGTGCATTCAAGCACTCTCAACCAGCCACTCCGCAGCAGGGTCGGGTGGTTTGCGGTCAGCGTTCCGGACAAGGCCGATCACCCCGCCAGAGTGACCAACCGTGACCGCATGATTGCACATCGTCGATGAACCGCATGCGCCGACCCGCGGACGCCCGACACTCACCAACCCCGCGAAACCGCCCGCCTCGACGCGGATCCACGCTCGGCTGCCCGGAGAGAACGCCGTTGGTGAGTGTCGGCGGTCCGCGTTACCCGGACAACGCGCGCGGGTGGCTGGTGGCGTACACCTCGCGGAGTTTGTCGACGGTGACGAGGGTGTAGACCTGCGTCGTGGTGACGGAGGCGTGACCGAGGAGTTCCTGGACCACGCGGACGTCCGCGCCGCCGTCCAGGAGGTGGGTGGCGAACGAGTGGCGGAGCGTGTGCGGGCTGATCTCCTTGGCGATCCCCGCGCGCTCGGCGGCTCGTCGCAGTACGGTCCAGGCGCTTTGGCGGGACAACCGGCCGCCGCGGGCGTTGAGGAACAGCGCCGGCGTACCGCGCCCCCGGCCCACTAGGTCCGGCCGGCCGCGGACCTGGTACGCCGAGAGCGCGTCGCGGGCGTAGGAGCCCACCGGTACGACGCGTTCCTTGCTGCCCTTGCCGCGGAGGAGAACCGTGCCGGTCTCCAGGTCCACCTCGTCAACGTCGAGCCCGACCGCCTCCGAGATCCGCGCGCCGGTGCCGTAGAGGAACTCCAGCAACGCGGCATCACGAGTCGCCAGTACTGCGGGCTCGGCCTCGGCGCCTGCCGCGGCGGCCAGGATCCTGGTCACCTCGTCGACGGAGAGGGCCTTCGGCAACCGCTGGGGCGGCGCTGGAGGTTTCACCGCGTTCGCGGGATCGACAGCGGTCAACCCCTCGCGCAGGCAGAACTTGTGGAACCCACGAACGGCGACCACCGTGCGTCCGGCACTCGACGCGGTCAGAGGCGGGTGATCCGCGTCCCCCTCACGAAGGCGCATCAGGAAGTCGCTCACCACCGCCTCGGAGATCCGGCCGAGCGCGTCGACACCAGCCGCGGCCAGATATCCGTCGTACCGGCGCAGGTCCCGCCGGTACGACGCCAGAGTGTTGGCGGCCAGCCCCCGTTCGACCGTCAGGTGGTCGAGGTACGAGCTGACCGCCCGGGAGATCTCCCCGCTCAGACCAGCACCTCGTCGAGCTTCAGCTGGTCCAGGTCGTGCGCGTCCGCGACCGGGCCGTAGGTGACGTGCCCGTCGTGGGTGTTCAGGCCGAGCGCGAGGCTGTGGTCCTGCTTCATCGCTTCCCGCCAGCCCAGGTTCGCCAGCTCGACGGCGTACGGCAGCGTCACGTTGGTGAGCGCGTACGTCGAGGTGTGCGGCACCGCGCCCGGCATGTTCGCGACGCAGTAGAACAGCGAGTTGTGCACCCGGTA
>NZ_DASWSJ010000108.1:0-13563 GCF_036402745.1 Actinophytocola sp. | reverse complement strand
GATCCGCCCGCCGGCCAGCAGGCCGATGATGGTGGACCAGGCGAGACGCGACTGCGCCGCATCGACCGCGGTCAGGGAGAACCCGTGCAGGCTGGCACGGCGCCGTACGACCTCGCCGATCGGCAGCTGCGCGACCCTGCCGCCGGCCCCGCCGACCAGCACGATCCGCCCTCCGGTCGCCAGCGCCCCGGCGATCTGCGCGGTCAGCTCCCCGCCGACGCCGTCGACGGCGAGGTCGATCCCGCCGGCGAAGCCGTCGCCGAGCCCGTCGGCCAGCCGGTGCCGTTCGAGGTCGGCCACCGCGATCCCGTACGCCCACGGCGCCGCGCGTACGGCCTCGGCCTTGGCCGTGCTGCCCGTGCTGCCGGCCACGGCGGAGGCGCCCAGGGCGCGGGCCAGCTGGGCGGTCGCGTTGCCGACACTGCCGCCGATGGCGGGAGAGAAGACACGTGCGCCCCGCGAGAACATGCCCAGCCGCAGGGCGAGCACGGCGGTGAGGTACGCGATCGGCACCGTGGCCGCCACCTCGTCGGAGACGTTCACCGGTATCTCGGCCAGGTTCTGTTCCGGGATCACCGCGAACTCGGCCATCGTGCCGTCGGCGGTCACGCCGACGGGGCCGGCGAAGAACATCACGCGAGTGCCGGGCTCCCAGCGGCCGGCGGGGTCGGCGACGACGACGCCCGCACCCTCGTTGCCCAGCGTGACCGGCCCTGGCATGGCGCCGGTGGCGACGGTATGGTCCCACGGCGTTACTCCGGCGGCGGTGACCTGCACCAGCACCTCTCCGATGCCGGGGGTGGGCTCCTCGACGTACTCGACGCGCAGGTCGGTGGTGTGCTCGGTGATCGGATACGCACGCGCCGCCTTCAACACCGCCCCCTTCGCAGCCCCCCGGAGCGGACGCTGACGCGGCACGATGTCCCCGAGTGCCGCTTTCGTCCCTGCCGTCACTCGGCATACCCCCGGCACCGGCGCGGCACGCCTGATCGGGGCCGGTACCTGCCGGTATGGCAGGCACCGGCCCTGGATCCTCAGGACGGAAGCGTCCACTTCTGGTTGGCGGCGGAACCGTTGCAGTCCCAGATCTGCAACCGGGTGCCGTTGGCCGAACTCGGGCCGGTCGCGTCCAGGCATCTGCCCGACCCGGCGTTGACCAGCGTCCCGCCCGATCCGGGCTGCCACTTCTGCGCGGCGGAGCCGTTGCAGTCATACAGCTGCACCTGTGTGCCGTTCGCCGTACCGGCCGACGTCACGTCCATGCACTTGCCGAGCGCCCGCAGGGTCTGGTCCGAGCCCACGGTCCAGCTCTGCGCGCTGCTGTTGTTGCAGTCGTACAGCTGGACCGCCGTGCCGTTCGCGGTGCTCGCCGCGGCCACGTCGGCGCACTTGCCGCCGTAGCCGGTGATCCGGCCCGTCGCACCCGAGCCACCACCGGTCGAGCCGGTGGTGACGTGCACATAGTCCACGACGAGCTGCTGGGGGAAGGTGGTCGAACCGTCCGGGTCGCCCGGCCAGTACCCGCCGACCGCGAGGTTCATGATGATGTAGAACGGGTGGTCGAACACCCAGTGGTTGCCGTTCAGGTCGGCCGGCGTACGGGTCTCGTACGCGTGGCCGTCCACCGACCACGTGATGGTGTTCGGCGCCCAGTCGACCGCGAAGGTGTGGAAGTCGTCGGCGAACGCGCCGCCGACGGAGAAGGGCGCACCGATCCCGCCGGAGCCGGAGTAGCCGGGGCCGTGGATGGTTCCGTGCACTGTGGACGGTTCGAAGCCGACGTTCTCCATGATGTCGATCTCGCCGCACTGCGGCCAGCCGGCGCCGCCGATGTTGTCGCCGAGCATCCAGAAGGCCGGCCACATGCCCTGGCCGCGGGAGATCTTGAGCCGGGCCTCGTAGTGCCCGTAGGTCTGGGTGAACCTGCCCGAGGTGTTGAGCCGGGCCGAGGTGTACTCGCAGGTTCCGTACCAGCACTGGTAGTTGGCGGGGTTCTCCCGGCGCGCGGTGATCACGAGGTTGCCGTTGCCGTCGAGCGCGGCGTTGCTGGTGGAGTTCGTGTAGAACTGCCGTTCGTGGTTGTTGACGTTGTCGCCGGTCTCGAGCTGCCACTTGCTCGCGTCGGGCGCGGTGCCGGCCGCCCCGTCGAACTCGTCGGCGAACACGACCGCCTGGGCGTCGGCCGGCGCTTTGTCGGCGTTGGCGACCGCCCCCGGCAGCGTGGCCGCGGCCACCGCGGCTACGGCGAGCAGGGTGATGCGTGCGGACATCATTGTCGGCTCTCCGTTCGTTCAGGAGCTGAACATTTGTTGCGCGCGCCAACAAAGCATGCCGGTCTAGACCACACGCCCACAACCCGACGATCGGCGGGTTGTGGCTAGCGCCTGGGGCGGCTGGCGCTGATGTCCTCGACCACCGCGCAGGTGCTGTCCACCGGGTCCAGCGCGTTCGCGTGCGCGGCCAGCCGGGTGAGCAGGGCCTTCAGGGTCTGCTGCTCGTCGCCGGGGAGGCCGGCGAGGATGTGCGCCTCGGCGTGCGCGAGGCGTTCCTCGAGCCGGCACAGCAGTGCGCGGCCGGGCTCGGTCGCCACGATCTGACGGGTGCGGCGGTCGGCCGGGTCGGGCTTGCGTGCCACTAGGTCGGCACGCTCCATGTCGTCCAGGAGATAGGTGAGCACCGTGCGGTCGATGCCGAGCTGGGCACCCAGGATCGACTGCGACGGCGCCTCGTCCCGCGCGGCGGCGGTAAGCACCTGGTAGCCGCGGTGCCCGCCGGGCACGTCGGCCATCACCGTGTTGCTCGCCTTGACGTAGGCACGGAAGACCACGCCGAGCGTCCAGCCGAGGTCGCCGTCCAGTGCCGTCATGGGCCCTATGATACGCGGCACATGAGAACGTCTGTCAGACAGAATATCCCGTGGCATACTTGTTCCATGCCCGACTATGGCCACCCACTCGAGTTCGGCGTCTTCCTGCCACCCGCGGCGGAAGCTGCCGGAGACACGCTCACCCTCGCCCGGCTCGCCGACCGGCTCGGGCTCGACCTCGTCAGCGTGCAGGACCATCCTTACCAAGGGGGCTTCCTCGACACCTGGACGCTGCTGTCGGTGATCGCGGCCAGCACCACCAAGGTCCGCGTCTTCCCCAACGTCGCCAACCTCCCGCTGCGCCCGCCCGGCGTGCTCGCGCGCAGCGTGGCGAGCCTCGACATCCTCTCCGGCGGCCGCGCCGAGCTCGGCCTCGGCGCCGGCGCGTTCTGGGACGCCATCGAGGCCATGGACGGCCCGCGCCGCACCCCGGCCGAGTCGCTCGAGGCACTCGACGAGGCCATCAAGGTCCTGCGCGCGCTGTGGACGCCCGGCCGCGGCATCCGGCTCGACGGCAAGCACTACCGGCTCGCCGGCGCGCACCCCGGTCCGTTCCCCGTGCACGACGTCGGCATCTGGGTCGGCGGCTACAAGAAGCGCATGCTCGGGCTCATCGGCCGCGCCGCCGACGGCTGGCTGCCCAGCTCGCCCTACGTGCCGCCGGAGCAGCTCGCCGGTATGAACGAGCTCATCGACGAGGCCGCCGAAGCCGCCGGTCGGTCCACATCGGACATCCGGCGGCTGTACAACATCGCCGGCTCGTTCGCCGGCTCCGGCGCGGAGTTCCTGCGTGCCCCGGCCAAGGTCTGGGTCGAGCAGCTCGCCGAGCTCACCCTCACCGACGGCATCAGCGGCTTCGTCCTCATGGTCGACCGCGACGGCGACGACGACCTGCGCCGCTTCGCCGAGGAGGTGGCGCCCGCGGTGCGTGAGCTGGTGGCCCAGGAGCGCGATCTCGGCAGCGCGCCGAGGACGCCCGCGGCCATCGAGCCCGTGGCGCCGCGGGAGAACAGCCGGCTCGGCGTCACCCCGACCCCCGACGACGGCACCCGCCTGTCGAGCACGCGGTTGTGGGACGAGACGCGGCGCCCGACCGGCCCCGAGGCCGACCCGGACGCCACCTACGTCGACCACGGCCGGATGACCGGCCAGCACCTGATCGAGATCCACGACCACCTGCGCGGCGAGCTCGACCGGGTGCGCGGGCTGGTCCGGCAGGTCATGGAGGGCTCACTCGACGTCGGCGCCGCCCGGTCGGAGATCAACGAGATGACCATGCGCCAGAACAACTGGACGCTCGGCGCGTTCTGCGAGAGCTACTGCCGGTTCGTCACCATGCACCACTCGCTCGAGGACACGTCGTTCTTCCCGCAGATCCGCCGCGCGGACCCGCGCCTGGCCCCGGTGCTGGACCGGCTGAAGGAGGAGCACCACGTGATCCACGACGTGCTCAACCGGGTGGACGCCGCCCTCGTCGCCACGGTGAGTGACCCGAACGGGATCCTCGAGCTGAGCGACGCGGTCGACCTGCTCACCGACACGCTGCTCTCCCACCTGTCCTACGAGGAGCGTGAGCTGGTGGAGCCGCTGGCCCGCCTGGGCATCGCTTAGAACACCGGCTGGAATGGATGAAAGGCGCTCGTCGTGCCATCTCCACGGCGAACGCCTCCCATCAGTCGCGCGTCAACGCCATTCGGCGGGCCGACCGGTGTTCTTGGTTGAAGACATGACACCTCCTCGAGCAGGTGCTCGCTCAGGGTCGTCACTCGTTTGGAGTCGCGACACTGTGTGTCCGAGCCATTACCGTTGACCCTCGTTGCGAAGGGACACGGTAGTGCACGGTGCGGATCATCCTGACCCCGTGCAGGGGTGGCGGCGGCTGACGCCCAACCGCTGGACCCTATGGTCCCTCCCCAGGTTCGTGCAGGTATACATCCTCTCGGCCGAATTCGCCGCGGTGGCCGTCGTAACGGCCACCGCGGCGCTTTATCCGGTCACCACCCAACACTGGATCTGGCTCGGCCTGCTGGTGCTCGCCTCGACGGTGCACCTGGAGGCAGCCCGCGGCATGGAGCGGCTCCGCGAGATCGCCGCGGAGGGCGCGCCGTACAACCACCTGCAGACCGTGTGGTTCTTCGCCGCGATCCTGTTGCTGCCGCCGCCGTTGATCTGCCTGCTGTTCGTCGTCAGCTACATCTACAACTGGTTCCGGGTCTACCGTCGCCGCGCGCTGGTGCATCGCAAGATCTTCTCCGCGGCCACCGTCGTGCTGGCGAGTGCCGCGGCCTACGCCGTGCTCGCGGCCGTCTACCCCACGCACTCCGAGCCGTTCGCCACCGCTCTGGACAGCCCGCGCGGGCTGGCCGCAGTGGTCGCCGCCGGCGCGCTGTACCGGCTCGTGAACTACGGGCTCGTCGTGTTCGTCATCGTCGCCACCAACCCGGACCAGCCGCCGCGCATGGCACTCGGGCACGCCAGCGACCAGCTGATGATCGCCGGCGCGATCGGCCTCGGCGGCGGCATCGCGGTCATGGTCGCGGCGCACCCGTGGTGGACGCCGCTCCTCGTCGTCACGGTCTTCTCGCTGCACACCGGGCTGCTGATGCCGCAGTTCCGCGACGCCAGCCGCAGCGACGCCAAGACGGGCCTGTTCGACTCGGTGTTCTGGGCCAAGCTGGTCTCCGACGAGATGGACCGGGCCCGGCGCCTCGACGGCACGCTCGGCGTGCTGCTGCTCGACCTCGACCACTTCAAGCGGGTCAACGACCGCTACGGCCATCTGGCGGGCGACGCGGTGCTGCGCGCGGTCGCCGATGCGATCAAGCACTCGGTGCGCGGCCACGACATGGTCGGCCGGTACGGCGGCGAGGAGTTCTCCGTGGTCATGCCCGGCCTCGACGCGGCCGACGTCACGGTCACCGCGGAACGGATCCGCGCCGCGGTCGCGTCGCTGAAGGTCACGACCACGGATCTGGACGGGGTCGAGCGGGTGATCAGCGGGCTCACCGCGTCGGTCGGCGCGGCGATCTTCCCCGGGCACGGCGAGGACCGGACGACGGTGCTGCTGGCCGCCGACGCGGCCCTGTACGAGGCGAAGGCGGCGGGCCGGGACCGCACCCGGGTGGCCGGCACGGCGCCGCGGGACGGGACAGCGTCCAACGTCGTGCCGCTGCCCAAGCAGAGCGCCGGGCCCCAGCAGGGCACCGTGCGGCCGTTTCCCACCGCCAGGGTCCCGCAGGACTAGCTGATTGGACGCTTACCGTCGGTGACGATCTCGGCGGTGTCGGTGTCCGGGCCGAGCTCCTCGCTGAGGATCGTGTCGATCTGCCGGGACGCGCGGCGCAGCGCATTGCGGGCGCCGAGGACGAGGATGGTGCCGATGACGAGCGCGATGGCCGGCAACGGGGCCCAGGACCAGGGCGCGAGCAAGCCGACCGCACCGAGGCCGACCAGGACGAACAGGGCTGGGGTGTACCGGCCGGCGGGAGCCAGAACCGGGGACAAGGTTCGCATGACTTCCTCAGAGTGACGTGGGGTCACGGACAGCCTGGCGGCTACCGGCAGTAGTCGTGACCATTAAGATGATCGCGCTGATCACAGTACGTGTTACCCGGCGGTGGCCCGTCACTCCAATGGCCTAACTGGTGGCCTCCGCGGCCACGATGCGGACAAGGTCGCGCTCGACGTGCCCGACCGCGCCGATGTCCCACGTGCTGAAGTGCGGCGCCCGCTCGTGCGGCCGCCGGGACCGGCAGGACCGAGTACGACAGGTATGCGTCAAGCGCATCATGCTGGCTGGCCTGTGAGGGAGCCCGCGGGCCCCTCGGCGGTCCGCCAGGTCCACGTCACCCCGGCCGCCGCGACCACCCCCAGCAGTCCGGCCACACCGACGACCTGGTGCGGCGCCATCCCCTCGGCGGCGAGTCCGGCGAGCGTCACACCCAAACCCTGCGACACCTTGATGGCCGTGACCGCCAGGCCGAACGCCTGCCCCCGCCGCGAGTCCGGCACCGCGAGCACGAACGTGGTCGACGCGATCACCTGGTAGGCACTCCCGATCCCCGAGGCCACGAACAGCGCGACGACGAGCACGAGGCCCGGGTCGGCGAAGCACAGCACCAGCGGCACGCACGACGCGATCGCGAGCGGCGGCAACAGCCGCAGCCGCACCGGTTTCGCCAGCCGGGCCAGCACGAGCATCCCCGCGGCGGCGCCCGCCGCGTACCCGGCGAACATGAACCCGACCGCCACCGCACCGCTGCCCAGCGCGTGCGCGTACGGCGCGGCCAGCGCCTCGCCCGCGATGTAGAACCCGCCCAGGCACGCGAACAGCACCAGCGCGCGCAGCCGCCGGTCCGTCCACACGAGACGGGAGCCGGCGAGGAGGTCCGGCCACCACGCGCGACGCGTGTCCTCGCCCCCGCCCGCGACCGGCCGCTCCCGCACCAGCGACCACACCAGCAGCGCGGACACCGCGAACGTCGCCGCGTCCGCCAGTAGCACGCCGCCCGTGCCGATGGCCGCGACCAGCGCCCCGCCACCCGCGAAGCCGATGACCTGCGCGGCCTGGGTGACCGACTGCAGTGCCGCCTGCCCGGCCGGGTAGTCGCGCTCGCCGAGGACCGCGGGCAGCAGCGCCCCACGCGCGGCTCCCGCCGGCGCGCTGAGGAGATGCACCGCCACCAGAAGCACGCAGAGCAGCCAGATCGGCATGCCGGGCACCGCCATCAGCGCCACCAGCCCGGCGCGGGTGACGTCCGCGCCGACCATGAGGCCGCGCCGCGGGTGCCGGTCGGCGAGCCCGGACAGCAGCGGGCCGCCGACGAGGTCGGGGAGGAAGGTGAGGCCGTAGGTGAGCGCGGTCCACGCCGGTGAGCCGGTGCGGTCGAACACCAGCACGGACAGGGCCACCCGGGCGAACTGGTCACCGATGATCGATATGGTCTGCGCGGTGAACAACGCGCGGAACTCGGTGTCGCGGAAAATGCCGCGGTAGCCGACCGGCCGGCTCGTGACCACCGTTCCTCCCCAGATACGGTTGTTACCCAACGCCATCGGTTCATTACGAACCGTACTACGCGACCCGGACGACGACGAGGGTCTCGAGCGCGGAAATCCCGTGAGAGCATGAGGTGTGCGCTACCTGTTGCTGATCGGCGGCGACGGGTCCGATGCCCCGGACCTGTCGTCGAAGGACATCTGCGAGGCCGACGACGCGCTCGCCTGGGTCGAGGACGTCAAGCGCCGCGGCGCATATGTCAGCGGCGAGGTGCTGCGTCCGGCCGACGACGCCACCACCGTTCGGGTGCGCGACGGCGAGGTGCTCCTGGCCGACGGGCCGTTCGCGGAGACCAAGGAGCAGATCGGCGGCCTGGCCGTCATCGACTGCGCCAACCTCGACGAGGCTGTCGCCATCGCCGCGGCACATCCGGTCGCCCGGTTCGGGCTGGTCGAGGTGCGTCCGCTCTGGTGAGTGCCTCGGTCGAAGCCGCCGTCGCGGCGGCGTTCCGCGCGGAGTGGGGCCAGGTCGTGGCCACCCTCATCCGGGTCACCGGCGACTGGGACCTCGCCGAGGAGTGCGCGCAGGACGCCTTCGCGCTGGCCCTGGAGCGCTGGACGCGCGACGGCGTGCCCCGCAGGCCCGGCGCCTGGCTCACCACCACCGCACGCAACCGGGCGGTGGACCGGCTGCGCCGTGACGCGGTGGGTGCGGCCAAGCTGCGTGAGGTCGCCGCGCTCGCCGAGGTGGCCGCCGATCCCGAGCCGGCGGAGGAGATCCGGGACGACCGGCTGCGGCTTATCTTCACCTGCTGTCACCCCGCGCTCGCGTTCGATGCGCGGGTGGCGTTGACCCTGCGCACGCTCACCGGCCTCACCACCGCCGAGATCGCGCGGGCGTTCGTCGTGCCGGAGGCCACGATGGCCCAGCGCCTCGTGCGGGCCAAGAAGAAGATCCGCAACGCCGGCATTCCGTACCGGGTCCCGCCCGCGGACCTGCTGCCCGAGCGTACGAGCGCCGTGCTCGGCGTGCTGTACCTGCTGTTCAACGAGGGCTACGCGGCCACGGCGGGCGCCGACCTGGTGCGCCGCTCGCTCACCGAGGAGGCCATCCGGCTCGCCCGGGTGCTGGCCGGGCTGATGCCCGACGAGCCGGAGGTCGCCGGCCTGCTGTCGTTGCTGCTGCTGCACGACGCGCGCCGGTCGACCCGGGTGGACGCCGACGGTGAGCTGGTGACGCTCGACAACCAGGACCGCGGCGGCTGGAACGCCGCCGAGATCGCCGAGGGCGTCGCGTTGCTGGAGTCGGCGCTGCGCCGCGGCCGGCCGGCGCCTTACCAGGTGCAGGCGGCGATCGCGGCCTGCCACGCGACCGCGCCGACCGCCGCGGACACCGACTGGCCGCAGATCGCCTCGCTCTACGCCGAGCTCGGGAAGTACGTGCCGTCGCCGATCGTCGAGCTCAACCGGGCGGTCGCGGTGGCCATGGCCGACGGTCCGGCGGCCGGGCTGGTGCTCGTGGACCGCCTGGTCGAGGACGGCGAGCTCGCCGGCTACCACCTGCTGCCCGCGACCCGGGCCGACCTGCTGCGCCGGCTGGACCGCCGCGCCGAGGCCGCCGACGCCTACCGCGCGGCGATCGAGCTCGCGGGCAGCGACACCGAGCGGCGTTACCTCGCCGGGCGGCTCGCCGAGGTTTCCGGGTAGCGGCTGTCGATCCGGGCTTCGGTCGTTCGTCGGTGGGGTGACAACCGGATGAGGGAGGACCCGATGACCCAGCTGACCGGCATCGACGTCGCAGTGCTCGAACGCGGCTACGCGGCGACCGCCGACGTGCTCGCCGCGATCCCGGCGGGGCGGTGGGACGCGCCGAGCCCGTGTGCCGGGTGGACGGTGCGCGACGTCGCCGAGCACCTGGTCGACTCGCTCGACTTCTTCGCGGGCACGGTGTCCGGCGCGCAGGACTCCGGGCGCACGGACCTGCTCGCCGGTTTTCGTGACGCGACCGGCCGGTGCCTGGCCGCGTTCGCCCGGCCCGAGGTGCTCGCGGCCGAGCACCCGTTCCCCGGCGGTGTCCTGCCGGGCTGGGTGATCGCGCACATCAGCCTGTCGGAGTCGCTGGTACACGGTTGGGACCTCGCGACCGGCGCGGGGCTGCCGTACGCGCCGGACGCGGGCGTCGTGGCCGCGGTCGCCGCGCTGTCCGACGGCCCGGCGCCCGACGGTGCGTTCGCCGACCCGGTGCCGGTTCCCGTGGGCGCGTCGCCGTTCGAGGCGTTGCTGGGCAAGCTGGGCCGGGAGGTGCGGTGATGGTGCTCGACGTTCGCGGGGTGCGGCTGGGGGTCTCGACGTTCGGCTCGGCGTCGGCCCCGGCGGTGTTGCTGATCGGCGGCGCGGGTGCGTCGATGGACTGGTGGGAGCCGGGGTTCTGCGCGCGGCTGGCGGCCGCCGGCCGGTTCGTGATTCGCTACGACCACCGCGACACCGGCGAGTCGGTGAGTCACCCGCCGGGCGAGCCGGGCTACACCTCCGACGAGCTGTTCGCCGACGCGGCCGGGGTGCTCGACGCGCTGGGCGTGGGCCGGGCGCACGTGGTCGGCATATCCATGGGCGGGGCGATCGCGCAACTGCTGGCGCTCGGCGAGCCGGCGCTGTTGAGGACGCTGACGCTGATGTCGACCAGCGGCGGGGCGGGTGACGCCGACCTGCCGATGGGCCGGATCGAGTGGCTCGCGGAGCCGGACTGGACCGACCGGGCGGCGGTCATCGACTACCAGGTGGCGAGCCAGCGGCTGGTGACGTCGCCGACCAGGCCCTTCGACGAGGCGGCCGTCCGCGAGGTGGTGACCATCGCGTACGACCGGACGACGTCGCCGGAGTCCGCGGCGAAGAACCACTACGCGACCAAAGGCGGTGAGGGGAGCTGGCGGTCCAGGCTGCCGGAGATCACGGTGCCGACGCTGGTTCTGCACGGCACCGAGGACCCGATGTTCCCGCTCATCCACGGCGAGGCCCTGGCCCGGGAGATCCCGGACGCCCGCCTGGTTCCCTTGCCGCACACGGGCCACGAGTTCCCCCTCGAGAACTGGCCGCTGGTCCTCGACGAGCTGGTGAAGCACACCGCCTGACCCCGAACGACGCCTCCGCTGAGCCCAGCGAACGACGCCTCCGCGATGTCCGCGAAGGCGTCGTTCGTCGTCGCCGGCCCGGTCGGGCCGGACCGCTCATGCCGCGTCGTTGGTCGCACGGTGCTGCACGCGCACCCGCCGCCACCAGGAGGGGTGGCCGGCGCGCGCTGCCCGCAGGTGCTCCAGGGTGGTCCCGCGCCGCACGTCGCCCAGCGCGCGCTCCACCCGGTAGTCCATCTCGGCCCGCACGACCTCAGGCGTCCAGTTCATGTCCTTCTCCTTGTTCGCTCTGTCTTGCTGACAAGGAGAAGATTCGTCCTGAGGCCGGTACCCGGGCATCCGACGATCACCCACTACCGGCCCGCACATCCCTTACCCCGGGCACTGAGGGGCGTCGATCGGCGAGGTAAGGGGTGCTGAGGCGGTCCCTTACCCGGCGAAGAACTCCCGCAGCCACGGCGCGAGGGCCTTGGCCTTCACCAGGTGGTTCTGCCCGGGCAGGGTCCGGTAGGTGGCGTTCGGCAGCACCTCGGCGAACGCCTCGTTGCCGTTGCGCATCCAGGTCGGGCTCTTGCCGCCGTCGACCACGAGCGTGGGCAGGGTGGCCGTCGACCAGCGGGTCTCCGGCAGCGCCCGGCCCCGCTGCAGCTCGTACATGAACGCGAAGTCGTAGCGCAGCGTCGGCGCCACGGCCTTGAGCTTCGGCCACACCGGCATGAGCCGCATCAACGCGATCGCGAACCCGGGCACCTCGACGAACCGCATGAAGCTCTTGATCGCGTCACCGTGGCGGCCCTCGGCGATCATCGCGTCCAGCTGCTGGGGATAGTCCGCGGGCAGCGGGTCCCGGGAGTCGTCCACGATCACCGGCGGCTCGTACATCGCGAGCTTCGCCGCGCCGACACCCCGGGAGGCCGCCTCGAGCGCGAGCACCGCGCCGGAGGACGAGCCGTACAGCAACGGCGCGCCGCCGGCCTCCTTGGCGAGCGCCTCGAGGTCCTCGACCTCGCGCTCGAGGGCGATCTCGGTGCCCTCCCCGCTCTCGCCGCGGCCGCGCCGGTCGTAGGTGAGGACGGTGAAGTCGCTCTCGAGCTCGGCTGCCATCGGGCGGGACGGGCCGCTGTCGCGGTAGCACATCGCGCCGTCGACGATGATCAGCGGCGGTCCGTCGCCGGTGCGCTCGTAGGCGATCTTCGTGCCGTCGGCCGAGGTGATGGTGCTGGTCATGACATTCCTCCAGATCAGGCGAAGGTCGTGGTGAGCCAGGCCTGCCAGGCGCGTTCCGCGGCGCCTTCGTCGGCCTGGCCGAACAGGTGGTGGCCGGCGATGATGGGGCCGGCGAAGCCCTTGATGAACCGGTAGAGCGCGTCCCCGGTGCGCACGCCCAGCGTGTCGGCGTTGGCGAAGTACACCTCGCCGTCGATCGGCTCGAGCCCCTCCACGTCGAGATGCGCCCGGTCGCCGGGGCGGGGGATCGTGGCCAGGCCGAGGGCCTTGGTGAGCGTGGCCCAGGCGCTGTCCCAGTCGGTGATCATCGGGCCGAACGCGGTGACCGGCACCGCGGTGCGGCCGGCGAAGTGGCGCAGGTAGGTCGCGAGCGTGGCGAAGAACAGCGCGCCGCCCTTGGTCATCGCGTCGTACTCGGCCTCCCAGTCGTCGCCGGGGAGGAAGCCGCTGGCGGCCATGCGGAGCACGGTGCTGGACCGGTCGCGGCCCTCGATGAGGAACTCGTAGGCGATGAACCGGCCGTTGGGGGCGTCGTCGGAGCGGTAGGCGAAGCGGTGCAGCGGCTCCCACGCGGTGACCTTGTGCTCGGGCTGGTAGCCGCCGAACGACATCCGGACCGCGCCCTGCTCGGTGTCGACCTCGTTGCGGCCCATGAACCAGGAGTCGATGCCCGGGCCGGTCGCGATGGCCTGCCACACCTGTTCGGGTGTCGCGTCGACCTCGACCTCGTCGGCCTTGCTGAACTCGTGTCCCATCACTCGCTCCTGACCGTGGGGTGAATCGCGACGATCAGCCGGTGGTCGCGGCCGGCCCCGGCGTTCTCGTCGTGGTAGCGGCCGATCAGCGTAGTGACCGTCTGCGCGAGCTCCTCGGCGAACGCCGCCCGGTCCGCCGCGGAGGCGAAGCGGACCTCCCCGTCGAGCGCGAAGGTCGCGACGCGTTTCTGCGCCTTCGTCGCGCCGGTGATCAACGTGCCCACATCCCGCACCAACCGCGAGGCGACGGCCAGCAGCCAGCGGGCCGAGAGGCGGTCGGGCGCCCGCTCGGGATCGGGCTGCACGGCGCTGAGCGCCATCGGAGAGATGACGTAGGAGGAGGCGGTCGCCTGCAGGATGCGCTCGGTGACGTTGCCCTTGCGGCGTTCCTCGACCAGCTCCACGAGCCCGTGCTTCTCCAGCGCGCGCAGGTGGTAGTTGACCTTTTGGCGCGGCAGGCCCACCCGGTTGGCGAGGCTGGTCGCCGATCCCGGCTCGGCCAGCGCGGCCAACAGCTTGGCCCGCATGGGGTCCAGGGACACCTCGGCCGCGGCCGGGTCCTCGATCACTGCGACGTCGAACATGCCTG
>NZ_DASWSJ010000107.1:0-2115 GCF_036402745.1 Actinophytocola sp. | reverse complement strand
ATGGGTCATGACCGACCAGGACGAGTGCCGTCGGCCAGAACAACGAGAGCAGGCCTCGGTTGGTGATGTGATTTAGGTCACACTCGAGTAGCTCAACCCCGCGAGCCACCCCGTCGGGGGTCCCCCACACGACCAACGAGGCCCCCAGGACGAGGTCGGATTTCGCCACGTGGCGCAGCGCGCCCGCCTCGCGCGCCACCGCGGCGGCCGTCTCAGCAGGCGCGATGGCCCGCTCCGCCCTACCCTCCGCCAGCTCGATCTCGGCCGCGACCCAGCCGTGCCGGACCCGCGTCCGCCAGCCCACCGGCTCGACCCTGGCGTGCAAGCGCCGGGCTTCAGCCGTCCGACCTGCGCCGATGGCGTCTGCGGCCAGTCCGAGCAACGCGTCCGCCCAGGCGCCCGCGGCGTCGACGCCGTCCGGATCGGCCCTGCTCGTGGTCGGCGCGGTGGCGAGCGCCCTGGCGTCCAGCACCCGTGCCGCCTGGTGGCCGCCCAGTTGGCGGCGGTGCGACGCCAGCGTGGACGCGGCCAACGAGGCGATGACGCGGTCCCGGTCCGCCAGGAGCGCGGTGAGGGCGGTGGACGCCGCCGCGTAGTGCCCTTGGCCGCCGAGGACCACGGATGCGAGCCACCGCTCGCGCGGGGAGCCGCCCGCCAGGCCGTGCCAAACGGGTGTCTCGGGGCGGTCGCCGAACGCGGCCCGTCGTAGTTGGTCGTCCACGGCGCCATCGTGCCGGGCACCACCGACAGTCACGTTGAGTCGATCTTGGACCACTGGGCCGATTGGGCCGGACGGGTGCATGCGGGCCTCATACCCGTCTCATTTCGGCTCGGACGGACCAAGCCGTGGAAGAAGATCAACAGACTGATCGCTCGATCGCCGCGGCCGCGGCAGCGAGGTCGTCCACCCGTTCAGCCGTCGGAGGTGCGACGTTGCGCTCCCAGCCCGGACCGCCGATGAACACCCGCACCTGCTGCCTCGTTCGCGGCAACGCGGCCAGCGCCCCCGGATCGGCGTAGCGCGGCAGCTGCGCCCAGAGCACCACCGCGGCGGGCGCGGTACGCCGAATGGCGGACCGCAGCGCCTCCGTCGGCAGGGCCGCTCCGAGCTGACGAATCCCGATCCCGCGCTGCGCCAGCACAGCGGCCAGCGGGTAGAGCGGGAGGTTGTGGCGCTCGTCCGGCATGCACGCCAGCAGCACCGGCCGGTGGTTGCGGGGAGTGGTCACGATGGGCGTCACGCGGATCATCGCGGCCAGCACGCACTCGTCGAGCAGGTGTGAAACCTCGACACCCGCCCCCGAGTGCTCCCACCGCGCGGCCATCGCGCCCAGCAACGGCCGGACGACCTCGTCCCAGGTCGTGATCACGCCGTCCTCGTCGAGCGAGTCGGCGAGGATCTGCTGCGCGGCGGCCGAGTCCATCGCGAGGACGGCCCGGCCGAGCCCCCGCGCCCGGCGGCTCGCTCCCGGCATCCTCAGGCCCCGGCCGCCCGTGCTGGCCCGCCCGGCCTCGAACTCGCCGCCGGTGAGCACCGGGACCGGTGCCGGCGTCGACGGCGTGAGCGATCGAGGCACGGGCACCCTAGCGGTCAACGCGTACTTCGCCGCTTCGGCCGACGACGCGCCCCGCAGCAGCGCCCGCTGCATGAGCTCCAGTCTGGCGATGTCGCCCGGCGCGTACTTGCGGTGTCGCCCGGTCGTGTGATCACTGGGACCGAGGCCGTACCGGCGGTCCCAGGTCCGCAAAGTCGCCGGTGCGACGCCGAGCCGACGGGCGACCGCGGCCACCGACAACACCAGCTGCGCGACCGGATCTTCTTCTGGCGCGCCGGTTTCCTGCTCGCCGGCGGCGGAGTGCTCCGGGTGCGTCATCACGCGGACATCGTCCGTTCACGGAGCCTCCTCGGCAACTCCGGGGGGTGAGTGCTCGGACACCCCGCGATCACCCATCGGTTGAATTAACAGGTTTCTGGTGCCAGACCCCTTGAACAAGTTTTGGCGCGGTTCTACGGTGGATCAAGGTTAAGCCGAATGGAGCAGTCCACTTCGAGTGGGCCAAGGAGGCGGTCTCGAGATGGCAGACACCCGAAGGCTCCCCGGTCCCAATGCCGAC
>NZ_DASWSJ010000106.1:0-21527 GCF_036402745.1 Actinophytocola sp. | reverse complement strand
ACACTTTAAATCCCGGGGAGGCGGACTAGTGAAGTCCTGCGCCGACCACCGGAACCTCAGGGGACCGTGACGGCACCCAGCCACCACCCACCTCGATACCCGCACCATTCGCCGGGACGCAACGCACACTTTTAATCCCGGGGAGGCGGACTAGCCGCCGGTGGCGGTGAAGTGTTGTAGGTCCACCGGGGTCGACCATTCGCCGCCCCATTTCCAGCCTATGGCCGCGAATGCCCGGACCGCGCCGTCGCCCGGGAGGATCATGCCGGGACGGACCTTCGCACGGTCCACATAGGACGAGGCCAGCTCCGGCAGGACGAGGTCGTCGCGGCGGTAGGGGTTCTGGAACGGGTTCACGTCGATCGCCAGGCCCAGCGCGTGGGCGGACCATCTCCCCAGCAACACCGCCGGACGGCAGACGAACGCCGTCGTGTTGTTGCCGTCGCCCGTCGGCGGTGCGGTGAGCTCGGCCGCGCGGACCACCCGCATCTCCTCGATCGGGAAGCGGGCGTCGAACAGGGACTTGAACGCGCGCGTCACGTCGGCGGCCACCGTGCGGGCCACGATCATCTCGCCGGTGTGCGCCCGGCCGTCGAAGCCCCAGAACGACATCGTCAGGTACCGCAGCTGCCCGGGCTCGACCGGGCAGTTCCTCCGCCACGTGCTGCGCGCCAGCACCGACGACGGCACCGGATCCGCGGTCGCCGCGTACCGGTTACCGCGCGGGGGCGGCAGGTGGTCGACCGTCGGCAGGCTGCGGTTCACCAGCGCCGGCGGCGTGGGCCGCACCTCGCCGTAGCCGTCCGGCCGCAGCGGCAGCGGGTCGGCGCCGGGGATCCACGACGGGCCGGCGGGAGGTGGGGAGAAAGGCGGGGAGTACGAGGGCGAAGGCGACGGAGGGGACGGACTGGACGAACAGCCGCCGGCCAGCAAGGCCAGCAACAGCACAATGCGCGACAAACCCACCCACCCAGCATGCCCGACCACCGAATTCACCTGGTTGAGCGACATGGTCAAGTTGACCCGGCGACGCCCCCACGAAAGCCTGCTTGGGCAGTGTCGACCAGTGTGAGGAGAAGACATGGGGGCCACCTCCCGGGTCACGCGGCTGCTCGTCGCGGCGAGCATCGTCGCCACCGGCGCCGTCGCCGTGGGGCTCAGCCAGGCCAACGCCGACCAGCAGATCGTCGGCGGCAACCGGGCCAGCATCGCCGACCACAGCTACGTCGTGTACCTGACCACCGCCGACGGGTTCCAGTACTGCGGCGGCACCCTCGTCGACGACAACAAGGTGGTCACCGCCGCCCACTGCGCGATCGGCAAGGCACCGGCGGACGTCCTGGTGGTTGCCGGCCGCGAGGACAAGGAGAGCGGCGCCGGCTTCACCAGCCCGGTCCGCGCGATCTGGATCCACCCGGACTTCAAGGGCGTCCGCTCCGGCGCCGACGTCGCCGTCCTCACGCTCACCAACCGCATGCCCTACCAGACGCTCGACCTCCCCGCGAAGAGCGACACCGAGTCCTACAAGGCCGGCACGGTCGGCCTCATCCTCGGCTGGGGCCGCACCGCCGCCGACGGCCAGCCGTCCCGCTTCCTGCTCAAGGCCGGCGTGCCCATCATCGCCGACGCCGACTGCGTGAAGTCCTACCCCGCCTACAAGTCCGCCGCGATGACCTGCGCGGGCGTGGCGCAGGGCGGCGTCGACTCGTGCCAGGGCGACTCCGGCGGCCCGCTCGTCGTCAACGGCAAGCTCGTCGGCATCACGTCGTGGGGCGAGGGCTGCGCGGCCCCGGGCAAGCCGGGCGTCTACACCCGGGTCGGCGCGTACGCCGACGTCCTCGAGCAACAGATCTGATATCACTCGGGGGTGAGCCAACCACGCTTCGCCGCCGGCGACGAGCTGCCGCCCGACCTGCTGTATGCCCTGCTCAAGCTGCGGGTCGACGTGTTCGTGGTGGAGCAGGAGTCCCCGTATCCCGACCTCGACGGCCGTGACCTGCGCGCGGACACGGGCCACTTCTGGTGGCCACCCACCGGCGAGCCGCGGGCGTACCTGCGCCTGCTCACCGAGCCGGGTGGCGGCTGGCGGATCGGCCGCGTGTGCACGGCCAAGGAGGCCCGCGGCGAGGGCCTCGGCGCGCTGCTGATGCGGACCGCGATGGCACGGGTCGGCGACGACGAGGTGGTGCTCGACGCGCAGACCTACGCCCAGCGGTTCTACGCGCGGTTCGGCTTCGAGCCGGAGGGCGAGCCGTTCGACGAGGACGGCATCGAGCACATCACGATGCGCCGCCCGGCGCGCACCGGGCGATCACCTCGACCGCCCGGGTCAGCTCGCCCTCGGTGAGGTCGGCGCGGGCGGTCAGGCGCAGGCGGGACACGTTGTCCGGCACCGACGGCGGCCGGAAGCAGCCCACCCACACGCCCGCGGCCCGGCAGTCCTCGGCCCAGCGGACCGCGGCCTCCGGCGACGGCGCCAGCACCGACACCACGGCGGCGGCCGGCTCGGTCACGGTCAGGCCCGCGGCACGCAGGCCGGACACCAGGGTCAGCGCGTTGGCGCGCACCCGGGACGGCAGGCCCGGCTCGTCCTTCAGCACGTGCAGCGCGGCCAGCGCGGCCGCCGTGCTCGCCGGCGCGAGGCCGGTGTCGAAGATGAAGCTCCGCGCCGAGTCGACGAGGTGCTTGATCACCCGTCGCGGCCCCAGCACCGCGCCGCCCTGCGCGCCGAGCGCCTTGGACAGCGTCACCGTGGTCACCACGTCCGGCTCACCGATCAGCCCGGCGTCGGCCACCGCGCCGCGGCCGCCCTCACCCAGCACGCCGAACCCGTGCGCGTCGTCCACGACGAGCGCCGCCCCGGTGGCCCGGCAGGCCTCGAACAGCGCGGGCAGCGGCGCGAGGTCCCCGTCGACCGAGAAGACCGAGTCGGTGACCATCAGGGCGCGGTCCGTCCGCCGGGTCCGCAGCGCGTGCGCGGCGGCCGTCGCATCGGCGTGGGCCACCACGGCCACGTCCGCCCGGGACAGCCGGCAGCCGTCGATCAGCGAGGCGTGCAGGTAGGCGTCCGTGACGATGGCGCTGCCCTTGCCGGACAGCGCGGTGAGCGCGCCCAGGTTCGCCGTGAACCCCGACGAGAACACCAACGCGGCCTGGGTGCCGCAGAACGCGGCCAGCTCGTGCTCCAGCTCGGTGTGCGCCTCGATGGTGCCTGTGACCAGCCGGGACCCGGTCGACCCCGCGCCCCAGCGCAGCGTCGCGGCCGCGGCGGCGCCGGTGACCCGCTTGTCCCGCGCCAGCCCGAGGTAGTCGTTGCCCGCCAGGTCCAGCAGGTCCGAGTCGGGGCGGCGGGGCCGCAGCCGGCGCGCGAGGCCGGCCTGCCGCCGCTCGTCGGCGCGGGTGTCCAGCCAGTCGAAAACCGAGGTCACGCGGTCGAGTCTGACACCCGCCGGGTCAGGCCCAGCTCGAGGCCGGGCGTGACGGATGGGAGTGTCGACCGGTTTGCCCGGTATACCCACTGGTAACAGTTCGGCATGATCCTTGCCCGCCCTCGGCGACAGCGGTTACGGTCCGGACCTGACGTGGTCGAGGTCACGTCGGAAGTTCGAGGTTGTACCGGGCTCAATGCGGAGCGGCCATGTCAGCAGCGCTCGAACCAGCAGCGCCAATCCTGTCGGTCAACAACCTCGAGGTCGTCTACGACGACGTGGTCCTCGTACTGCGTGGCCTGTCCCTCGAGGTGCCGGACGGCTCCATCGTCGCCCTGCTCGGGGCCAACGGGGCCGGCAAGACCACCCTGCTCCGCGCGGTCACGGGCCTCCTGTTCACCCACCGCGGCAAGATCACCAAGGGCACGGTCCGGGTCGGCGACGCGGACCTCACCGGCGCGGACCCGGCCGACGTCGTGCGGCACGGCGTCGGGCAGGTGATGGAGGGCCGGCGGATCTTCGCCGAGATGACCGTCGAGGAGAACCTCAGGGCCGGCGCGCACACCCGCCGGCGTGCCGAGTACCGCGAGTCCGTGAGCCGCGTGTTCGACCTCTTCCCGATCCTCGCCGAGCGCAGACGCTCGACCGCGGGCTACCTCTCCGGCGGCGAGCAGCAGATGCTCGCGATCGGCCGCGCGCTCATGGCCCGCCCCAGGCTCCTGCTCCTCGACGAGCCGTCGCTTGGTCTCGCGCCCAAGCTCGTCGAGCAGGTCCGCGAGATCGTCGTGCAGATCAACGAGCAGGGCACCAGCGTGCTGCTGGTCGAGCAGAACGCCGTGATGGCGCTGTCGATCGCGAGCTTCGGCTACGTCATGGAGGTCGGCAAGGTCGTCCGCGACGGCCCGGCCGCCGAGCTGCTCGTCGACGAGGACATCCGCGAGTTCTACCTGGGCTCGACCTCGGACACGGAGCGGCACTCGTTCGCGGAGGTCAAGAGCTACCGGAGGAAGAAGCGATGGAGCGCCTGACCGAGCAGGCGGAAACCCCCGTGGCGGAGCCGGAAGCGGCCCCGCCCCGGGAGACCCCCGCGCCGCTGCTGGAGGTGCGCGACCTGACGCTGACCTTCGGCGGGGTCACGGCGCTGGGCGGGGTGAGCTTCACCGTCGGCCGTGGCGAGCTGTTCGCGGTGATCGGCCCGAACGGCGCCGGCAAGACCTCGATCTTCAACTGCCTCAACGGCGTCTACCGCCCGCAGAAGGGCACGATCACCCTGGCCGGCAGGCGGATCAACGGCCGCTCGCCCGCGTCGATCGCCGCCATGGGCGTGGCCCGCACGTTCCAGAACCTCGGCCTGTTCGAGCAGCTCACGCTCATCGAGAACCTCATGCTCGGCCGGCATCACCTGATGCGCACCGGGATGCTCGCCGGGATGTTCTGGTGGGGCCGGGCCAAGCGCGAGGAGATCGAGCACCGCGCGGCCGTCGAGGAGATCGTCGAGCTGCTCGAGCTCGAGCCCTACCGCCGCATCCCCGCGGGCCTGCTCCCGTACGGCGTCGCCAAGCGAGCCGAGCTCGGCCGGGCGCTCGCGATGTCGCCGACCCTGCTGCTGCTCGACGAGCCGGTCGCCGGCATGAACGTTGAGGAGACCGAGGACATGGCCCGCTACCTCGTCGAGGTCCGCCGCGAGCTCGACCTGGCGATGATCCTGGTGGAGCACGACATGCGGCTCGTGATGGACCTCGCCGACCGGGTGCTGGCGCTGGACTTCGGCGTCCCGATCGCCACCGGCACGCCCGCGCGGATCCAGCAGGACCCCAAGGTGATCGAGGCCTACCTCGGAGGTGGCGCGTGACCGCGACCGTCGAGGAGGCCACCGGGACGGCGACGCTGGCCGCGCGGCTGCTGGAACACGCCGAGACCCGCGGTGACGTCGTCGCGATCCGGGAGAAGTACCGCGGCTGCTGGCGCGAGTGGACCTGGGCCGAGTACGCGAAACGCGTCGCGGACGTGGCCGCCGGGCTGCGCACGCTCGGCGTCGTGCCCGGCTCGCGGGTGGCGATCCACGCGGAGAACCGGCCGGAGTGGGTGATCGCCGACCTCGCCGTGCAGGGCCTGGGCGCGTGCGGCATCGGCGTCTACCCGACCTCGCCCGCGGCGGAGGTGGAGTACCTGCTCGCGCACTCGGCGGCCGAGGTGCTGATCGCCGAGGACGAGGAGCAGCTGGACAAGGCGCTCGCCGTGCGGGACAAGCTGCCGCTGCTGCGCCACATCGTCGTGATGGACCCGCGCGGGCTGCGCCTCGCCGATCTCCCCGGCGTGCTCACCTTCGCCGAGCTGGAGAAGCGCGGCCACACGCCGGAGTCGGCCGGCCGCTACGCCGACTCGGTCGCCGCGCTGGACCCCGACGCCACCGCCGTTCTCGTCTACACCTCCGGCACGACCGGCCCGCCGAAGGGCGCGATGATCTCGCAGCGCAACCTCGTCGCGTCCGGCCACGCGTTCGTCGAGGCGCTCGGCGCGGCGCGGGGCGACGAGGTGTTGAGCTACCTGCCGCTGTGTCATGTCGCCGAGCGGCTGATCTCGGTGATCGACGGCATCTGGGCCGGGCTCGTGGTCAACTTCGGCGAGGGCGGCCCGTCGTTCGCCAACGACCTGCGCGACGTCCAGCCGACCGTGTTCCTCGGCGTGCCGCGGGTGTGGGAGAAGATGCTCGCCACCGTCGAGATCCGGATGGCGGACGCCTCCTGGCTCAAGCGCGTGCTCTACCGCCTGTGCGTGCGCCAGGGCAGGCGGATCGCCCCGCGCCGGATGTCCGGCCGGCTCACGGCCGGCGACCGGGTGGTGCTCGCGGTGTGCGGGCTGCTGGTGTTCCGCGCGCTGCGCGAGCGGCTCGGCATGTCCCGGGTGCGCGCGCCGATCAGCGGTGCCGCGCCGATCGCGCCGCAGGTGCTGGAGTGGCTGTGGGCCATCGGGGTCCCGGTTCGCGAGGGCTACGGGCAGACCGAGGACACCGCGATCTGCACGCTCAACCCGCCCGGCGACGTCCGGCTCGGCACGGTCGGCACGGTCACCCCCGGCGTCGAGGTGAAGATCGCCGAGGACGGCGAGATCCTCACCCGCTCGGCCGGCGTGTTCCAGGGCTACCTCGACGACCCCGACGCGACCGCGGCGGCCGTCGACCCGGACGGCTGGCTGCACACCGGCGACGTCGGCGAGCTCGACGCGGACGGCTTCCTGCGGATCACCGACCGCAAGAAGGACATCATCATCACCGCCGGCGGCAAGAACGTCTCGCCGTCGGAGATCGAGAACCTGCTGAAGGTCTCGCCGTTCGTGCGCGAGGCGGTGGTGGTCGGCGACCGGCGTAAGTACCTGAGCGCGCTGATCGGCATCGAGCTCGACACGGTCGGCAACTGGGCCAGCAGGCGCGGTCTCGCGTACACGACCTACGCCGACCTGTCCGCGAAGCCCGACGTGCGGGCGCTGATCGACACGGTGGTGCGGGAGGCCAACGAGGAGCTCGCGCAGGTGGAGCGGATCAAGAGGTTCACCCTGATCGGCAAGGAGCTCGACCACGAGGACGGCGAGCTCACCGCCACCCAGAAGGTCAAGCGCCGGGCCATGGCCGAGCGGTTCGCGGCCGAGATCGAGGCGATGTACGCATGAGTGCCTTTCTCACCAACGTCTTCGCGGGGCTCGCTCTCGGCTCGACGTATGCCTTGGTGGCGCTGGGTTTCGTCGTCATCTACAAGTCCACCGGGGTCATCAACTTCGCCCAGGGCGGGCTGCTCGCGCTCGGCGCCTACCTCGGCTACACGTTCTCCAACAGCCTCGCGCTCGCGTTCGGCGTCGCGATCCTGCTCGCCTGCGCGGCCGCGGCCGTCGTCGGCGCGAGCGTGGAACGCCTGGTGCTGCGGCGGATGGTCGGCCAGCCGCCGTTCGCGGTCATCATGATCACCATCGGCCTGCTGTTCGTCATCGAGCCGCTGATCACCGCGATCTGGGGCTTCGACAACCTGCCGGTGAACAACCCGTGGAACATCCAGACCGTCGAGGTGGGCGGGCTCGTGCTCGGCGTGCGCGACCTGTGGACGATCGGGCTCACCGCGGCCGTCGTGGTCGCGTTCTTCCTGTTCTTCCGCTACACCTCGTTCGGCCTCGCGATGCGGGCCACCGCGTTCGACCCGGAAGCCGCGCTGGCGCAGGGGATCAGCGCCCGCCGGGTCTACGCGGTGTCCTGGGCGATCGCCGCCGCGCTCGCCACCCTGGCCGGCATCACGCTGGCCGCGGGGCCGGCCGGGCTCTCGCCGTCGATCAGCTTCATCGCGCTCGCCGCGTTCCCCGCGATGATCCTCGGCGGGCTGGACTCCCCGGCGGGGGCGGTGCTCGGCGGCCTGATCATCGGCCTCGCCGAGGCGCTCACCCGCGGCTACCAGGACCAGCTGTTCTCCTGGGCGGGCTCGAACGTCTCGCTCATCGTGCCCTACCTGCTGATGATCGTGATCCTGCTGATCCGGCCGTACGGGCTCCTCGGCACCAAGGACGTGAGGCGCATCTGATGGCAGCTCTGCTGACGCGGACGAAGGGCCGGACCGCGCGCCCGCACCGCAACCTGGTCCGCAGCTACGCCGAGGACCTGCGGCTCTTCGGCACGCCCGCGTCCCGGGTGGGGCTGGTGGCGATGCTCGCGGTCCTGCTGGTGCTGCCGACCGTGGTGCAGGACGACTTCTGGCTGTCCGTGCTGATCTACTCCGGCATCACCGCGATCGGCGCGATCGGGCTCAACCTGCTCACCGGCTACTGTGGACAGATCTCGCTCGGCCACAGCTTCTTCATCGGCGCGGGCGCCTACTGCGCGGCGCTGGTGGGCGGGGACGCCGGGCTGCCGCTTCCGTTGTGGCTGCTGGCCTCCGCCGCCGTCGGGGCCGTGCTCGGCGGGCTCATCGGGCCGTTCACGCTGCGGCTGCGCGGCCACTACCTGGCCATCGTCACGCTCGGGCTGATCTTCATCGGCGAGCACCTGTGGCGCAACCTCAAGGACGTCACCGGCGGCAACAACGGCACCTCGGTGCTCGCCCAGCCCACGATCGGCCCGGTCGACCTCGGTGCGATCAAGCTCGCCGGCGAGACCTACTCCCGCAACCAGGGCTACTTCTGGCTGGTCTGGGTGCTGGTGGCGGTGATCGCGCTGCTGGCGAAGAACCTGGCGCGCACCCGGCCGGGCCGGGCGCTGCGCGCGGTGCGGGACCACGACCAGGCCGCCGAGGTGATCGGCGTGCGGGCCGGCCGGTACAAGATCGGCGCGTTCATGGTGTCCAGCGCGATCGCCTCGATGGCCGGCGCGCTGTTCGGCTCCTACCAGCAGCACGTCAGTCCGGACGACTGGACGCTGCTGCTGTCCATCCAGTACATCGCGATCATCATCGTCGGCGGGCTGGGCACGATCTTCGGCTCGATCCTCGGCGCGATCTTCGTCGGTGCGCTGCCGGCCCTGATCGACGAGTACTCCAGCGCCATTCCCGGTGTCGCCACCGAGGCGGGCGGGGACGGCTTCATCAGCGTGTTCGCGCTCAACCAGGCCATCTTCGGCCTGTTGATCGTGCTCTTTCTCGTGTTCGAACCCAGAGGCTTGGCGGGCATCTGGTTCCGGGTCAAGGCCTACTTCAAGGCCTGGCCGTTCTCCTATTAACGCAAGGAGGCCCCCCAATGGTGCGGGTGACAAGGAAGAGGTTCGGGCTCGCCACGGTGCCACTGAGCCTGCTCGTGAGCGTGCTGCTGGCCGTCTCGGCCTGCGGTGGCGCCGGGCAGGACACCAGCGGTGGTGGTGGCAAGGCCGGCGCGCCGGGCAACACCGCCGGGTTCGACGGCAAGACGATCAAGCTCGGCATCCTCACCCCGCTCTCCGGCACGGTCGCCGTGATCGGGCAGCCGCTGACCGCGGGCAACGAGGTGTGGTTCGACGCGGTCAACGCGAAGGGCGGCATCGGCGGCAAGTACAAGGTCGAGCTGGTGCAGGAGGACACCCAGTACAAGTCCGACGTCGCGGTCCAGCAGTACAACAAGATCAAGAACGACGTGGTGGCGTTCACCCAGATCCTCGGCACCGCGCCGACCCTGGCCGTGCTGCCGCAGCTGCGCACCGACAAGATCCTCGCCGCGCCGGCGTCGCTGGACGCGCTGTGGGTGCGGGAGGAGAACCTGCTGCCGATCGGCGGGCCCTACCAGGTGCAGGCGATCAACGCGATGGACTACTACCTGACCGACGGTGGCGGCTCCAAGGACTCCCGGATCTGCACGATGATCCAGGACGACGTGTACGGCGAGGCGGGCCAGCAGGGCATCGACTTCGCCGCGGAGAAGTACGGCTTCAAGGTCGCCAACACGCAGAAGTTCAAGGTGGGCACGGAGAACTACGCCGGCCAGATCGGCGCGCTCGCCGGGGCCAGGTGCGAGTTCGTGTTCCTCGTGGCCACGCCGTCGGACGCGGCCAAGATCTGGGGGACCGCCGCGCAGGCCCGGTTCGCGCCGCAGTGGATCGGCCAGTCGCCGAGCTACACCGGGGCGCTCGCCCAGTCCGCCGTCGCGCCGTACATGCAGCAGCGCGTGCTGATCGCGGCCGAGGGCACGGAGTGGGGCGACGAGTCGGTGCCGGGCATGAAGCAGATGGTCGGCGACATGGCGAAGTTCGCGCCGAACGGGAAGCCGGACTACTACTTCGGGTTCGGCTACAACCAGGGCCGCGCGATGACCGCGGTGCTGGAGAAGGCCGTCGAGCTGGGCGACCTGTCCCGCGACGGCATCCTCAAGGCCTCCGAGCAGATCGGCACGGTGAACTTCGAGGGCCTCTCCGGTGATTACAAGTACGGGAAGGCGGCGGACCGCAATCCGCCCCGGGCGACCACCATCTTCAAGGTGGACCCGGCCAAGCCGTTCGGTCTGGCCAAGGTCAAGTACCTGCTCGAGTCGGACGCGGCCAAGCAGTTCGAGTTCAAGAAAGCGGATCTCTGACAACAAATAGTAAGAAATTTTTTCCCGGGAACCGGCCCGGCGTGGTCGAATATTCGACATGACGGCAACGGTGACGGTGATCGGCGTGAATGGCGACGATCTCCCGGCCGCAGCGGTGAACGCGCTTGCCGAAGCGCGGTTGGTGGTCGGTGGTCGCTCGGTGCTCATGCGTTGGGTGGCCGCCGCCCACAGCGCGGCCCGGTCCGACGGTGCCGCGCGGTCCGACAGTGCCGCCAGGTCGGACAGTGCCGTGCGGTCCGACAGCGCTGCCAGGTCGGACAGCGCGGGCCGGTCCGACAGCGCGGCTCGGTCGGACTGCGCTGCTTGGTCGGAGAGTGCCGGCCGGTCCGACTGTGCCGCCTGGTCGGACAGTGCTGGTCGGGCGGACAGCGCTGGTCGGTCCGACAGTGCGGCTCGGGATACGGCTCGGTCGGACGCGGTTCGGTCGGACAGCCTGGCGCTGCCGGGTGGGCCGCGGACGATCGAGCTGCCCGGCGCGGCCGAGCTGCCGGGCTCGGCGCTGGACGCGCTCGCGGCGTCGGTGGAGGCCGGCGAGCCCGCGGTCGTCCTCGCGGCGGGCGACCCGGGGTACTTCGGGGTGCTGCGGGCGTTGCGGGCGCGCAGCGTGCCGACCGTGTGCTGGCCCGCGGTCTCGCACCTGCAGCGCATCGCCGCGATGATCCAGCGGCCGTGGGACGACGTCACCGTCGTGGCCATGGGCGGCCGGGCGTTCCGCAAGGCGGTGAACGTCTGCCGGGCCCGGCCCGCGGTCGGCGTGCTCACCGCGCCCGGCGCGGGACCGGCCGAGCTCGGCGCGGCGCTCGTCGGCTGGCGGCGCACGCTCGTCGTGGTGCAGGACGTGGGCGGCCCGCACGAGGAGCTGTCCATTGTGGACCCCGCGGAGGCGGCCGCGCGGACCTGGCGGGAGCCGAGCATCGTGCTGTGCCTGGCCGACCTCGACCGGGTCGGGCCGGCGGGCTGGCTCGCCGGCGGTGAGCCGGTGCCGCCCGCGGACGGCTGGGCGCTCGGCCAGGAGAGCTTCACCCACCGCGAGGGCATGGGCGGCTCGCCGGAGCTGCGTGCGCTGGCGCTGGCCCGGCTCGCGCCCCGGCCCGGTGTGCTGGTCTGGGACGTGGCCGCGGGCTGCGGCGCGGTCGGCGTCGAGGCGGCGCGGCTGGGGGCCGCGGTGATCGCGGTGGAGAACGACCCGGGGCTGTGCGTGCGGATCGTGGCCAACGCCAAGCGGCACGGCGTGGACGTGCGGCTGGTGGACGGCCCGGTCCCGGAGGCGCTGGCGGGCCTGCCGAAGCCGGACGCGGTGTTCCTCGGCACCGCGCGCACCGACGTCGTGCGCAGCTGCGCGGGGCTCGGCGCGGCCCGGATCGTCGTCGAGGTGCACGAGCTCGGCAGCGTCGGCCCCGCCCGGGACGCGCTCGTCGACGCCGGCTACGTGGTGGACGGGCGGCTGGTGTTCGCCGCGCCGATCCACGGGCTCGCGAGCGGCGCCGCCGCGGTCGAGCAGGCCTCGTCGAACCTGCTGTTGTGGGGCACCCTGCGCTGACCGCGCGCGCTGCCCCCGGTGGGCCAAAACCGGTGGTCAGGCGGGCTCTGCGGCGAATTCCATCCGATAGTCGGGTGCCGGCCCCTGCCCGGTTTCCCCAGCGTGCGGCCGCAATCGTGGCCAGGTTCACCCGTTCGGACCACTACGAACGGGCGTTGTGGCTGGTGGTGAGCGCCTTGTAGCTATGAGTCAGCCCGTGAGGACACTGGCTCGCGGGACCGAACAAGGGAGAAGACATGGCTGAGGCAAGGCGCCTGCTCCGCCTGGCCGGGGTTGCCGCAGCGGTTCTCGCATCGGTCGGCGTGGCGGCGTCGGTGACCATGGCGAACGCGGACCAGTCGCCGACAGATGTTCAGCCGAAGATCATCGGTGGGGTGGAGACCACCATCGAGGAGAACCCGTTCGTGGTCGCGCTCACGTCGCCCACCGGGTTCCAGTTCTGCGGCGGCACGATCGTCGCGCCGACCAAGGTCCTCACCGCCGCGCACTGCACCGACGGCAGCGCGCCGGCGGACATCGTGGTGGTGGCCGGCCGGACGTCGCTGTCCGCGGGCGGCGGCACCAGCGCGGGGGTCACCGACATCTGGATCAACCCCAACTGGAACTCCGGCACGTTGACCAACGACGCGTCGGTGCTCACGCTCGACACGGCGCTGCCCGAGGCGCCGCTGGCGCTGGCCTCGCCGGCCGACGCCGACCTGTACACGGCCGGGGCGAACAGCACCGTGTACGGCTGGGGTGTCACGGAGAGCGGCTCGACCTCCGACACGCTGCGCAAGGTGGATTTGCCGGTGACCGCGGACGACGCGTGTGCCACGTCCTACCCGGGCTCGTTCGACCCCGCGTCGATGGTGTGCGCGGGGCTGGCCGCGGGTGGCAAGGACAGCTGCCAGGGCGACTCCGGTGGCCCGCTCGAGGGTGTGGCCGCGGACGGCACGCGCAAGCTGATCGGCATCGTGTCCTGGGGCCAGGGCTGCGCGGAGCCGAACTTCTACGGCGTGTACGGCCGGGTGTCGGCGATGTACGACCTGATCGCGGCACAGATCGGCTGACGCTCGTTCCCGTCGGGCCACCTCGCCTTCGGGCGGGGTGGCCCTTCGGTCATCCGAACCAGGGCGGCTCGTTGCCGGGCTTCCACTTGATGTTGCAGCCGATGCTGGCGAGCTGGCCGACCTCGATCTCCTCGCCGGCGATGACCGAGGCGATTGCGGCGTCGAGCTCGTCGCCGGTGACGGGGACGCCGTTGCCGGGCCGGGCGGCGTCGAAGCGGCCGCGGTAGACGAGCCTGCGGCCGGCGTCGAAGAGGAAGAAGTCGGGCGTGCAGGCGGCCTTGTAGGCGTGCGCGGCCGTCTGGTTCTCGTCGGAGACGTACGGGAAGGTCCAGCGCCAGGCCGTGGCGTTGGCGGCCATCCGCTCGGGCAGCTCGTCCGGGTAGGCCTGCGGGTCGTTGCTGTTGATGCCGATGACGCCCAGCCCCTGCCGGCGCCGGCGCGCGGCCGTCGCGCCGAGCGTGCCGGCGATGTGCCGGACGTAGGGGCAGTGGTTGCTGAGGAACGCGACCAGGGTGCCGCGCGGCCCGGCCGCCTTGTCGAACGTCCAGGTCGTCCCGTCCGGGTCGGGCAGCTCGAACGGGGGCGCCTCGGTGCCGAGGGGGACCATCGTGGAGTTGACGGAGACCATGTCGCGACCCTACCGGCCGCGTTGTGCATGCTTGTCCGCATGAGTGGAGAGGCGCACTACCTGGCCGGACTCGACCTGGCGGGCCGGCGGGTGGTGGTGATCGGCGGTGGCACGGTCGCGCAGCGGCGGCTGCCGCGGCTGGTGTCGTCGGGGGCGCGGGTCGAGCTGGTCTCGCCGTCGGTCACGCCGTCGGTGCAGACGCTGGCCGACTCGGGTGCGGTGGTCTGGCACCGGCGGCCCTACCAGCCGGGGGACCTCGAGGGTGCCTGGTACGTCCTGTGCTGCACGTCCTCCGCCGAGGTGAACGCTTCGGTGTCGGCGGAGGCCGAGCGCCTGCGCGTGTTCTGCGTCCGGGCCGACGCGGGGTCGCTCGGCTCGGCGGTGACGCCGGCCACCGGCAACCACGACGGCCTGCTGGTCGGCGTGCTGGCCGGGGGAGCGCACCGGCGCTCGGCGCTCGTGCGCGACTCTGTGCTCGCGGCCCTGCGTACCGGTGTCGTCCGGGACGTCGCCGGTGCGCCGCCGGTGGGCGTGGCCCTCGTGGGCGGGGGCCCGGGCGATCCCGACCTCATCACGGTGCGCGGCCGCCGCCTGCTGGCCCAGGCCGACGTGGTCGTCGCGGACCGGCTCGCGCCGGGCTCGCTGCTGGAGGAGCTGTCGCCGACGGTCGAGGTCGTCGACGCGGCCAAGATCCCCTACGGCCGGTCCGCGTCGCAGGATGCGATCAACGCGTTGTTGGTCTCGCATGCCCGGGCGGGGCGGTTCGTGGTCCGCCTCAAGGGCGGGGACCCGTTCGTGTACGGCCGCGGCTTCGAGGAGGTCCTGGCGTGTGCCGCCGCCGGCGTCCCGGTGACGGTGGTGCCCGGCGTGACGTCGGCCTTCGCCGTCCCGGCCGTCGCGGGTGTGCCGGTCACGCATCGAGGCGTGGCGCACGAGGTCGTGGTGGTGTCCGGCCACGTGCCCCCCGGCGACCCGACGTCCCTTGTGGACTGGAAGGCTCTCGCGACATTGCGCGGGACCCTGGTGCTGATGATGGCCGTGGAGCGGATCGCCCAGTTCGCGACGGTCCTTCTCGACGGCGGCCGCCCGTCGTCGACCCCGGTGGCCGTGATCCAGGAGGGAACGACCCGAGGCCAACGAGTCCTACGGTCTACATTGGACAAGGTGGCGGACGACATGGCGAGCCAAGGAATCCGCCCACCGGCGGTGATAGTGATAGGCCCGGTAGCCGCCCTGGGCGACGACCTCCCCGCCGTCCCCGACGACCTCGCCGACGCCTGACGGCGCGCGTTGCGAACCTGTCGGTGCCCCCACGTAGCGTTGAAAACGGGGGCTTCCGAGTTGTCCACAGGCGCCGCCGGGCGAGCGCGAAACTGTCGGTGCCGCGAGGTAAGGCGCGAATGGGCCGGCCCGCCGCGGACCGGAAAGCGGACTGCCGCGCTCGGGCGGACCCGGGCGCGGCAGTCGTTGTGCTGAGATCAGCGGTCGTGGCGGCGTGAGCGGCCGCCGGGGCGGGAGTTGAAGCGGCCGCCGCCGGAGCGGGGGCGGGTCGGGCGGTTGGCCGGCTCCGGGTCGACCACGGGGTCGCCGGACGGGGTGCGGGCGCCGGTGATGCGGACGAGGTCGGCGTCACCAGGGCGGACCTTGGTGCGCTCGGGCTCGACGCCGGCCTGCTCGGTCATGCGGAAGACCGTCCGTCGCTCCTGGTGGGTGACCACCGTGACGACCGTGCCCGACTCGCCGGCGCGTGCGGTGCGACCCGCGCGGTGCAGGTAGCCCTTGGCGTCGGCCGGCGGGTCGACGTGGACGACCAGGCTCACGCCGTCGACGTGGATGCCGCGGGCGGCGACGTCGGTGGCGATGAGCACCGGCAGCCGGCCGTCCTTGAACTCGCCCAGCACGCGGTTGCGCGCGCCCTGCGGCTTGCCGCCGTGCAGCGCGCCGGCGTGGACGCCGACCGCACGCAGCTGCTTGGTGAGCCGGTCGACGTGGTGCTTGGTGCGCAGGAACATGATCGTGCGCCCCTCGCGGGCCGCCATCTCGGCGACGACCGCCGCCTTGTCCTCACTGGACACCAGCAGCAAGTGGTGGTCCATTGTGGACACCGTGGCCGTGGCGGGCGACACCGAGTGGGTCACCGGGTCGGTGAGGTAGCGGTTGACGAGCTGGGCGACGTCGCGGTCCAGCGTGGCCGAGAACAGCATCCGCTGACCACCCTCCGGCACGAGGTCGAGGATGGCGCGGACCTGCGGCAGGAAGCCCATGTCGGCCATCTGGTCGGCCTCGTCCAGCGCGGTGAACCGGACGTCGTCGAGGACACAGGTGCCCTGCCGGACGTGGTCGGACAGCCGGCCGGGGGTGGCGATGAGCAGGTCGACCCCGCGGCGGAGCTGCTCGGCCTGCTTGCTGAACGACAGCCCGCCGACCACCGTGCGGCACCAGAGCCCGAGGGACCTGGCGAGCGGGGTGAGCGCGTCGGCGACCTGCATGGCCAGCTCACGCGTGGGCACGAGGATGAGTCCCCGCGGCCGCAACGGCTTGGCCTGGCCCTTGTGGAGCCGGGTGAGCAGCGCGAGCCCGAACGCGAGCGTCTTGCCGGACCCCGTCTGCGCGCGGCCGAGCACGTCGCGCCCGCCGAGCGCGTCGGGCAGGGTGGCCGACTGGATGGGGAACGGCTCGGTGATGCCGGACTCTTCGAGCGCCCGCAGCAGCGGCGTGGGCAGCCCGAGCTCGGCGAAGCTCACCTTGACGCGCTTGGCGTCCTCGGCGATCTCGCCGTCCCAGGTACCCGCCTGGTCCTGCGACCCCGCCACGGTGGAGCGGCGCTCGGCCCGCGGCGAGTCGGTGCGGCCGCGTGACCCACGCTCGGCCGCCGGGCGGTCGGTGAAGGCGCTGCGGTCGGTGAAGGAGCCCCGGTCGGCGGTGCGCCGGTCGGGACGTGCGTCCTCACGCCGGGGGCGACGGTCGTCGCTCCAGGAGTCGCGGCGCTGGGTGGGCTTGCGGTCGGCCGCGAACGGCTTGCGGCCGCGCTGGTCGTCCCGCCCGCCGGCGCCGGCGGGTGCGCCGTCGCGACCGCGGGTGTCGGAGCGGCGCGGGCCGTCGGTGCGGTACTGGCCACCGCCGGAGCGGTCGTCACGGCGGTCGCCGCGGGCATCGCCGCGTCGGTCGCGTGAGCCGTCGGTGGCGGAATCGCCACGGCCGTAGCGCGGGTTGTCACCCTGGCGCTGGTCGGTGCGGGGGTTCTCGGTGTAGCGGTTTTCGGTGGTGCGCGCCTTCTGGTGACGCGGCTTGGGGGTGCGCGCGGTTCGGCGCACGGCGGTGTTCGGCACGGAATCCTCTCCGATGTGGCACGTCTCGGGAGGCCTCTGCAGCAGCAGGCGAACATTCTCGCGCGGACGAGCCCAGCGCCTCGGTGGCGCCTCAGTGGTAATGGCATCGCTGGCCAACCGGCGTCCTCGCCGGGCGGGGAGCGGCACGGACCGCTCGCGATGCTGGATCAAGGTTACCTGATCGGTTCACCTGGTCCTCATCGCAGGTCGGTCCGCGCCGCTCCGGCCCGGTCAGTCGAGACCCGCCACGGCCAGCAGTTCTGTGGTCAGACGGTCCGGATCGGCCAGTTCGGGCCGCAGACCGCGGGACCGGAACCACGTCATGACGTTGGACACATCCCGTGCCAGGAACTCCGTCCCGCGCGGGTTGGCCACCATGTCGACGATCTGCGGCAGGTCGATCAACATCACCTGTCCCTCGTGGACCAGCAGGTTGTACGCCGACAGGTCGCCGTGCGTCATGCCCTCGCCGGCCAGCAGCTCGAGCGCGGCCACCAGCTGGTGCCACAGCTCCACCAGCTCGTCGCCGTCCGGGCGCAGCTCGGCCAGCCGCGGCGCGGCCTCGCCGAGTTCGTCGCCCAGGAACTCCATCAGCAGCTCCGTGCCGCTGCGCTGCACCGGGTAGGGCACCGGCGCCCCGACCGCCCACAGCCGGGACAGCGCCGCGAACTCCGCCACCGCCCACCGCTCGGCGATGAGGTTGCGCCCGAACGCCGTCCGGTTGGCCATCGCGCGCATCTCGCGGCTCCGGCGCACCCGGCGGCCCTCGAGGTAGCCGGCGTCCCGGTGGAACATCCGGTGCTCGTTGCTGCGGTACCGCTTGGCGGCCATGACGGATCCTCGGTCGGTGTCGGGCACCGCCCGCCGGATCAGGTGGACATCGGCCTCCTTGCCTGTCTTCAGCACCCCCAGCTCGGTGTCGGCCGCGGCCAGCTCGGTGACGACCCAGCCGGGCCGCGGGTGCGGACCCTGCTCGCCGTCGCCCCACGTGGTCCAGCGGTCGGTGCCGGCGGGCAGCTCGGGGCCTGCCAGCGCGCTGTCGCGCACCGCGGCGAGCCGGGCGCGTTCTTGCTCGGTGAGCCGGCCCGCGCGGGTGGTCTCCTGGTCGAAGTCGCCCTCGACGGAACGGGCGGCCTCGGACCGCTTCGGTTTGCGTGGACGGGACCGCCGGGTGTCGGACGGGTTCTCGTCGTCCAGATAGTCATCGATGTCGTGCGAACGCACGGTGGGTTCTCCTCGGATCAAGGAATGAGCGCCCCACCGGCGCGTGGCTACGACACGACCAGGCGACTGTCAGCGGGGCGGGCGGACGCGGGCATGAGGCGTCCAGGCGACGGCTCTAGTCACAAGACACCTCCCTGCTCGTCCGCCGGCGAACCACCGGCGCGCTGATCCAACGTCAGCAGGTTCCCCGACCTGCCGGCGCGACGCAACCGAATTAACTGTGCGGCGAGCCCACACAGAACTCGTTGCCCTCGGGGTCCTGTAAGACCGTCCACGTGAGGCCGGGCACCGTGTGCTCCTGGCCCTTGGTGGCCCCCAGCGCCACCAGCCGCTCGATCTCCGCCTCGCGGTCGGCGGTGGCGAAGTCGAGGTGCACCCTGTTCTTGCCGGCCCGCTCCTCGGGCACCTTCTGCAGGCCGAGGTAGGGCTGGGCCGGGTCGGCCGCCGAGCGCAGCTGCACGAAGTAGCCCTCGGCGTCGAACGCCACCTCGAGGTCGAGCGCCTTGGTCCAGAACTCCGCCAGCGTGCGCGGCTCCGCGCAGTCGATGGTGATCCCACCCATGTTCAGGTTCATGCGAAGCACGGTAGAAGACCCCACCGACAAAAATGGACGCGTGCGGACCATCGACTGGCGCGACGACCACATCGTCGCGATCGACCAGACCAAGCTGCCCGGCGAGCTCGTCGAGCTGGCCATCTTCTCCGTCGAGGACCTGGTCGACGCGATCAGGCGGCTCGCCATCCGCGGCGCCCCGGCGCTGGGTGCGGCCGGCGCGCTCGGCGCGGCCATGGCCGCTCGCGACGACCCCGGGCACCGCGACCTCGCGCTGGCCGGGCTGCGGGCGGCCCGGCCCACCGCGGTCAACCTCGCCTGGGGTGTCGACCGGGCCGCCGCGCGCCTCGCCGAGGGCCCGGACGCCGTGCTGCGCGAGGCGCTCGACGTGCTCGAGGAGGACGCCGTCCGCAACCGCAGGCTCGCCGAGCGCGGCGCCGACTGGCTGGCCGCCCAGCTCCAGCGGCCGGCGAACGTCCAGACCCACTGCAACGCCGGCGCCCTGGCCTGCGTCGAGTGGGGCACCGCGCTCGGCATCGTCCGCGCCCTGCACGAGCGCGGCCGGCTCGGCCACGTCTACGTCGACGAGACCCGCCCGCTGCTGCAGGGCTCCCGGCTCACCTCCTGGGAGCTCACCGAGCTCGGCGTCGACCACACGCTGGTCATCGACGCCGCGGCCGCGACCGTGCTGGCCAGGGGCCTCGCCAACGCGGTCGTCGTCGGCGCCGACCGGATCACCGCGAACGGCGACGTGGTCAACAAGATCGGCACGTTCCCGCTGGCCCTGGCCGCCGCGCGGGCGGGCGTGCCGTTCGTGGTGGCCGCGCCCGAGTCGACGATCGACCCCGCGACCGAGTCCGGTCTGGACGTGGAGATCGAGGTCCGCGACGGCCGGGAGGTGCTCGCCATCGGCGGCCTGCCCGGGACCGCGACGCTCAACTACGCCTTCGACGTCACACCGGCCGACCTCGTCACCGCGATCGTCACCGAGGACCGGCTGATCCGGCCGGCGCTGGGGGAGCGGCCCGCGTAACCCGTTGGAGCGGGCGGGTGTCGGGTCACTACTCTTGCCGCAGCCTCTTGACAAGGAGTACAGCCGTGATCACCAGGATGTCGTCGCTGTTCCTGCGCACCCTGCGGGAGGATCCGGCGGACGCCGAGGTGCCCAGCCACAAGCTGCTGGTCCGCGCCGGCTACGTCCGCCGCGTCGCCCCGGGCGGATACTCCTGGCTGCCGCTGGGCCTGCGCGTGCTCCGCAACGTCGAGCGGGTGGTGCGCGAGGAGATGGACGCCATGGGCGCCCAGGAGATCCAGTTCCCCGCGCTGCTGCCCCGCGAGCCCTACGAGGTCACCGGCCGCTGGACCGAGTACGGCGACAACGTGTTCCGGCTCAAGGACCGCAAGAACGCCGACTACATGCTCGGCCCCACCCACGAGGAGCTGTTCACGCTCACCGTCAAGGGGGAGTACAGCTCGTACAAGGACTATCCCGTTGTCCTGTACCAGATCCAGACCAAGTACCGCGACGAGGCGCGGCCCCGCGCGGGCATCCTGCGCGGCCGCGAGTTCCTGATGAAGGACTCCTACTCCTTCGACCTCGACGACGAGGGCCTGTCGCGGTCCTACCAGCACCACCGCGACGCCTACATCAAGATCTTCGACCGGCTCGGGCTCGACTACGTGATCGTGTCGGCGATGTCCGGCGCCATGGGCGGGTCCGCGTCCGAGGAGTTCCTCGCCGAGGCCGAGACCGGCGAGGACACCTTCGTGCGCAGCACCGACTCCGGCTACGCGGCCAACGTCGAGGCGGTGGTCACCCCCGCGCCGCCCGCACAGTCCATTGAGGACAAGCCGGCCGCGCAGGTGCACCACACGCCCGACACGCCCACGATCGAGTCGCTCGTGACGTTCCTCAACGGCGCCGGGCTCGGCCGCACCTTCACCGCCGCCGACACGCTCAAGAACGTGCTGCTCAAGACCCGCGCGCCCGGCGAGGACAAGTGGGAGCTGCTGGCCGTCGGCGTGCCGGGGGACCGCGAGGTCGACACCAAGCGCCTCGAGGCAGCGCTGGAGCCGCGGGCGGTGGCCATGCTCGAGGAGGCCGACTTCGCCGCCAACCCCTTCCTCGTGAAGGGCTACATCGGGCCGAAGGCGTTGCAGGACAACGGGGTGCGCTACCTGGTGGACCCGCGGGTGGTCACCGGCAGCGCGTGGGTCACCGGCGCGGACAAGCCCGACCACCACGTCGTCGACCTCGTCGTGGGCCGCGACTTCACCCCCGACGGCACGATCGAGGCCGCCGAGGTGCGGGCGGGCGACCCCTCGCCGGACGGGCAGGGCACGCTGGTGGCGGCGCGCGGCATCGAGATCGGCCACATCTTCCAGCTGGGCCGCAAGTACTCCGACGCCTTCTCCCTCGACGCGCTCGGCGCCGACAGCAAGCCGGTCCGGATCACGATGGGCTCCTACGGCGTCGGCGTGTCCCGCCTGGTGGCCGTGATCGCCGAGCAGTCCCACGACGGCAGCGGGCTGATCTGGCCCCGCGCGGTGGCGCCGGCCGACGTGCACGTGGTGATCGCCGGCAAGGACGAGTCGATCCGCGAGGGCGGCGCGCAGCTGGCCGCCCGGCTGGACGAGGCCGGCCTGTCGGTCCTGCTCGACGACCGCACCGCCACGCCGGGGGTGAAGTTCGCCGACGCGGAGCTGATCGGCGTGCCCACCATCGTGGTCGTGGGCCGGGGCCT
>NZ_DASWSJ010000105.1:0-18174 GCF_036402745.1 Actinophytocola sp. | reverse complement strand
TCCGGTCAAGAGGGCCCAGCATCGCCAGCGACACCAGGCCAGCAGACCGCCTCACTCAGCCGTCGGCATCACTCCTCCCAGCAAGACCGGGCACCGGCGCCGACCAGCCACAACCACCTAACCCACCGGCATTGGGACTAGGCCAGGGCCTTCAGGAGGTCGGCCACCTCGGTGACGGGGCGGTCGCAGACGTAGCCGTGGCATACGTAGGCCGCGGCCAGGCCGTCCACCACGGGGCGGTCCGCCAGCAGGGGGGCCTCGTCGGGGGAGCCGGCCAGGACGACCGCTCCGCCCGGGGCGTGGCGGACGGCGGCGTCGACCAGGGCCTCGCGGCGGGGGTCGCCGGGTGCGCCGACGATGGCCACCTGCAGCGGACCCTGGCGCAGGGCCTCGGCCGCCGAGAGCCAGTGGCCGGCGAAGCGTGGGGCTCGAGCGGCCAGCAGCCCGGCGCGGGCGACGGCCGACTCCGCGGCCGACCGGTACGTGCCGGCGCGGTCGGGGCCGACCAGGGCCGACGCGGTGAGCAGGGCCGACGCGGTGGCCGACGCGCCGGAGGGGGTGGCGTTGTCGCTGGGGTCGGAGGGGCGCCAGACCAGCGCGTCCGCGTCGTCGGCGGTGTCGTGGAAGGCGCCTTCCGCCTCGGTGTCCGCGAAGTGGGCCAACGCGGTGTCCAGCGCGGCGACCGCGATGGACAGCCAGCGCGCGGAACCCGTTGCCTGGTGCAGGGACAGCAGGCCCTCCGCGAGGCAGCCGTAGTCCTCGAGCACGCCGGCCGCGGCGCCGGCCACGCCGTCCCGGGACGCGCGCCGCAACCGGCCGTCCACCAGGTGGACGTCGGCTACCAGGGACGCCGCGTCGGAGGCTGCCGTGACCCACCGGGGGACGCCGAACGCGGCACCCGCGTACGCCAGCGCGCCGATCGCCAGGCCGTTCCACGCGGTGACCACCTTGTCGTCGCGCCCCGGCTGCGGCCGCTCGTCCCGGGCGGCGAGCAGGCGCTCCCGCACCCGCGTCCACCGGGCCGGCACCTCCGGCGCGCGCAGCATCCGCAGCGTCGACGTGCCGTGCTCGAACGTCCCCTCGGCCGTGACGCCGAGGATGTCCGCCGCCCACGCGCCGTCGTCCTCGCCGAGCACGGCGACGAGCTGCGCCGGCGTCCACGCGTAGGTCAGCCCCTCGGCCCCGTCGGTGTCGGCATCGAGGGACGCGGCGAACCCGCCCTCGGTGGTACGCAACCGGCGCAGCAGGAACTCCGCGGTCTGCTCGACCACCTCCCGGTACCGCGCCGAACCGGTGCGCAGTGCGAGGTGCGCGTACAACCGCAGCAGCAAAGCGTTGTCGTACAACATCTTCTCGAAGTGCGGCACCACCCAGCCGGCGTCCACACTGTATCGGGCGAAGCCGCCGTCGAGCTGGTCGTAGATGCCGCCCGCGGCCATCGCGCCGGCGGTTCCCTCCACAATAGACAGCGCCTCGACGGAACCGAGGCGCTCGTGGTGGCGCAGCAGGAACTCCAGCACCATCGACGGCGGGAACTTCGGCGCGGTGCCGAACCCGCCGTGCCGCCGGTCGTACTCGGGCAGCATCGCCGCGGCCGCGCCGGCCAGCACCTCGTCGTCCACAGTGGACACCGGCAGCGCCTCGGTCTGCTTCGACAGCTCGGCGACGATCCGGGCGCCGGCCTCGCGCACGTCGGCGTCCCGGTTGGTCCACGCCTCCGCGACCGCCGTGAGCAGCTGGCGGAACGAGGGCATGCCGGGCCGGGGCGCGGGCGGGTAGTACGTGCCGCAGTGGAACGGCGCGCCCTCCGGGGTGAGGAAGCACGTCATCGGCCAGCCGCCCTGGCCCGTCATCGCCTGGGTCGCGGTCATGTAGACCGCGTCCACGTCCGGCCGCTCCTCGCGGTCGACCTTGACGTTGACGAAGCCGGCGTTCATCAGCTCGGCGATCTCGGTGTCCTCGAAGGACTCGTGCGCCATCACATGACACCAGTGGCACGCCGCGTACCCGACCGACAGCAGGACCGGCACGTCCCGGCGCCGCGCCTCGGCGAACGCCTCCGCCGACCACGGCCGCCAGTCGACCGGGTTGTCCGCGTGCTGCAGCAGGTACGGACTCGTCGCCTCGGCCAGCCGGTTCGCCATGTGCCCAAGCCTCGCAGACGCCCGGGTGTGCTGCTCGAACAGCCCTTTCGGGCACCGATGCGGACCATCTGCGCAGCGCGCGAGCGGGCCTGTTGCCCTGGTCCGAACGGCGGAGCAGCGTCAGGCCGGTCAGGTCCCCCTGGGGAGGAGAACCATGACCCGGACTCGCATCCTGTTCCTGGCCGCCGCGGTGGCCGCGACCTCGGTGGCGGTCGGCACGGCCATTCCCGCGGCCGCCGCCCCCGGCGTCGACCCGAGCGCGGTGTCGCTGACGCTCGCGCCGGGCGAGAGCTCGTCGCTCACCACGAACGTCACCACACCGGTCGTCGCGCCCAAGCCGGACATCGTGTTCCTCGCCGACACCACCGGCAGCATGGACCCGGTCCTCGCGAACGTCCGCAACAACACGCGCTCGATCATCGACGAGGTCCGCGCCAGCCAGCCGGACGCGCGGTTCGCGGTGGCCGACTACAAGGCCGACGTCGACGGGGCGCGTGCGTTCTCCGTGCGGACCCCGCTGACCGACGACGAGGCGGCGGTCCAGGACGGCACCCAGCAGTGGCTCTACGACGTGGGTGGCGGCGGCGCGCCGTGGACCGACTTCATCAACGCGCACTACCAGCTGGCGACCGGCGCGGTGGGGTTCCGGCCGGGCAGCACGCGGATCATCGCGTGGTTCGGCGACGCCCGCTCGCACGACCCGAGCCTGGGTCACCCGCTGTCGGACACCAACCTCGCGCTGCGGGGCATCGGCGCGCACGTGGTCGCCGTGCCGGTCCTCGGCACGAATGGCGGCGGGCTCGACAACCTCGGCCAGGCCACCTCGATCACCAAGGCCACCGGCGGCGTGCTGATGGCCGAGCAGGCCGCCGACCAGGTCGCCCGCGCGATCCTCGACGGCATCAAGGCCCTCGACGTCACCGTCGCACCCACGCCGGCCTGCGACCCGGGGGTCGGCGTCGCGTTCGACCCGGCCTCGCGGCGCGTGCGCAGCGGCGCCTCGGCGCCGTTCGGCGAGACGGTGTCGGTGGCGCCGGGGACCGCGCCCGGCACGTACCGGTGCACCGTGGACTTCCGGGTCAACGGCGCCTCGGTCGGGCTGGCCCAGACGGTGACCGTGCGGGTGCCGGACAGCTCGGCGGCACCGGCGCTGCGGATCGGGGACGTCTCGGTGACCGAGGGCTCGTCGGGGACGACGCCGGCGACGTTCACCGTGTCGCTGTCGAAGGCGTCGACGTCGGCGGTGTCGGTCGGCTGGGCGACCCGGCCGGGGACCGCGGTGACGCCGGCCGACTTCGCGGCGGCCAGCGGGACGGTCACGTTCGCACCGGGCGCCACGTCGGCGTCGGTCTCGGTGGCGGTGGTCGGCGACAGGGTCGCGGAGGCCGACGAGACGTTCACCGTGGACCTGTCCGCGCCGAGCGGCGCGACGCTCGCGGACCCGTCAGGCGTGGGCACGATCGTCGACGACGACACCGACGTGCCGCTGCCGACCATCCGGATCGGCGACGTGATGGTGCCGGAGGGCAACGCCGGGCAGACACCCGCGAGCGTGGCGGTGACGCTGTCCCACGCGGCGACCGCGCCGGTTGGCGTGTCGTGGGCGACCGCGCCCGGGTCGGCGGTCGACACCGACTTCGTCGCGGCGCAGGGGCGGCTGACGTTCGCGCCGGGTGAGACGAGCAAGCGGATCGACGTCACGGTGACCGGCGACCGCTCGACCGAGGTGGACGAGACGTTCTCCGTCGTGCTGTCCGCGCCGTCCGGCGCCACGCTGGGCGACGACCGCGGCCAGGTCACGATCGGCAACGACGACGGCGGGCCGCCCGGCGACGTGCCGGCGCTGCGCCTGGGTGACGCGACGGTGGTCGAGGGCGGGTCCGCGGTGCTGACCGTCGTGCTGGACCAGCCGAGCAACACGCCGGTGACGGTCGGGTGGGCGACCGCGCCCGGCACCGCGACGACCGCGGACTTCACCGCCGGCGAGGGCACCGTGACGTTCGTGCCGGGGACGACGACCGCGCAGGTGTCGGTGCCGGTCCTCACCGACGGCCTGCCGGAGGGCGACGAGACGTTCACGGTCGAGCTGTCCGGGCCTACCGGCGCGACGCTGGCCGACCCGACCGGCGTGGTCACGATCCTCGACGACCGGACCGCGCCCACCCTGTCGATCGGCGACGTGGCGGTGGCCGAAGGTTCGGCCGGCACGACCCCGGCGACGCTGACCGTCACCCTGTCCGAGCCGGCCGCGACCCCGGTGACCGTGGGGTGGGCGACCGCGCCCGGCACCGCGACGGCCGCGGACTTCACCGCAGGCGCCGGCACGCTGACCTTCCAGCCGGGCGCGACCTCGGCGACGGTCCAGGTGTCGGTCGTCGGCGACACCGCGGTCGAGGGCGACGAGACGTTCACCGTCGGCCTGTCCGGGCCGACCGGCGCGACGCTGGCCGACCCGACCGGCACGGTCACGATCCTCGACGACGACGCGGTGCCCGGCCCGGCGCTGTCGATCACCGACACCGCGGTCGACGAGGGGTCCGGCCGGGCGACGCTCATCGTGTCCCTGTCCGCCCCGGCCGCGAACCCGGTGACCGTGGCGTGGGCGACCAAGCCGGGTACGGCCACCCCGCCGGGCGACTACACCACGAGCGGCGCCACGCTGACGTTCCCGCCGGGCACGACCTCCCTGCCGGTGACCGTCCCCATCACCGACGACACCACCGAGGAGCCCGCCGAGACCTTCACCGTCACCCTCGCCGATCCCACCGGCGCGACGCTGGCCGACCCGACCGGCGTGGTCACCATCGCCGACGACGACACGACCGTGCCGCGGACGATCGCGATCGGGGACGTGTCCGTGGCGGAGGGCAAGGGGCAGGCGAGCTTCCCCGTGACGCTGTCGGCCGCGGCCGGGGCGCCGGTCAGCGCCTATTGGTCCACAATGGACGGTACGGCCGGCGCGCCGGGGGACTACGCGGGTGGCTCGGGCACGGTGACCTTCCCGCCGGGCACGACGAAGGCGACCGTCACCGTGGCACTGGTCGACGACGACCTGGCCGAGCCCGACGAGACGTTCACGGTGACGCTGGCCGACCCGAACGGCGCGGCGATCGCGGACGGCACCGGGGTCGGCACGATCGTCAACGACGACGCGGCGGGCCGGTTCGGCTGCACGGCCAGCGCGCTGACCCTGCTGGGCGCGCGCCCGGCGGTGGCCAACCCGCGGGTGACCCCGTGCGCGGACGACGACCGGACCGCGGCGACCGTGCGGCTCGGGCTGGGCCTGCTGACGATCGAGGCGGGCGGGCTGAGCGCGCGGACCGACCTGGCCCCCGGCGGCGTGAGCGCGACCGGCGCGCTGGCGACGACCCGGGTGCGCACGCTGGGCCTGACGATCGAGGTCACGACCCTGACCGCGACGGCGACCGCGACGTGCGTGGGCGGCCGCCCGGCCTTCGACGGGAGCTCGGAGATCGCGGCGCTGACGGTGAACGGGGTGCGGATCCCGATCGGGTCGCGGCCGGTGACCGTGCCGCTGCTGGTGGGCTCGCTGTCGCTGAACAAGACGGTGCTGAGCGCCGACGGCGTGACGCAGCAGGCATTCGCGCTGCACACGCTGCTGGGTGACGTGGTGATCGGCGAGGCCACGGCGTCGACCCGGGGCAACCCCTGCTGAGGGGTCAGCGCTCGGGGGCGGCACCGCCGTCGGAGGAGGACTCCTTCGCCGGCGGTGCCGGTTCGGCCTCAGGAGCGGCCGGCGCGGCCGACTCGGGATCGAAGCTCGCCGGCACGCGCTTGAGGTGCTTGCTCATCGAGCGCACGAGAAACGCCACCGCGACGAAGAACAGCAGCACCACGAGCAGGCCGACCGGGGAGGACTTGCCGAAGTCCTCCCCCTGCCCGCCCGGGTCCTGCTGCGTCGGCGGTGGGGCCACCAGCGCCACCGTGTCGGTGCCGAGATCCAGCCCCTGCGGTGGGCCGGAACCTGTAGTCATGCACTTACCTTCTCGCTGATCCCGGAGAACAGGTCATCCTCCGGCAGTGTCGTGTCCACGAGGGACCGCACCAGCTCGTACTCCTCGTACGGCCACACGTCCCGCTGCACCTCCAGCGGCACGGCGAACCACCGGCTGTCGGGGTCGATCTGCGTCGCGTGGGCGAGCAGCGCGGCGTCCCTCTTCTCGAAGTATTCCCCACATTCGATCCGGGTGGTCACCCGGTCGGACGCGTCGCCACGTTGCTCGTCCCACTTCTCGAGCCACTCGGTGTACGGCGACTCCAGGCCGCGCGCCAGCAGCGCGTCGTGCATGGCCTGCATGCGGATGCGGGAGAACCCTTGCGAGTAGTACAGCTTCAGCGGCGTCCACGGCTCGCCGGCCTCGGGGTAGCGGTCCGGGTCGCCGGCCGCGTCGAACGCCGCCACCGACACCTCGTGGCACCGGATGTGGTCCGGGTGCGGGTAGCCGCCGTTCTCGTCGTAGGTGATGACCACGTGTGGCTTGAACTCACGCATGACCCGCACCAGCGGCGGCACCGACTCCTCCAGCGGCACCAGCGCGAAGCACCCCTCCGGCAGCGGCGGCTTCGGGTCGCCCTCGGGCAGCCCGGAGTCGACGAACCCCAGCCAGTGGTGCGACACCCCCAGGATCTCCGCCGCGCGCGCCATCTCCTTGCGGCGGAACTCGTTCATGTTCTCCAGCACGTCCGGCCGGTCCATCGCGGGGTTGAGGATGTCGCCCCGCTCGCCGCCGGTGCACGTGACCACCATGACCTCGTGGCCCTCGGCCACGTACTTGGCCATGGTGGCCGCGCCCTTGCTGGACTCGTCGTCCGGATGCGCGTGCACCGCCATCAGTCGCAGCTTCTCCGCCATGATCCCGTCGTCCTCCCATGACACCCCAGGCAGTGCCCACCGCGTGCCTGCCGGATACTCAACCTGGCTATTCGAACCAAGCCGGTCGGGTGCATTGTTCCCGGCGGGACCGACAATCCAGGTGGAGGCCCAGCATGACCGCGCCGAGCGGAGCGTTGCTGGAGGACCGGTACGGCACCCGACCTCGCAAGACGTCGCGGCGCACCTACTGGATCCTCGGGGCCTGCGCGCTGCTTCTCGGCGGCGTCGTCGCCTGGGTCGGCTACGTCAACCTCGGCACCGCGCCCATCGAGACCCAGCAGGACAGCTTCGAGAACCTCCCGAACCACGCCATGCGGTTCACCTTCGAGGTCACGCGCGACACGCCCGGGCGGGCGGCCGTGTGCATCGTGCGGACCCGGGTACTCAACGGCAGCGAGGGCGGTCGCAAGGAAGTCCTGATCCCACCCGGCCCGGCAGCCACGCGGGTCACGACGGTGATCAAGAGCAGCGACGAACCCGTTACCGCCGACGTTTTCGGGTGCTCTTATCAGGTACCGGCATACCTGTCCACGGACCTGCCGCCATCAGGGTGAACTCCTCGATGGACGCTGGCAATTAGGACAAACCGGACAAGGATATCCCGCCATTCGTGATATCCTGTCGTACCTGCACGGCCCCTGGCGGGCCGTGTTTTTCCGTTCCGGGTGCCCGCCGCCCGCCCGGGAACTACCGACCCGAATCCGCGGGACTCGGAAGTATGAGCGAGGAGTTGGTGACCGTGAGCGACACCCAGGTGACCTGGTTGACCCAGGAGGCCTACGGCCGGCTCAAGCAAGAGCTCGACGAGCTGATCGAGAATCGCCCGGTAATCGCCGCGAAGATCAACACGAGCCGCGAGGAGGGGGACCTCAAGGAGAACGGGGGTTACCACGCGGCCCGCGAGGAGCAGGGCCAGGCGGAGGCCCGCATTCGCCACCTGCAGGAGCTGCTGCGCAACGCCAAGGTCGGCGAGGCGCCCGAGAACGACGGGCTGGCCGAGCCCGGCAAGGTGCTGACCATCCGCTACGAGGGCGACAAGAACACCGAGAAGTTCCTCCTCGCCACTCGAGAGGAGGGTGCGGAGGGTGCGCTCGAGGTGTACTCACCCGAGTCCCCGCTCGGCAAGGCCCTGCTCGGCGCCAAGGAGGGCGAGACCCGCTCCTACGACCTGCCCAACGGCAGCAAGCAGAAGGTCACCCTGGTGAAGGCGGTTCCGTACGCCGGCTGACGCACACCGCGACGGCGCCTTCCAGACATCCCACGGTCCGGAAGCGTCGGTCACGGCCGTCCGGCGACCCGTTCCAGCAGTGGCCGCACTCGCGGCGGTATCGGCGTGGACAACGCGATGGAGGTCGACGTGCGCTGCACCCAGCGCACGTCGACCACCTCGTCGATGACCCGCTGCAGGTCCGCGTTCGACCGAGCCACCATGCGCACCAGCAGGTCGCCCTCGCCGGTGGTCGCGTGCACCTCACAGACCTCGTCGATGGCCGCGAGCCGCCCGGCCACCTCGATGCGCTTGCCCTGGGCGATCTCCAGCACCGCGAACGCGGTGAGCCCGTAGCCGAGCGCGGCCAGGTCCACCTCCGGCGGGAAGCCGCGCAGCACGCCGCGCCGCTCCAGCCGGTCCATCCGCGCCTGCACGGTCCCGCGGGCGACTCCCAGCCTGCGGGAGCACTCCAGCACGCCCAGCCGCGGCTCGTCGGAGAGCAACAGCAGCAGCCGCGCGTCCAGGGCGTCGACCGCGCCGGCGGGATCAACGGGTTCGCTCATCTACACAGAATGCCTCACTCCGCCCAGTCGAAGCGCCACCCCACCGGGCAGATTGTTCACCTTATTTAGTGACAGTTGCGCATCCTGCCCCCTGGACGGATCCTGCGGTTACCACCGTGCCCGCAGGGAGGACATCATGACCGGCACTCTCGGCCAGGATCGCCAGCTCGATGACATCAGCTTCGACCAGCTGCGTCAGCTCGTCGGACTCGTGGACTACGACGAGTCGAAGGACCCGTTCCCCGTCCGGGCGATGGACGCCGTGGTGTTCGTGGTCGGCAACGCCACCCAGACCGCGTGGTTCTACCAGGCCGCGTTCGGCATGCGGCTCGTCGCCTACGCGGGCCCGGAGACCGGCAACCGCGACCACAAGTCGTTCGTGCTGAAGTCCGGCTCGGCCCGGTTCGTGATCAACGGCGGCGTCGCCCCCGACAGCGCGCTGCACGACCACCACCGCAAGCACGGCGACGGCGTGGTCGACCTCGCGCTGGAGGTGGCCGACGTGGACCGCTGCGTCGAGCACGCCCGCGCGCAGGGCGCCACCGTCCTCGAGGAGCCGCACGACGTCTCCGACGAGCACGGCACGATCCGCCGCGCGGCCATCGCGGCGTACGGCGAGACCCGCCACACGCTCGTCGACCGCTCCCGCTACGCCGGCCCCTACCTGCCCGGATACGTGGCCAAGGAGTCCACGATGCCGGCCCGCAGGCGGCTGTTCCAGGCCATCGACCACTGCGTGGGCAACGTCGAGCTCGGCCGGATGGATCACTGGGTCGAGTTCTACAACCGGGTCATGGGCTTCGTCAACATGGCCGAGTTCGTCGGCGACGACATCGCCACCGACTACTCCGCGCTGATGAGCAAGGTCGTCTCCAACGGCAACCACCGGGTCAAGTTCCCGCTCAACGAGCCGGCGATCGCGAAGAAGAAGTCGCAGATCGACGAGTACCTGGAGTTCTACGACGGCGCCGGGTGCCAGCACATCGCGCTGGCCACCAACGACATCATCGCCACGGTCACCGCGATGCGGGAGTCCGGCGTCGAGTTCCTCGACACCCCGGACTCCTACTACGACGACCCCGAGCTGCGCGCCCGCATCGGCGAGGTCCGCGTCCCGATCGAGGTGCTCAAGGAGCACCGCATCCTGGTCGACCGGGACGAGGACGGCTACCTGCTGCAGATCTTCACCGCGCCGATCGGCGACCGGCCGACCGTGTTCTACGAGCTGATCGAGCGGCACGGCTCGCTGGGCTTCGGCAAGGGCAACTTCAAGGCCCTCTTCGAGGCGATCGAGCGCGAGCAGGACCGGCGCGGCAACCTCTAGAGCAGCGCTGCCTCCAGGTTGACCCCGGTGGCGCCGGTGACCTGAGCCTTCACCAGGTCGCCGGCGCTCACCGGGCCGCCGGTCACCGTCACCGAACCGTCGATGTCGGGTGCCTGATGCGCCGCCCATCCCTTCCCGCCCGAGCCGACGAGCACCTCGATCGTCGCGCCGATCCGCTCCTCCGCGCGCTGGGTACACATCTCGTCGGCGAGCAGCGACAGCTCGGTGGCGCGCTCCGTGACGAGCGCCGGGTCGATCTTGCCGGGGAGCCCGATGGCCTCGGTGCCCTCCTCGTCGGAGTAGCCGAACACGCCGATCGCGTCCAGCCTCGCCTCCTCGACGAACGCCGTGACCTCGCCGAACTCCGCGTCGGTCTCGCCGGGAAAGCCGACGATGAAGTTCGACCGCACGCCCGCGTCCGGCGCGAGTGCCCGGATCGAGTCGAGCAGCTCGAGGAACCGCTCGCGGTCGCCGAACCGGCGCATCCGGCGCAGCAGCGTGCCGCTCGCGTGCTGGAAGGACAGGTCGAAGTACCGCACGACGCCCGGGGTGCCGGCGATCGCCTCGATCAGCCCCGGCCGCAGCTCCGCGGGCTGCAGGTAGCTCACCCGCACCCGGTCGGCCACGGCCGCGAGGCGCGGCAGCAGCTTCTCCAGGGCCCGCAGGTCACCGAGGTCCTTGCCATAGGACGTCGTGTTCTCGCTGACCAGCAGCAGCTCGCGGACGCCGTGCCCGGCGAGCCACTCGGCCTCGGTCACGATCTCGTCCGGCCGGCGGGAGACGAACGCGCCGCGGAAGCTCGGGATCGCGCAGAACGTGCAGCGCCGGTCGCAGCCGGAGGCGAGCTTGAGCGGAGCGGCCGGTCCGCCGCCGAGCCGGTGGCGCAGCGGGCGCGGCCCGCTCGCCGGGCCATGGCCGGGCACCTCCGCGGTCGAGGCGGACCGCTGCACCGGCGTGATCGGCAGCAGGGTGCGCCGGTCGCGCGGGGCGTGCGCCGGCCGGGTGCGGCCGGCGAGCACGTCGTCGAGCCGGTCGCCGATGTCGGGGTAGTCGTCGAAGGACAGCACGGCGGCCGCCTCCGGCAGGGCGTCGGCGAGCTCGTTGCCGTACCGCTCGGCCATGCAGCCGACCGCGACGACCTTGGCCCCCGAGTCCGCGGCGGAGAGCAGCGAGTCGACGGAGTCCTTGCGGGCCGAGTCGATGAAGCCGCACGTGTTGACCACGACCACGTCGGCGTCCGCGCCGTCCTCCGCGAGCCGCCACCCGGCGTTGTCCAGCCGGGCGGCGAGCTCGTCGGAGTCGACCTCGTTGCGCCCGCAGCCCAGGGTCACCAGGGAGACGGCGTGCTTGGAGGTCATCGGGTCATTCCGCCAGGTCCGCCACGATGGAGGGCTGGTTGGGGTCCGCCGGCGAGCTGACGAGCACCGGCGAGTCGATCGCCGGCGCCACGACCCCGGGCGCCAGGTACGCGGTCACGACGAAGCCGCTCGCCAGCAGCACTCTGGCGATCGTGCGAGCGCGGGATCTGCCGACCTCGTGCACGCTCTGGCAGGTGCCCCATTCGAAGCCGTCCGGCGCCGCCGGGCTGGTTCCCTTGCGCTGCCGCCGTTGCGCGGCGAGCTTCCCGATCTCTGTCATTGCTTGCCTCCCGATGGTGGTCAGTGATGCCTCGCAGGCTCGCAGGCGGCACTAACACTGCGCTAACAACCGACCACGGCCCGCACCCTCCTCGAGTGCGGGCCGTGGTCGTGAGGTGGTCAGCGGATCGGGGCGCCCGGCATCAGCGTGCGCAGCAGCCGGGCCTGGTGCACCGAGCCGCGGATGGACGAGCAACCGGGAGGAATTTTTCAGGGCCGGGTATTCTCGTTTCCAAGCAGCGCGTGGATGGGGAACTTGGCATGGCGGTCGGGTCTCGGGTCTCGGGAGTGCTCCCGCTTGCGGGAGCGTCGTTGGCCGCGGTGGCCCTGGCCGGCGTGGCGGTGTTCACCGTGCACCAGGCGGGCTGCACCGACCCCGGACGCTACGTCGAGCACGACAACGGGCAGGTCGAGCTCGTCGACAGCTGCCTCGACCCCGCGCACCTGCCCCCGGCCAACACCAACAAGGTCCAGCCCAACCCGGCCGAGCCGGCTCTCAACGAGCTGACCAAGCGGGACTCGGCGGGCCAGGCGCCGTAGCGCCTCTTCTCAGCCGAGGGCCTGCAGCAGGTCCTGCACCAGGTCCGCGCCGTCCTCGATGCCCACGGACAGCCGCAGCACGTCGCCCGGCACCTGCAGGGGTGAGCCCGTGGTGCTGGCGTGCGTCATCCGGCCCGGGTGCTCGATCAGCGACTCGACGCCGCCGAGCGACTCGCCCAGGATGAACAGCTTGGTGCGGGCCGCCACCTCCAGCGCCGCCTGCTCGCCACCGGCGACGGCGAAGGAGACCATGCCGCCGAACCGGCGCATCTGCTTGGCCGCCAGCTCGTGGCCCGGGTGCTCGGGCAGGCCCGGGTAGTAGACCTTGGTGACCCGCGGGTGGCCGACGAGCGCCTCGACCACGCGCTCGGCGTTGTCGCTGTGCCGCTCCATCCGCAGCGCGAGCGTCTTGGCGCCGCGCAGGGTGAGGTAGGCGTCGAACGGGCCGGGCACCGCGCCCACCGCGTTGCGCAGGAACGCGAACTGCTCCTGCAGCTCGTCGTCCGAGGTGACCAGCGCGCCGCCGACGACGTCGGAGTGGCCCCCGAGGTACTTGGTGGTGGAGTGCAGCACGACGTCCGCGCCCAGGCCCAGCGGCGACTGCAGGTACGGCGTGGCGAAGGTGTTGTCCACGACCAGCTTGGCGCCGGCCTCCGCGGCGACGTCGGCCAGCGCGGCGATGTCGGCGATGCCCAGCAGCGGGTTGGTCGGCGTCTCGCACCAGATGACCTTGGTGTTGGGCCGGACCGCGGTGCGCGCGGCGGACACGTCGGCCAGGTCGACGGTGGTGTACTCGACGCCCCAGAGCGAGAGGACCTTGTCCAGCAGGCGGAAGGTGCCGCCGTAGGCGTCGCCGCCGAGGATGACGTGGTCGCCGGGGCGGGTCAGCGCCCGCAGCGCGACGTCGCCGGCGGCCATGCCGGAGGCGAACGCCAGCCCGTGCCGGCCGCCCTCCAGCGAGGCCAGTGCCTCCTCGAGCGCGGTGCGCGTGGGGTTGGCGGTGCGCGAGTACTCGTAGCCGCCCTCGCGGACCCCGCCGACGCCGTCCTGGGCGAAGGTGGACGTGGCGTAGATGGGCACGATGACCGAGCCGGTCCGCGGGTCAGGTCGCTGCCCTGCGTGGATGGCCCGGGTCTCGAAACCCCAGCGGCTCGTGTCGTCTGCCATGGTCAAAGGTTATTGCCTCTCACTGGTGTGCCCAGCATCTGGGAATCGAATCTCGCTCGTCTCCCATGTCAACGCCGGGCGCCACGCAAATAGTTCAGCGACGGCGGCAGCGCGGCCACCACCAGCAGCACCGCCGCCGCGCACAGCGCGAGGAAGCGCAGCACGGCCTGCTCGTTGCCGAACTCGAACAGCAGCTCGTAGTACGCACCGACGTCGCTGGTCGCGCTGACGTCCGGCAGGGCGCCGGCCATCGTGAACGCGACCTGGTCGGCCAGCACCGGATCGAGCACCACGACGACCACGGTGAGCATCGCGGCCGCGAGCAGCACGAACGCCCCGGCCACCTGCCGCGCGAACACGAGCACCGCACCCAGCAGGGCGATGGCGACGACCGCGAAATGGAACACGACCATCGCGGACCAGCCGCCCGGCAGGGAGAAGCCGGCGGGAATGTTGATCAGAAGGTGGACGCACTGGTACCCGAGCGTGCCCGCGACCGCGAGCCCCAGGATCGCCGCGATGATCGCGAGCGCCGGGTTCCCGCTCGGCTGCGGAGCTCCGTAGCCAGGCGGGTAGTAGCCGCCCTGCGGCCAGTTCCCGTGCGGTGGATAGCCCTGCTGGTACGCCATTGGTGGTCCCTCCCCGATCGACGAGGGTCATCCAACCAGCCCGCGGCCGGGCGCGTGGAACAAGTCGCGGAAACAGCGACGCCGGCGGGCTGTTTGCCCACCGGCGTCTCGTTCAGCTGCTGCTCACCATTGCTGCTGCGGCGGCGGGCCACCCTGCTGCGGGGGCTGGCCGAAACCACCCTGCGGCGGCTGGCCGAAGCCCTGCTGGGGCGGCGGCTGCTGGCCGAACCCCTGCTGCGGCGGCTGCTGGCCGAAGCCCTGCTGCGGGGGCTGGCCGAAACCGCCAGGCTGGCCGGGCTGGCCGAACCCACCGGACGGCGGGCCACCGAAGCCACCGGGACCACCCGGGCCACCGAGCACGGACTCGCCACCGAGGTACTTCTTGGTCTGCGGGATGAACGCGAGCGCACCCACCGCGCCGACGACGATGCCGCCGATCAGTGCCCACACCGGCAGGTTCGGGGTGTTCCCCGAGTCGCCGATGGCGCCCTCGACGATGAGGTAGGCGATGCCGGCGATGAGCATCAGGCCACCCGCCGCCGCGGTCACGATGCCGGCCAGCTTGTGCTTCAGGAAGATCAGCACGCCGCCGCCGATGGCGCCGACGGCACCGATGAGCGCCACGATCGTCCAGAGCCACAGCGTTCCCGGCGCGGGCAGGTTGGCCTGGGAGAGCTGCTCGCTCGTGGCGTTGCCGAGCGCGTCGGAGTACCTGCCGAGGTCACCGAAGTCGGTGAACGCGAAGATCGCGACGAGCAGACCCATGAGGGCCACCAGGCCCGCGAGGCCCCACGCGATCATCTGCGTGTTCTGGCCCTGGCCGCCGAAGGTCGGACCCGCGCCGAGACCCTGCTGCTGGGCGAACCCGCCCGGCGGCGGGCCGTAGCCGGGCGGCGGCTGCTGCCCGTAGCCCGGGGGCGGCTGCTGGCCGTAGCCGGGCGGGGGCGGGCCGTAGCCGGGCGGCGGCTGCTGACCGAACCCACCGGGCTGCTGACCGAACCCACCGGGCTGCTGCTGGCCCGGGTACCCGCCGTAGGCCTGCGGGTCGGCGCCGGGCGGCGGGGCGTACGGCGGCTGCTGGGGCGGCATCGAGCCGGGCGGCACCATCTGCGTCGCACCGGCGTCCTGCTGGGGCGGCTGCCCGTACTGGCCCGGCGAGACGACCTGGGTCGCCCCGGCGTCCGGGCCGCCGGGCGGCTGCTGGCCGGGTTGGATGGCCTGGGTGCGCTCGACACCGTCGGCACCGACCTGACCCGGCGCGGGCTGCCCCGGTTGGAGTGCCTGCGTGGGCCCGGGCGCCGACAGCGCCGGGTTGTCCTGTGGTGGCTGGCCGGGCTGCTGCTCCTGGCCCTCACCTTCCCCCTGGTGCGGTTGCTGGCCGCCCTGCCACGGTTGGTTCGGCGGCTGCGGAGCGCTCATCGGGTTCCAACCCCTTCAAAAAGTCCGACACGACTTGCTTCGCGCCAACGCTAGTGCATCGTGTGTGCCTTCGCCGTCAACGCCCCAGGTGAGCCGACCCGCTCACCGGCCGGCGAGGAAACCGAGCAGGTCCTGCCGGGTGACCACACCCGCGGGCTTGCCGTCCAGCAACACCAGCGCACCGTCCGCCGTGGACAGTGCGGTCATCGCGGCGGTCACCTGCTCACCCGAGCCGATGGTCGGCAGCGGCGGCGACATGTGGTTGTCCAGCCGGTCCGCGAGCGCCGCCTTGCCGGTGAACAACGCCTCCAGCAGGTCGCGCTCGTTGACCGCGCCGACGACCTCGGCGGCCATCACCGGCGGTTCGGCGTTGACGACCGGCATCTGGCTCACGCCGAACTCACGCAGGATCGCCACCGCGTCGGCGACCGTCTCGGTGGGATGCGCGTGCACCAGGTCCGGCATCGCGCCACCGGTTCCCTTGCGCCGCAACACATCCCCGACCGTCGCGCCGGAGTGCTCGGGCGGGAGGAAGCCGTAGGAGGCCATCCAGTCGTCATTGAACACCTTGGACAGATACCCGCGGCCGCCGTCGGGCAGCAACACCACGACGACGTCGGCCGGGCCCAGCCGCCTGGCCAGCCGGATGGCCGCCGCGGCCGCCATCCCGCACGAGCCGCCGACGAGCAGGCCCTCCTCGCGCGCGAGGCGCCGGGTGACCTCGAAGGACTCGGAGTCGGACACCGCGATGATCTCGTCGGCGATGTCGCGGTCGTAGGTCTTGGGCCAGAAGTCCTCGCCGACGCCCTCGACGAGGTAGGGCCGGCCGGTGCCGCCGGAGTACACCGAGCCCTCCGGGTCCGCGCCGACGACCTTCACCCGGCCGTCGGAGATCTCCTTGAGGTAGCGCCCGGTGCCCGAGATGGTGCCGCCGGTGCCGACGCCGGCCACGAAGTGCGTGATCCGCCCGTCGGTCTGGCGCCACAGCTCCGGGCCGGTGCTGAGGTAGTGGCTCGTGGGGTTCTCGGGATTGGAGTACTGGTCCGGCTTCCACGCGTTCTCGATCTCGCTGACCAGCCGGTCGGAGACGTTGTAGTAGGAGTCCGGGTGCTCCGGCGCGACCGCGGTGGGGCAGACGACGACGTCGGCGCCGTAGGCCTTGAGCGTGTTGCGCTTGTCCTCGCTGACCTTGTCCGGGCACACGAACACGCAGCGGTAGCCCTTGCGCTGGGCCACCATGGCGAGCCCGACGCCGGTGTTGCCCGAGGTGGGCTCCACGATCGTGCCGCCCGGCCTGAGCTCGCCGGACTTCTCCGCCGCCTCCACCATGCGCAGCGCGATGCGGTCCTTCACGCTCCCGCCGGGGTTGAAGTACTCGACCTTCGCGAGCACCGTGGCGGACACCCCTTCCGCCAGCGCGTTCAGCTTCACCAAGGGCGTGTTGCCGACGAGGTCGACGACATGCTCGACGTACTCCACTCGCACTCCTTATGACTGATGTGCCCCCCGGCACCTCGACCGAGCCTAGCGACCGGCTTCTAGCACGGACGACGCCCATTCGCATATGAGGTTCGAGCTGACCTTGAGCCCGATACTAGTGACACGGGACACACTCGGACGGAGCTTGCGGACGACGCCTTCAGGGCGATGTAACGAGGAACCGGACCTGTGTTCGAACGTCACATCAGGAGCCGGTGGTTATATGGGAGTTGGGAGGCACGGCGATGGCTGGAATGCGGGTCATTCGAGCGCTGATGCTGGGGGCCGGCTCGGTAGGCGGCCTGTCCGGAGCGGCCTACGGCCTGCTCAACGGCCAGTCCCGGCGAGCGCGCACGATCATCGGCAAGTCCACCGGCCTGCCGCTCAACGCCGACGGCGTGTACCTGCCCGACGGCACGGGTCCCCTCCACCAGCACGAGCCGTCCGACTGCGTCACCTTCGCCATGCTGGGTGACTCCCTGGCCGCCGGGCTCGGCGCCGAGTCCGAGGCGCGGCTGCCCGGGGTCAACCTGGCCAAGGGCCTGGCCGAGGAGACCGGCCACCCGGTGCGGCTCACCACCCACGCCATCATCGGCTCGCGCACGTCCGACCTCGACGAGCAGGTCGACGTCGCGCTCATCACCCCGCCGGACCTCGCACTGATCATCGTCGGCGGCAACGACGTCACCACCCGGATGCGCGTCGGCACGTCGGCCGCGGTGCTGGCCAAGCAGGTCAAGCGGCTGATGCGGGCGGGCACCACGGTGGTCGTCGGCACCTGCCCGGACCTGGACATCATCCGGCCGATCCCGCAGCCGCTCCGCACGATCGCGTCGCGCTGGGGGCTGGCCCTGGCCCGCGCGCAGCGCCGCGAGCTCGACCGGCTCGGCGTGCGCTCGGTGTCCATGGCCGCGCTCGTGTCGCCGGAGTTCCGCCAGCGGCCGGACGAGCTGTTCAGCGAGGACCGGTTCCACCCCAACGGCGCGGGCTACGAGCTGGCGGCCGCGGTGCTGCTCGGCCCGTTGTGTGATGCTGCCGGCTTGGCGCGGGGCTGGCGGCTGCTTCCCGCGTAAGGTCCTTGGTCAGGCATCTGACGAAGGAGTTGCGCCATGCCAGAGGCGGTCATCGTTTCCACCGCCCGGTCGCCGATCGGGCGCGCGGGCAAGGG
>NZ_DASWSJ010000104.1:0-3617 GCF_036402745.1 Actinophytocola sp. | reverse complement strand
ACGAGTGATACCCAATCGGGTGACGACGTGTGCACGAAGAGAGGTCAGAGGGGCCCGTCCGGCGCCGGGCGCAGTGGAGCGATAACGTGGGACCCGGCCCACCTCTGAGCTGTGCACGACGTCGGGGAGGTATGCGGTGCGGCTGATCCGACTCGGCGCGGCGACATCCGAGGTCGGTGTGGACGTGCGTGCCGCGCTGGCGTCCTGGGGTCCCGGTGACCCCGTGGTTGGTGGCATCGCGCTGGCCGGTGCGCAGCCGCCGGACTGCCCGCGGCCGATCGACGCGATCATCGTGCTGCCCCGGGGGATCATCGTCGTGGTGGGCATCGACCTGCCCGACCCCGCTGTCCGGCTGGACGCCCCGCTGACCGCCCAGTGGAAGACCGACGGCTGGCCGCTGGTGCGCCGGGACGGCGCGGTGAACCCGGGAATCGAGGCGCTCGAGGCGGCCGGTGCGATCTCCGTGCACCTGGAGCGATCCCGCGTCGAGCCGCTGCCGCTCGGTACCGTCGTGGCCGTCGGACCCTATGTCTCCCAGGTCCAGCAGCCCACCTCCGACCTGCTGCGCGGCGTGCGCGTGCTGCACCCCGAGCCGATGACGCTGCTCACCGCGGCCCGCGAGCTGGCCGTGCACCCGCGGCCGTGCACGGTGGCGCAGGCCCGCGGCCTCCTCGCCGCGCTCGAGCCGGACAACGCGACGGTCGCGGCCCTCGACCTCGAGGCGGAGGGGTTCACCGACACGGTCAAGCCCGACCTCGGCGCCGAGAGCACCACGGTCCTCCCGCGGGTCGCGAGCCAGCCGTCGCGCGCCGGCACGGCGGGCCGGTCGACGCCGGCGGGCAAGCGGGGCGGGAGTCAGGTGCGCTGGCTGCCGGTGGCGGCCGCGGTGCTGGTGGCGATGCTGCTGCTCACCGGGATCGTCTACGCGATGGCCTCCTCGAGCGGTGACCAGGCCTCGGGCGGCGGGACGCAGACCACGCGGGCCCAGTCGAGCACGGTCGACATCAACGGCGTGTCGTTCACCCCGAAGGGCTCGGTCGCGGACACCGACTGCGCCGCGCACGCGTACGGCGACGTGCAGGTCTGGCTGGAGCGCAACCGGTGCGGCGAGCTGGTCCGGATGCGCTTCGAATCCACATCGGACGACAAGACGGCGGCGATCCTGGTGGCCGTGCTGCGCTTTCCGGAGAACGCGCTCGCCGGTGACCTGCAGCAGGTCGCGGACAAACCGGGCAGCGGCGCGATCGTCGACGCGTCCGCCGAGGGCCGGCCCTGGCCGGGCAAGCGCAAGCCGTTCTTCGAGTCGGCGGCCTACACGAGCGGCCGGGAGGGCAACAGCCTCAAGCTCGTGCAGGCGGTGTGGATCGGCGCACCGTCCACACCGGACGACGAGACGCTGGGCAAGCTCGCCGAAGCCGCGCTGGACCTGAGTGCGCCGTGAGCCGCCCAGCTCGAATGTGACGTTGGCGGCATCCGCCACACCGGGAACCCTCACGTTCCGATGACCCGGCGGCCGTTATTCTCGAAAGCGCTCGCTTTCGCATTTCCCACCCCGGAGGATTCTTGTGGCGCAGAAGACCATTCTCGAGCTGGTCGACGATCTCGACGGTGAGCAGGCCGACGAAACGGTGGCCTTCGCCCTGGACGGGGTGGAGTTCGTGATCGACCTGTCCGCCGACAACGCCGCCCGCCTCCGCGACACGCTCGCCGAGTTCGTCGGCCACGCCCGCCGCACCGGCGGTCGCAAGCAGCGCGGCAAGGCCGTCGTCGTGGCCACCAACGGCAACGGCAAGCCGGACACCCAGGCGGTCCGCGAGTGGGCGCGCAGCCAGGGCGAGACCGTGGCCGAGCGCGGCCGGGTCCCGCAGGCGCTGGTGATCCGCTTCCAGGAAGCGCATTCCTAGTCGGTCGGTAGTCGCGTGGCGGACGGGGTCGCCCAACGGCCCATTCGCCGCACGGCACGCAGCGGGTGCGGCTCGAGCTTGCCCAGCCGCGGCTCACCCCGCATGACCCGCGCGGTGTTGCGCAGGAACGTCCGCAGCCCCATCGACACCCCGCGCAGCGCCGCGGTGCTCACCGGGCCCGGGTACGCCCGCCGCCCGTAGAGGTCCACCGCCCAGGTCGGCAGCAGCGAGTACGCCAGGTGTCCCACCACCGGCTCGTACAGCCGCACGCCGAGCGACAGCGCGCCCTGGACCGGGGGCCGGTGCAGGAACCGGTAGATCTCGTCGGCGTCCTCGGTGCGCCGCAGCGCGGGCCGCATCGACGCCAGGTAACGCGACATCTCCGCGACCGACCCCGGCACCTCGGCCGGGTCGAGCCCGACGAGCGAGGCCGACACCCGCTGCTCGGCGAAGTAGCGGTCCGCGTGCGCCGCGGTGAGCGGAAACCCGGCGCGGCGCACCACCGAGAGGAACGACGACACCTCGGCGCAGTGCACCCAGAGCAGCAGTTCGGGCTCGTCGATCCGGAACCGCTCCCCGGTGTCCCGGTCGACCGCCCGCAGCTCCCGGTGCACCCGCCGGACCCGGCCCGCCCGCTCGGCGATCTCCTCGCGGGTGGCGTAGGTGGTCGCGCCGACGAAGTTGGCCGTGCGGACCAGCCGGCCGAGCGGGTCGGTCCGGAAGTCGGAGTTCTGCACGACGCCGGCGACCGTGCGCGGGTGCAGCGCCTGCAGGTACAGGCTGCGGATGCCGGCCAGCCACATCGCGGGCTGCGCGTGGACCTGCCAACTCACCGAGTCCGGCCCGAACAACCCCGGATCCGGCTCGGTGGGCGCCGCCCTAAGCTCGCTGGACATGAGTCCATTAGACCTCGAACCACGGCGCACGGCGCTGGTCGTCATCGACCTGATGCCCCGCATCGTCGGCCGGCCGACCGCGCCGTCCACGGGGCCCGAGGTCCTCGCCCGCTGCGTGGCGCTGGCCGGTGCGGTGCGCAAGGCCGGCGGGCTCGTCGTGTGGGTCACCGTGGAGCGGCCGGGCGCCGACCCGCAGCCCGAGGGCAGCGAGCTGGCCGCGGAGTGCGATCCGCAGCCCGGTGACCTGCGGATCGTGAAGCACACCTGGGGTGCGTTCCACACCACGGGCCTCGACGAGGCGCTCCGGGCGCGGGACATCGACACGGTGGTGCTCGGTGGCATCGCCACGAACTTCGGCGTCGAGTCGACGGCCCGCGCGGCCGATGAGCACGACTACCGGGTGATCTCCGTCTCGGACGCGATGACCGGGATCCACCAGCACGCGCACGAGTTCGCGGTCGGCTACACCCTGCGTGCGCTCGGCCCGGTCGTGACCACCGAGGAACTCCTCACCGTGTTGAGTTGATCGCTCCACTGACTGTGTTGGATTGTTCGCTTCGCTACTCGCCGTCTTCCTCCGTGCGATGTTCGGCACTGACGCGCCTGCGCTTCCTGTGCTGAATGGTTCGCTTCGCTCCTCCGCTACTCGCCGTCTTCCCTCCTCCCGTGCTCGGCGCTGACGCGCCTGCGCGCGCTCGTCAGTCCAGACGGCGAACGCTCCGTCGCTCTCGCTCACGGGACAACCTCCACGGCGAGGGCGGTCAGCGGGACCGGCTGGCCCGTCGCGATCGACAGTTCCGCGGCCTCGGCCATCGCG
>NZ_DASWSJ010000103.1:0-2411 GCF_036402745.1 Actinophytocola sp. | reverse complement strand
CCATGAAGCGGGGAGTGCCACCGACGGCGCGGAACGCCCGCACCGGACTGTTCACCCCGCCCGGGGTGATCTGCTGGGCGCGGGCGAAGAGGCCGGCCGAGACGGGGGCCTCGTAGGCGTAGGAGGAGCTGTCGAGCGCGGTCACCGACCCAGTGTCCCCTGACTTCCTGGGGGCCGGTCGGGGGTGTCCGGGCGGGTGTCCCCGAGGCGGAGCATCAACGCCTCGTACAGCGGTGCCGGATCGCGCGTCGGCACGAGGAAGTTCCGCCCGTCGCCGAGCTTCAGCGGCAGACCGGTGCGCCCGCGGGGCAGCGACCAGCCGCCACCGAGGACCGGGGCGCCGGCGTCGACACCCGAGTCCACCGCGCGCAGATGCTCGATGTCGATGTCGGCGAAGGCGACGAGCTCACGACCCACGCTGAGGCCGTCCGCGCCGACCCGCACGGTCCAGATCCGTCGCGCGGCCAGGCAGCCGACCGCGACGGCGCCGAGCACCGCGACCGCCGCCACGAGCCAGAACAGCGGGGGGATGTCGCGCCCGGGGAGCAGCGCGTCCAGCACCAGAAAGACGCCGAAGGCGCCGGCCACGAACCAGAACGGCCGCCAGCTGCCGCCGGCCTCCACGTACCGATCGACCGTGTCCCTGCCCACCTGGTTCAGCGCGTGAGCAGCCGCGCGGCCTCGACCGCCCAGTAGGTCAGCACCGTCCCGGCGCCGGCCCGCCGGATGCTGGTGAGGGTCTCCAGGATGGCCCGCTCCCGATCGATCCAGCCGTTGCGCGCGGCCGCCTCGACCATCGCGTACTCACCGCTGACCTGGTAGGCGCTGACCGGTACGTGCACCGCCTCGGCGACCCGCGTGATGATGTCGAGGTAGGGCAGGGCCGGCTTCACCATCACGGCGTCGGCGCCCTCGGCGAGGTCCTGCGCCACCTCGCGCAGCGCCTCGTCGGCGTTGGGCGGGTCCATCTGGTAGGTCGAGCGGTCGCCGAACTGCGGCGCCCCCTCGGCGGCCTCGCGGAACGGGCCGTAGAACCCCGAGGCGTACTTGGCGGCGTAGGCCAGGATCGGCGTCTCGGTGAAAGCGGCGCCGTCCAGGGCCGTGCGGATGGCGGCGACCTGGCCGTCCATCATCCCGCTGGGGGCGATGACGTGGGCGCCGGCCCGCGCCTGGGCGATGGCCACGGCCGCGTAGCGGTCCAGGGTCGGGTCGTTGTCCACGACGCCGGCCGGGGTGACCACGCCGCAGTGCCCGTGGTCGGTGTACTCGCAGAGACAGAGGTCGGCCATGAGCACCAGCTCGTCGCCGAGATCGGCCCGCAGCTGCTGCAGCGCGACGTTGACGATCCCGTCGGCGGCGTCGGCCTGCGAGCCGACCGGGTCCTTCGCACCGGGGATGCCGAACAGCATCAGCCCGCCGATGCCCGCCTCGGCGGCCTCGTGCGCGGCCGTGCGCAGCGAGTCCACCGAGTGCTGGACGACACCGGGCATCGAGCCGATGGGAACCGGCTCGTCGATGCCCTGCTTGACGAAGACCGGCAGCACGAAGTCCGCCGGCGAGAGCCGGGTCTGCGCGGTCAGCCGCCGCAGCGCGGGCGTCGACCGGAGCCGACGCCCGCGAGAGAACCCAGCCGTCACTTCTCGGCCCCGTCCTCCGCCGCCGCTCGCAGGGAGTCGGCGTACTCGGCCAGGGCGTCGACCAACGGCCCGACGGCCGCGGTCTCCGGCTGCACGTCCACGCGCAGACCGAATTCCTGCGCGCTGGCGGCGGTGGCCGGGCCGATCACCGCGACCACCGTCTTGGCGTGCGGCTTGCCGGCGATACCGACCAGGTTGCGCACCGTGCTCGAGGAGGTGAAGCAGACGGCGTCGAAGCCGCCACCCTTGATCGCCTCGCGCACCGACGCGGCCGGCGGAGCGGCCCGCACCGTCCGGTAGGCGGTGACGTCGTCGATCTCCCAGCCACGCTCCTTGAGCCCGGCGGCGAGCGTCTCGGTCGCGATGTCGGCGCGGGGCAGCAGCACCCGGTCGATCGGGTCGAAGACGTCGTCGTAGGGCGGGAAGTCGGCCAGCAGGCCCTCGCTGGACTGCTGCCCGGTGGGCACCAGCTCCGGCACGATGCCGAAGGCACGCACGGCGTCAGCGGTCTGCTCGCCGACGCAGGCGACCTTCACCCCGGCGAAGGCGCGGGCGTCCAGGCCGAGCTCGGTGAACTTCTCCCGGACCGCCTTCACCGCGTTGACGGAGGTGAAGATGATCCAGCCGTAGCGCCCGGTGACCAGGCCCTTGATCGCGCGGTCCATCTGCGCGGGGCTGCGCGGGGGCTCGACGGCGATGGTCGGCACCTCGACCGGCACGGCGCCGTAGGCCCGCAGCCGCTCGCTCATCTCGCCGGCCTGGTCCTTGGTGCGC
>NZ_DASWSJ010000102.1:0-35286 GCF_036402745.1 Actinophytocola sp. | reverse complement strand
CATGCCAGTCAGCATACAACTGGCTTAAACCAGTTGGTTGCCTCCGTCCGCATCCTGTGCTTCACTGGCTTAAGCCACTACTGGCTCAAGCCAGTTGAGTTGAGGAGAGGACATCATGGCTGTTCCGTATGGCACGAGGTTTGCCGTCGAGTTTGACCTGCTCTTTCCGCAGGGCGTCTACATCGTGGGCGACATTGTCCCGGTCACCGAGTACCAGTCCCAGGAGGACAAGGCCCGCAACCGGCCGGTACGTCCGCGCATCGACGAGGCGACCGGCATGCCGATCTACAAGGTGACGATCGCCGACCCGTCCGCCGAGAAGGACCGCGACAAGTCGATCACCGTGGAGATCGCGGCCAAGGTCCAGCCGGTCCCGCCGGCGGCGGTGGGCAACCTGCCGTTCCGCCCGGTGATCCTGGAGGGCCTGACCGTCCAGCCCCGCGCCGAGGCGTCCGGTCAGGCGAAGTGGATCACCTGGGTGGTCCGGGCGACCGGCATGCGCGCGGTCGACGCCGCTCCCGCGAAGAGTGCCCCGTCCAAGTCGGCTGCGGCCTGATCGGGGGAGGGGTGTTCACCGTGACATGCGCTCCCGGACGCGGGGCGGCCGCCGACGTCCGGCATGTCGGCCCCGGCTGGCTGTCGCTCGTCCTGTCGATGGACCCGGGCCGGGTGGTGATCGACGTGCCCTCGGTCAGCGGCGGCGGCATCATCCTGGCCCGGTTCTGCGTCGACCTCGCGCAAGCCGCCACCCGCGTAGCCACCGACCTCGACAAAGGCAGCCAAGGCGGTGGGCGGCGATGACCATCACCGTGACATGCCCACTCGGCCGGAAGGTGGCGGGATGAGCGAGGACTACAGCATGGCCTACCAGGTCGGATGTGCGCCGGGGCCGAACGCGGCGGTGGCGATGGCGCCGGGTCCTGGTGGGCTGCCGGTTCTGGTGGTGTATCTGGACCCGGTGAACATGGTCATTCACACAGCTTCGTCCCTGGCCGGGAGGCGTGGCCTGGCCAGTTTCTGTCGGGAGTTGGCGCGGGAGGCGACTCGACTCGCTGACGCTATCGACCCGCCCCATGGTCCTCGGCACCTGCTTCGGGGCGAGGTGGTCGGCGATGCGTAGGTCCGATGCGCTGCTGGAGGTGACGCCGTATGTGACGTCGTGGACCGGGGAGCAGGAGCCTCGAGTGGCGTTAGTTATGCGGGATGCGCGGCTCGCGTACCCGCGGGAGGGTCTCGACGACCGGGACCGGAACGGGGTGTTGTGGTCGCGGGCGCCGTTGTGTCCGGGGCGGGGTCGGCCGGATTTCGCGAAGGTACATCCGTTGCGGCAACGCCGCGCGATGAGTCTGCTGTTGTGTCAGGTGTGCGGCCAGCCCGCTGATCGCACCGAGGACGGGGTGTTGTGGCTGCTGCCCGATTTCCGGGATGACTGGCCGGGGTGGCCGGCGCGGATGGCCGCGGTGGAGCCACCGGTCTGTCTGGACTGTGTTCGGGTGTCGGTGCGGTACTGCCCGGCACTGCGCAACGGCGCGGCCGCTGTTCGGGTCCGGGACTCCACCGTGGTCGGTGTGTATGGGGCGTTGTACCGGCCGGGACCACTCTGCCCGGTCCCGGTCGGGATCGACACCGTGCCCTACGACGACCCGCGCGTGCGCTGGGTGCAGGCCGAACGCCTGGTCCGCGAGTTGGGTGAGTCCACGATCGTCCCGTTGGAGACGCTCACCACCTAATCCCAAGTAGCCAAATCCGGGTTGCTCGGTCGCGCTGTGAGAGTGCAAGCGGTTCGGGGTGTCATCAACGAGTTGGCGGACTACCGCGGTCACCCCGATCCCGGCTTCACGCTCCGGACCGGGTCCGTTTCCTCAGATCAGAAGTGGTCAGCCGCCCGCGCTCGGCTGGCACTGCGGGGGCTGGCACAGCAGCTTGCTCAGCGCCGCGTAGAAGATGTCCCCGATCTTTGTCGGGTCCGGGGTGGTGAAGGACTGGCCGCCCGTCGCGCCGGAGATCGCCTTCAGCTCCGCGTCGTCGATGTCCGGGCCGATGCCTATGCCGATGATCTGGACCGGGCGGCGGGGGTCCCGCAGGGCCGCCAACTCTGACAGGAGCTGCTCGCGGCTGATTCCGTTCGAGTCCTCGTTCCGGCCGTCCGTCAGCACGATCACCAGGTTGATCCGGCCCGGCTCGAAGTGCTTGGTCGCCGAGCGGTACGCGGCCAGCGTGCTGTCGTACAGGCCCGTCGCGCCTACCGCGGGGGCCTTCACCTGGCGCAGGCGCTGGAGGGCGCCGCCGGAGACCAGCTCTGCCACCGGTGCCACCGGAAACAGCTCCTTGTAGTCCTTGTTCTGCCCGTCCAGGTTGGTGGAGAACAACCACACGCCCAGCTTGGTCGTCGGTTTCATCAAGCCGATACCGAGCTCGGCCGCCTGCAACGTGACGTCCATCCGGGTCCGCCCGGTGCCGGGGACCGCCTCGTTCATCGAGCCCGACACGTCGAGCAGCACCTGGATTCTTGCCGACAGGTTGATCCCGGCCCACTCGTTGAGGAGCTGGCCGACCTCCGTGGCCGTGGGCAGCTCGGCGGGGGTCATCTTCGTACCCGTGGTGCGGCGGTCGCCGGAGCGGTCGCGGAGCATCTCGCCGTCGGGGGTGCGGAAGCCCGCGTCCGCCAGCGCCTCCGCGGCCTGCTGGTCGATCAACGCCTTCAGGAAACGCTCCGCCGCCTGTCGCTTGTCCGGCGGGGTCTCCGGCAGCACGACGAACGGATAGTCCAGGGCCGGCACGGCGGGCTGCGAGTACACCGCCACGAGCGGCACGCCGGTGTCCTTCGCGTTGTGCCGCAACATCGCCAGCTCCGAGGTCGGGAAGCCCTCGATCGGCTCCTGCGCGCTGCCCGCCCCGGGCAGCCGGTCGAACAGGTCGGATTCCTGCGCCACGGTGTTCGGCGACAGCTTGCGCAGCTCCGCCGTGATCGCCCTGCCGGGGTCCGGGCCGGCGCCGAGCAGCTGGTGGATGCCGAACAGCGTCGACACCCCGACCGGCTCGCGGGACGGGTCGGGCATGCCGATGGTGAAGTTCCCGGCGTCCGGGCCGAGGATCTGGGACCACTGCGGCGACTCCTGCGGCCAGCCGAGCCGGCCGGCCGCGTCCTCGGTGAGCGCGATGACCACCGGCGAGCTGGCGATCGACGTGCCGCTGACGGGCACGTTCCACGCGCCCTTGTCCTGCGCGCGCTGCAACCAGATCGTCGACTCCGGGATCCACACGTCCGGCCGCTCGGTGCCGTCCGACACGACGAGCGACTCGGCGGTCGCGGCCGACTCGCGGCTGGACACGTTGACCTTGTAGCAGGATCCATTGTCCTGTTCGGACACCCGGTTGCCGATCTGGGTCACCACGGGCGCGATGTCGGCGGCCGCGGTGACGTTGATGACCGTGGTGGTGTCACAGCTCGACGCGCGCAGCCGGTCACGCAGGAAGTCGAACGTGAACCACCCGAGCAACGCCACCACGAGCAGCGCGCTCAGCAGGATGACCGGCGACCGGGAGCGGATCCCGCGTGGCTTGGCCGACGAGTGTCGTCCCATCGCGGTCGCCTCCAGTCGGCACGTGAACCTCGGGACAAGCCCCAGGCTGACGGAAACCCTACCTCGTGATCGGCTGTGGTCGAACGGTTACGAACTCAGGAATACAGCGCATCCACCTGCTTGGCGAAATCCTTCATGATCACGGTGCGCTTGAGCTTGAGCGAGGGCGTCAGGTAGCCGTTCTCCGGGTTGAACTCGGTGTCCAGGATCCGGAACTTGCGCACCGACTCCGCCGTCGACACCGCCAGGTTGCCCTCGTCGACGGCTCGCTGGATCTCCGCGAGCAGGTCGGCGTCGTCGGCCAGCTCGGCCACGGTGGCGCCCTCGGCCTTGCCGGCGGTGGACTTCCAGTAGGCGAAGTAGTCCGCGTCGATGGTGATGAGCGCGGCCACGTACTTCTGCCCGTCGCCGACCACGAGTGCCTGGCCCACCAAGGGGTGCGCGGAGATCCTGTCCTCGATCACCGACGGCGCCACGTTCTTGCCGCCGCTGGTCACCAGGATCTCCTTCTTGCGCCCGGTGATCCGCAGGAACCCGTGACCGTCGAGATCGCCCAGGTCGCCGGTGGCGAACCAGCCGTCGCCGTCGATGGCCTCGCGGGTGGCCTCCTCGTTCTTCCAGTAGCTGGTGAACACCCCGTCGCCGCGCAGGTACACCTCGCCGTCGTCGCCGATGCGGACCGCGGTGCCCGGCAGCGGCCGGCCGACCGTGCCCGGCTTGAACGCGCCCGGCGCGTTGACCACGGACGCGGCCGTCGACTCGGTGAGCCCGTAGCCCTCGAACACGGTGACGCCGACGCCGCGGAAGAAGTGCGTGAGCCGCGAGCCGAGCGCCGCGCCGCCGGAGATCGCGTACTTCACCTGGCCGCCGAGCGCGGCCCGCAGCTTGCTGTACACGAGCCGGTCGAACACCGCGTGCCTGACCTTGAGGCCGAGCCCGGCCTGGTCGCCGGCCTCGCTGTAGGCGATGGCGGTGGCCGCGGCGGCGTCGAAGATCTTGCCCTTGCCGCCGGCGTGCGCCTTCTGCCGGGCGCCGTTGTAGACCTTCTCCAGCACGTAGGGCACGGACAGGATGAACGTCGGCCGGAACGCGGCCAGGTTGTCGGTGAGCGTCTTGACGTCCGCCCAGTGCCCGAGGGTCGCCCTGGCCATCACCGCGCCGACCTCGACCATGCGGCCGAACACGTGCGCGAGCGGCAGGAACAGCAGGGTGCTGGTCTCGACCCCGGCGTCGCCCTTGAACATCGGCGCGAGGTACTCGACGGCGTTGCCGACGGCGGCGAACAGGTTGCGGTGGGTGAGCACCACGCCCTTGGGCCGGCCGGTGGTGCCGGACGTGTAGATCAGCGTGGCGAGGTCGTCCGGCGTGACGCCGGTGCGGCGTGCCTGGATCTCCTCGTCGCCGACGCCCTTGCCGGCCTCGACGAGCGCCTCGACCGCGCCGCCGTCGATGCGCCACACCTGCTTGAGGTCGGTGAGCTTGCCGCGGACCGCGTCGACCTTCTTCTCCAGGCCCGCGTTCTCCACGACGACCGCCACCGCGCCGGAGTCGGACATGATCCACTCGATCTGCTCCTCCGAGGAGGTGACGTAGATCGGGACCGGGACCGCGCCGGCCGCCCACACGGCGAAGTCGAACAGCGTCCACTCGTAGCAGTTGGCGGACAGGATGCCGATCCGGTCACCCGGGCCGATGCCCGACCCGACCAGCCCCTTGGCGACCTCGACGACCTCGGCCATGAACTGCGCCGCGGTGATGTCGCGCCACGCGCCGCCGACCTTGCGCCGGAACGAGACGATGTTCGGCGCCTCGTCGGCGTTGGCGAAGACGACGTCGGCCAGGCCGCCACCGCTGGGCACCGTCGCGAGCGGCGGGACGGCGATTTCACGCATGTCTACTCCTCGAAAAAGCGACGCGTCGCGAGATCCCGGCCCGTCCTCGGCGACGCTACCTCACGGTAACTTGTCGTATCTTGCCTGCGAACGGCGCCGAGGGCCACCCCCGGACGATCCCGGGAGCGGCCCTCGGCTACTCGGACCAATCGGACGCGATACGGCTAGACGGTGAGCTTCCAGCTGTCCAGCGTGCCGACGTCGCCGCTGAAGACGTCCTGCACCTTCAGTTTCCAGGTGCCGTTGGCGGCCTCGCTGCCGGCGTTCACCGTGTACGTGGCGTTCACGTTGTCCGCCGAGTCGCTGCCGCTGGAGTTCTTCAGCCGGTAGGACGAACCGTCCGGTGCGACGAGGTCGATCACCAGGTCACCGCGGTAGGTGTGGGTGATGTGCACCTCGACCTGGGTCGCGGTCGAGGCCGCGCCGGTGCAGCCGGAGATCGTCACCGGGCTGGTGATCGCCGCGCCGGCGTCCGGGATGGACACCCGCGTGGTGTTGGCCTGCGACGCGCACGTCGGCGACGGGGTGCTGCCGCCGAGGGTGGCCGCGGCCGCCGCGATCGCCGAGGCGAACGTGCTCACCTGGGTGTACACGCCCGGGTTCTGCGGCCGCGCGCAGCCGTAGCCCCAGCTCACGATGCCGACCTGGATCCAGGCGTTGGCGCTGTCGCGCCGGAACATCGGGCCGCCGGAGTCACCCTGGCAGGTGTCCACGCCGCCCGAGGCCCAGTTGCCCGCGCAGATCTCCTCCGCCGGCACCAGCTCGGTGTAGGCCTGGCCGCACTGCGCGTCGGTGATGAACGGAACCTGCGCCTTGAGCATGTAGCGCTGCTGGGCGCCGCCCTCGGACGGGGCACCCCAGCCGGCGACGGTGAACGTGCCGCTGTCGTAGGCCGTGGTGTTCGCGATCGCCAGCGTCGGGATCCCGCTGACCGGCGAGGCCAGCCGGATCAGCGCCCAGTCGTCACCGGAGGGGTTGTTGTACCCCGGGGCCCGGTAGACGTAGTTGGACTGGCGGGTGATCCGGTTCGGGTCCTGCAGGTCCACCGCGCCGAGCGTGGCGGTGATCGAGGTGTTGTTGCCGGTCGCGCCGACGCAGTGCGCGGCGGTCAGCACCAGCTGCGGGGTGTAGAGCGCGCCACCGCAGCCCATGGACAGCCGCACCATCCACGGGAACTCACCCTGGGCCGCGGGCGTGCCGCCGACGACCTGGGGCTGCACGTCGCCCGCCGGTGCCGGCGGCGCCGCGACGGACTGGCCGGCCGCCGCGCCGAGCACCGCCGCCGCGCCCACCGCGACGAGCGTGGCCTTGCCGGCCAGCCGTCTGAACGTTGACTTCCAGGAGTGCAGGGTCATCTGGGGTCCTTTCGGATGTTCGGTGAAGCCGGAGTCGTCAGAAGGCGAGTCGCCACGAGTCGATGTAGCCCGTGTCGGCCGCGTAGAGGTCACGCACGCGCAGCTGCCATGTGCCGTTCGCGACCTCGCTGGACGCGTTGACCGTGTAGGTCGTGATCACGTTGTCCGCCGAGTCGTTGCTGGTGCTCTGCAACCGGTACGCGGTGCCGTCCGGGGCGACCAGGTCGATCTGCAGGTCGCCGCGGTAGGTGTGCTTGATGTCCACCGACACCTGCAGGGTCGCCGGTGCGTTGCCGGTCACGCCGGTCACCGCGATCGAGCTGGACACCGCCGCGCCCGCGTCGGGGATGGGGACGTCGGTCGTGTTCTCGAAGGTGGCACCCGGCGGCGGCTGGGCCCCGCCACACGCCACGCCGATGACCCGCGACGGGCAGTCGGAGTAGTCGAGCAGGTGCAGCACGGCCTCGCGGTTGCGGGTGGTCTCCCGGCCGATCACCTCGTCGGGCGGGTAGAAGCCGGACAGTCCACCGCTCGAGGGGTACATCTCGAAGGTGAACGAGTAGATCTTCTGGTTCGCCCACAGCCAGTCGTCGATCGAGCCGTCGGTGATGTAGAGGTCCGAGGCCTGCTCCGGCGTGTAGTTGTTGGTCGCGGCCATCTGCTGGCCCAGCGTGGCGAAGGTGTTGTACTCCTGCTGGGTCATGCCTGGTGCGGTGTCGTTGTAGGTGTAGCCGAACGGCCACAGCACCAGCTCGCTGAACGTGTGGAAGTCGATGTTGGTCTTGATCTGCTGCACGCCGCCGACCACCCGGCTGCGCACGAAGTTCATCGCCACCTGGATCTCCGGCGCCGAGCCGGCCGACGCGCCGCGGTAGGTCTCGCTCGACGGTGAGCCGGACGAGCCGCCGCAGCAACCCCACTGGTAGGGCCAGTTGCGGTTGAGGTCGGTGCCGACGTAGGAGCTGCCCGAGTTCGGCTGCCGGTTCTTGCGCCAGCCCGCGTAGGAGCCGGTGCTGATGTCGTACTCGCCGCCGTCGGGGTTCATGTCCGGGATGATCCAGATCTCCCGGCTGTTGACCAGGCCGGTGACCCGGCTGTCCGTGCCGTACTTGCCGGTGAGCTCGTTGACCAGGTAGAGCGCCATCTCGACGGTGAGGTGCTCACGAGCGTGCTGGTGGTGGGTGAACAGCACCTCCGGCTCGTTCTCGTCGGTGGCGACGTTGTCGGAGATCTTCAGCGCGACGATGTCCCGGTTCTGGTAGGACTTGCCGATCACCCGCTGGTTGACGATGGTCGGGTGGGCGGCGACCGCGGCGTTGATCGCGGCCGTCATCTCCGCGTAGTTGTGGTAGTTCGAGTCCGCCGCCGGGAAGTCCTGGGGCGTGATGTCTTGCGCACGCGGCGGCGCCGGGGCGCCGTCGCGCTCCACGGTGAAGCCGAGTGCCTTGATCCTGCTGACCTCGGCGGGCGTCGCGGTGATCATCAGGCGGCTGTCTTCGAGTCCGTTGACAGCGGCGCCGGTGCCCGCGATCGCGCTGCGGTCGGCGAGAGTGCCGACTCCGGTGACGAAGTACTCGGCGGAGGGTCGGGAACCGGCGGGCGCGGACGACGGGTCCGAGGTCGCGTTGCCGTTCATGGACAGGACGATGGTCAGGGCGGCTAGCGCCCCGACCACGAATGACGGGCGTGTGTGTCTCACGCTGTTCCTCCCGCAGGGGACGCCGGCCGGAGCCGGCGCTGGAGGTGTGTATTCGGTTGTGTGCGGCGAAGGACGGCCCGAAACCCCGGTGGGGTGCCCTCACGGCCCGACTTTCGCCTGGTAGTCGATGTTCACCTGAGACGGTCCGCTTCACAAGGGGTCAAACAGGTGTACCGCGATCTGTTTGTTGCCAATTCACAGTCAGCGGTCAGGCCCACGGGCCGGGGCTTACCGCAGGCCGATCCGGCGCATTACGCGCAGCGAGGCGGCCATGAACCGGGTGAACAGGCCGTACGGCACCCAGGCGGGCGGGGTCAGCAGGTTGACCCGCTGGCTCGCGATCGTTTGTGCCTCGGTGTACTTGAGCAGTCCCTCGGCGCCGTGCCGGCGGCCGAGGCCGGACACACCCATGCCACCCATCGGCGCGTCCGTGCTGCCGTAGGCCGACGCGTAGCCGTCGTTGATGTTGACCGTGCCGGTCCGCAGCCGGGCCCCGAGCGCGGCCGCGCGGGCGGTGTCGCGGCCGAAGACGCTCGCGTTGAGCCCGTACTCGGTCTCGTTGGCGAGCGCGACCGCCTCGTCGTCGTCGGCGAACGGGTACAGCGAGACGACCGGGCCGAACGTCTCCGCCGCGTGGCAGAGCATCCCGGGCGTGACGTCGGCGAGCACGGTGGGCTCGTAGAAGAACGGCCCGAGGTCCGGCCGGGGCCGGCCGCCGGTGAGCACGGTCGCGCCCTTCGCGCGGGCGTCGTCGACGTGCTCGGACACGGTCTTCAGCGCCCGCTGCGAGGTGAGCGAGCCGAGGTCGGCGCCGTAGTCGTAGCCCGCCGCGAGGCGCAGGCGGCCGGTCTCGGCGACGAACGCCTCGGCGAAGGAGTCGAAGATCGAGTCGTGCACGTAGATCCGCTCGATCGACAGGCACAGCTGGCCGGCGTTGGCGAAGCAGCCGCGCACGGCGGCCTTCGCGGTCTGCGCGATCTTCACGTCGTCGAGCACGAGCATCGGGTTCTTGCCGCCGAGCTCGAGCGAGCAGCCGACCAGCCGCCTGCCGGCCCGCTCGGCGATCTCGGTGCCGGTGCGGGTGGAACCGGTGAAGCCGATGTAGTCGCAGGTGTCGACGACCGCGCCGCCGATCGTGGGCCCGTCGCCGAGCACGACCTGCAGCAGGTCGTCCGGCAGCCCCGCGCGGTAGAGCAGCTCCACGCCGTAGAGCGGGCTGAGCGCGGTCTGGCTGTCCGGCTTGAGCACGACCGCGTTGCCGGCGACGAGGGCGGGGACGAGGTCGCCGAGCGCGAGCGCGAACGGGTAGTTCCACGGCGAGACGATCCCGACGACACCCTTGGGCTGGCGGCGTTCCGTGGCCCCGATGGCCCCCGGCATGAGGCCGGCCCGCCTGCGGGGCGCCAGCAGCTTCGGCGCGGTGCGCAGGTAGTAGCTGGTGACCAGCGCGGGCTCGCAGAGCTCCTCGAACGCGTCGCGGCGGGACTTGCCGGTCTCGGCCTGGATCAGGTCGGCGACGGTGTCGCGGTTCTTGAGCAGCAGCCGGTGGAAGCGCTCGAACACCGCGAGCCTGTCCCGGACGCCGGTGGCGCCCCAGGCCTGCTGCGCGCGGGTGGCCTTCTCGAACGCGGTGTGCACGTCGCCGATCGCCGACTCGGGCAGGGTGGCCAGCTCGCCGCCGCTGAACACGGCCGTCGAGGTGTAGGTGGCCTCGCCCGCGGTGACCCGGGCGCGCAGACGGTCGAGCAGGTCGTCGGTGAGCGAGCCCGGCCTCATCCGGCTGCCTCCCTGTCGGTGGTCGGCGCGCTGGCGGCGGCTCGGGCCTCGTAGTCCTTGCGGGCGTCGCCCTCGGCGTCGAGGAGGATCTGGTCCCCCTTGAGGCTACGCACGATCCACTCCGCGACCGACCGGGGCATGAGCCGGGTGATCCGGTTCATCGCGTCGAGCGAGGCCGGCACGTAGACCTCGAACCTGGGCTTGCGCAGGGCTTTCACGATGGCGTCGGCGACCTCGGTCGCCTCGACGGACTTGAAGAAGCGAGCCTCCTTCAGGCCGGCGGCGAGCTCGGTGCGGACGATCCCCGGCATGACGACGGACAGCTCGACGCCGGAGCCACGCAGCTCCACCCGGACGGCCTCGGACAGGCCGACGACGCCGTGCTTGGTGGCGCAGTAGGTGGCGCCGCCGGGAAAGCCGGCCTTGCCGGCGACCGAGGCGATGTTGACGATGTGGCCGGACCCGCGCGGCCGCATGCGCTTGACCGCCTCGCGGGTGCCGTGGATGACCGCGTGCAGGTTGATCTCCAGCAGGTGGGTCGTGGTGCGGTCGGACTCGTCCTCGAACCGGCCGAGCGGCATGATCCCCGCGTTGTTGACGAGGATGTCGATGGGCCCGAGCCGGCCCTCGACCTCCTCGAGGAACTTGGTGAACCCCGACCGGTCGGTGACGTCGAGCGGGAAGGCGACGGTGTCGCCGCCGAGCCGGTCCGCGGTCGCCGTGGCCACGGCGAGGTCCAGGTCCCCGATGGCGACCTTGGCCTCCGCCCCGACGAGTGCCGCCGCGGTGGCCGCGCCGATCCCGCGCCCCCCTCCGGTGATCGCGACGACCTTTCCGGCCAGCGAGCGGGGCTGACGAGCCATCACATCTCCCGACGTAGACACATACATTCCGGCAGGAATGTTTCAAGCATTCCAGCCGGTACCAGTACAACGCAAGACCGCCGCCCCGGGGAGGGACGGCGGTCAGGTGGGTGGCGTGGGTGGCGGTATCTCGCCGGTCACGGGTGCCGGACGGAGGGGTCGCGGAACAGGAGCTCGCGGGAGACGCGTTCGGTGTCGCGGTCGACGATGTCGCTGCTGCCGGCCAGGTGGGCGTTGGGTTGGGCGGCCTGGCGGATGCGGTTGCGCTCCAGGCCGTAGACGATGAGTCCGACGATGACGGCGGCGATGAGAAGTTCCATGGCACTAAGTTTGCGCTGAGCTGATTACTGCCAACAGTGGCAGATCAGACCTTGTGCGGCAATATCCTGCCATCTACTCTGGGGCCATGCTCAAGACCGTCGCCGCGGTGCTGATCGACGATGTCGCGCCGTTCGAGTTCGGTGTCCTCTGCGAGGTGTTCGGCATCGACCGCACCGAGGAAGGCGTGCCCCACGTCGACTTCCTCGTCTGCGGCGAGAAGCCGGGCAAGCCGCTGCGCACCAGCGTGGGCGCGATGCTCACCCCTTCGGAGAGCCTGTCCGCGGTGGCCGGCGCCGACCTCGTGGCGGTGCCCGCGGCGACCATCCGCGCGGACTACCCGCCGGCGGTGCTCGAGGCGCTGTCCGGCGCGGCCGCGCGGGGCGCCACGCTCATCTCGGTGTGCAGCGGCGCGTTCATCCTGGGTGCCGCGGGCCTGCTCGACGGCCGGCGCTGCACCACGCACTGGCGCCACGTCGACGAGTTGGCCGAGCGGTTCCCGAAGGCGCTGCTCGACCCGGACGTCCTGTTCGTCGACGACGGCGACATCGTCACCAGCGCGGGGACCGCGGCCGGCATCGACGCGTGCCTGCACCTCGTGCGCCGCGAGCTGGGCTCGGCCGCGGCGACGACCATCGCGCGGCGGATGGTCGTGCCGCCCCAGCGCGACGGCGGGCAGCGGCAGTACGTCGAGCTGCCGATCCCGGAGTGCTCGGCGGACAGCCTCGCGCCCGTGCTCACCTGGATGGTCGACAACCTGGCCGTCGACCACACGGTCGCGGGCCTGGCGCGGCGCGCGCAGATGTCCGAGCGCACGTTCGCGCGCCGGTTCGTGGCCGAGACGGGGACCACGCCGCACCGGTGGCTGTCGATGCAGCGGGTGCTGCACGCGCGCCGGCTGCTGGAGGAGACCCGGCTGACCGTCGAGGAGATCGCCGACCAGTGCGGCTTCGGCTCGGCCGCGTTGCTGCGGCACCACTTCAACCGGGTCGTCGGCGTGGCGCCCAAGGACTACCGGCGGACCTTCGGCCGCTCCTTCGAGGTCCATAGCGGACAGTCTTGAGTGGACCTCGAGTCCGGTTGAGCAGAATCGGTTCCTGGTTGGGCATTCCCTTTCTTCTCGCGCGGGGGTCGAGTGCTGGTCGCGAACCCTCGCGCCGTCGTCGTGCGCCGGGTACACCTGAGAGGTGAACCGCGCCGCGTGAGGAAGGCCAGTCCGGTGAGCGACCGCCAGCAGCAGATCGACACTTACGTCGAGACGTGGAACGAGTCCGACGTCGATCAGCGGCACGCGCTGATCGAGTCGGCCTGGTCGGCGGACGGCACGTACCACGCCCCGGCCGTGGAGGCCCACGGCCACGCCGCGATCAGCGACAACATCGCGCGGATCCAGCAGAAGTACCCGAACCGCGTGTTCTGCCGCACGAGCGAGGTGTTCCTGCACAAGGACCGCGCCCGCTACACCTGGGCGATGCTCGACCTGGCCGGCTCGGCGACGATCGCAGGCGTGGACTACGCCCTCTTCGCCACCGACGGCCGCCTGCGCCGCGTCACCTGCGTCTACGACCGCAAGCCCCGCGCGGGCGAGCTCAGCTAGCGCTCACCCCCGTTGCCGCGGCGACCAGGCGAACCCCAGCTTCCCGACGCAGGCGGTGCCGGCTAGGCGGCCGCGACGGCGGCCGAGGGAGCGGCGATCATCGAGACCGCGCTCGGCACCGCGGTCAGCGTGTACGAGCCGCGGGGCGATGCGAGGACCTCGCCGTCGTGTTCGAACCACAACGGGTGGCCGTCCAGGCGTTCCACGCGGATCCGGTGGCCGCGGGCGTACACCACGCCCGGGACGTCGACGTGGGCGCCGGTCTGGGTCAGGCGCAGCATCTCCAGGGTGCTGTGCTCCGCGCCGATCACGCACACATCCAGCAGGCCGTCGTCCATGCGGGAGTGGGGCAGGAGCTCGTAGGCACCACCCCGGAAGCGGCTGCCGCCCACGTTCGCCAGCATCGTCGGACCACTGTGGACAATCAGGCCGTCCACCAGGACGCGGCCGGGGTAGGGCTCGTACCGGTCGGCGAGCGAGGCCAGGGCGGCGGCGTAGGACACCTCCCGGGTCTTCGCCTCGTGGATGGCCTGTGGGGGGAAGCCCGCGCACGCCCCGGCCAGCACCAGGCGGTCCAGCTCCAGCACGCGCGCGAGGTCCGCGCGGATCGGCGCCGCGCCGGACAGGGCCGCCTCGACCGCGTCGAGCCACGGGGTCTCGCCCCACAGGGTGCGGTACAGCGAGTTCGCCGTGCCGGCCGGGACGACCAGCATCGGCACCGTGTGGTGCCACGCCGTCGCCAGGCCCGCGGCCACCTCGCGGGCCGTGCCGTCACCACCCACCGCGAGCACGAGGTCCGCGGACGCCGTCGCCGCGCGGGCGATGTCCACCGCGTCGCCCGGGGTGGACGTCCAGCGGACCGAGACCGGCCTGCGGCACCGCCGGGCCACCTGCCACACCAGCGCCGCGCTCACCCCGCCGGCCGCCGGGTTCGCGATGATCAGGACGCGATCAGCCATGCCGACTCCTGGTAGAGCAGGCGCACCCGGGCGGTGCACACGTCCGTGTCGTCCGCGAGCGACAGGGCCACGCCGACGACGGCCTCGACGTAGCCGCGTGGCCGCACCGCCGCCGACATCAGCTCGGCCGTCAGGCGCACCGACGCGCCGGCCGGCACCGGCGCCACGAACCGGACCCGGTCGAGCCCCTTGTTCAGCACCAGCGCGGCGCCGTCCACCCGGAACACCGTGTCCAGCAACGGCATGACCAGCGACAGCGAGAGCATCCCGTGCGCGACGGGCCCGCCGAACGGGCCGCCGCGGGCCCGGGAGACGTCGTGGTGGATCCACTGCCGGTCACCGGTCAGCGTGCCGAACGCGTCGATGTCCTGCTGCGGCACCGACCGCGGCGCCGAGACCCCCAGCCGGCTGCCGACCTGGGACAGCAACGCCCGCGGCGACGAGAAGACGATCATGCCCGCGCCTCCGCGCTCACCGACCCCAGGAACCTGGCCACCTCCCGGTAGGACGCCCACGCCGACACCTCCACGTACGGAATCCCGTGCTCGGCACAGAACGACCTGACGATAGGCCGGACCCGCCGGAGGTTCGCTCTGGGCAGGCTGGGGAACAGATGGTGCTCGATCTGGTAGTTCAGCCCGCCGTAGACGAAGTCCACGAACCGCCCCGGCCGGATGTTCCGCGCGGTCAGCACCTGCCGGTGCAGCCAGTCCAGCTCGCCCCCGCGGTACACCGGCATCCCCTTGTGGTTCGGCGCGAACACCGCCCCGAGGTAGAACCCGAACACCGTCTGCGACACGAGGATGAACGCCACCGCCCGCCCGGGTGACAGCTCCAGGAACACCGCGCCGACCACCAGCACCCCGTGCAGCACCACCAGCGACAGCTCCAGCCGCGCCCGGCGCAGCGCCCCGGCCCGCGCGGCCTGGAAACCGGCGACGTGCACCCGCCACGCCTCCTGGCCAAGCAGCACGAAGAACATCACCGGCTGGAACCGGATCACGAACCGGCGAAACGCCGTGCGCCCCTTCACGGGTAGCTCCGAGGCGTCGAAGATCACCTGCCGGCGCAGCGTGTCCGGGTCGCGGTCGAGGTCGTTCGGGTCGCTGTGGTGACGGTTGTGGTGCCCGACCCACCAGCCGAACGCCGCGCCGATCAGCAGGTTCATGTGCACCAGCCCCAGCACGTACGTCGCCCTCCGCGCCCGGCTGACCTGCCGGTGGCCGACGTCGTGACCGAGGAAACCCGACTGCACGAACGACAGCCCGAGCGCCACCGCCACCGGCAGCTGCCACCACGAGTCGCCGACGAGCACGAACGCGGTCCAGCACAGGGCCGACAGCGCGAGGTTCGAGACGATCTTGACGAGGTAGTAGGAGTGCCGCGGCGCGAGCAGGCCCGCCGCCTCGACGCGGGCCCGCAGGTCGTGGAAGGAGACGGGGTCGTGGAAGGAGACGGTGCGCATCGCAGTCCTCACGCCGCGGTCAGGACGAGCACGGCGTTCTGCCCGCCGAAACCGAACGAGTTGCTGGTCGCCGCGGCCACCGCGACGGCGCGCGGCGCGGTGTGCACGACGTCGATGTCGAGCTCGGGGTCCGGGGTGTCCAGGTTGGCCGTCGGCGGGACCAGACCGTCCTCTATGGACAGCACGGTGCACGCGGCCTCGATCGCCCCGGCCGCGCCCAGCGAGTGGCCGGTCACGCCCTTGACCGAGGTCACCGCCGGCCCGTCCGGGAACAGCCGGCGCAGCACCTGGGCCTCGACGGCGTCGCCCGGCCGGGTCGACGTCCCGTGCGCGTTCACGTGGTCCACATCGGACGGTGCGAGGCCGGCGTCGTCCAGGGCCGAGCGGATGGCGGCCTCCACCCCGGCGCCGGACGGGTCCGGCGCGGTGGCGTGGTGCGCGTCGGCCGAGGCGCCGTAGCCCGACACCCGGGCCCGGATCCGCGCGCCCCGCGCGACCGCGTGCTCCTCGCGCTCCAGCACGAGCACCCCCGCGCCCTCGGCGGCCACGAACCCGTCGCGGTCCTGCTCGAACGGCCGGGACGCCGCGGCCGGGTCGTCCACCCGCCCGGACAGCGCGCCCATCCTGGTGAACCCGGCGAGGATCGGCTTCGACAGCCCCGCCTCGGCCCCGCCGGCGAGCACGACGTCGCAGCGTCCGGAGCGCAGCAGGTCCCGCGCGGTGCCGATGGCCGTCGTCGCCGACGCGCACGCGGTGGTGGTGACCAGGTTCGGGCCCAGCGCGCCGCAGTCGATCGCGAGGTAGCCGGCCACCATGTTGACCCCCATCATGGGGATCAGCAGCGAGGACACCTTCCCGGCGCCGTCGGTGAGCAGCGTCTCGTGCTGCGCGGCGAACGTCGCGACCCCGCCCAGCGCGTTGCCCATCACCACGCCGACCCGCGAGCCGTCCCACGACGAGGGGTCGAGCCCCGCGTCGGCGATCGCCTCGCGGGCGGCGACCAGCGCGAGGTGCACGTACCGGTCCAGCCGCCAGGCGGTGCGCCGGCCGAGCAGCGCGTCGGCGTCGAACCCGGGGACCCGGCAGGTGAAGTCGACCGGCATGCCCTCGAGCGCGTGGTCGACCGTCGCGGTCGGCCGGCCGGCGAGGATCGTGCGCCACGACGCCTCGACGCCGATGCCCGCCGGTGTCACGAGGCCGATCCCGGTCACCGCCGCGTGGAACGGGGTGGGCTCAAGCATCGCCGCGGATGCCCTTCGCGGCGAGCAGTACGAGCGCGTCCCGCACCCGCGCCTGCGGCGACACCTCGTCCTCGCCGATCGCGACGCCGAACTCCTTCTCCGCGACCAGGGCGAACTCCACGATCGCCAGCGAGTCGAGGTCCAGCTCGGCGAACGTGGCCTCCGGCCGCACCTCGTCGGCCTCGACACCGAAGTAGCTCACGAGGATTCCGGAGAGCCGCTGGAGAACCGTTGCAGACATGGTGTTCCCTTCCCTACAAGATCTCGATGTCCGGCCAGCGCAGCACGGTCGAGCCCCAGGTGAGCCCGCCGCCGAAGGCCCCGAGCAGCACCCGCTGCCCGGCCCGCAGCTCCCCGCTCTCGCACGCGGAGGTGAGCGCGAGCGGCACCGACGCCGCCGCGGTGTTGCCGACCTGCTCGATGTTGCGCACGAACTTCCCGGTCGGCTGGCCGAGCATGTCCGCGACCCCGTTGAGGATCCGCGCGTTCGCCTGGTGGATCACGAACTTGTCGATGTCCCGCAGCCGCAGGCCGGCCTTCTGCAGCACCGACTGGGCCGAGCCCGCCATCTGGAAGATCGCCTTGCGGAACACCGCCTTGCCGGCCATCGTGAAGAACTCCGCGCCGGGCGCGGCGGGCCGGCGGGTGGACCGCTGGCGGGAGCCGCCGGCCGGCACCATGATCAGGTCGGCGTCCGCCCCGTCGCTGCCGAGGTCGAACGGGCCGAGCGCGCCCAGCTCGTGCGGGGAGCCGGCCCGCAGCACCACCGCGCCCGCGCCGTCGCCGAAGATCGCCGCCGTCGAGCGGCAGTCCGGGTCGGTGATCGTGGAGAACGTGTCCGCGCCGATCACCAGCACCCGCTCGGCCACGCCCGCCGCGATCAGCCCCGCGGCCGAGGCCATGCCGTAGAGGAACCCCGTGCAGACCGCGTTGACGTCGAACGCCGCGACCCGGTCGAGCCCGATCCGGTGCGCCACGTCCGGCGCGGTCGCCGGGCACGGCCGGTCCGGCGTGGTGGTGGCGAGCACGAGCGCGTCGACCTGGTCGGTGTCGGCCGACTTCAGCGCCCGCAGCCCCGCCTCCACCGCGAGGTCGGACGTGGCGGTCCCGGGCTCGACGACGTGCCGCTGCCGGATCCCCGTGCGGGCCCGGATCCACTCGTCGGAGGTGTCGAGCCGCGCGGCGATCTCGTCGTTGGGCACGACCTTGGGCGGCAGCCAGGTGCCCAGCCCGCAGAGCACCGCCGCCGACCCGTCGGGCTGGGGCAGCCGGGGGAACGCCACCACCTCGGCGACCGCTCCGTCGCTCTCTCTCACAACGCCTCCTCGAGGCCGATGTAGGCGAGCCGGCTCGCCTTCATCTCGGCGGACCACCGCTCGGCGGTGGCGGTGCGCTCCTCCGGGGTGGTGTCGACGAGGCGGCGGCCCGGCCAGATCTCGTAGTCCCCGACCACCGCGGCGTGCTGCTCGAGGCCGCGCTGGAACAGGACCTCCCGGCGCAGCACCAGGTCCTGCACCGGCAGCACCGTCCACAGGTGCATGCCGCGCCGGATCAGGTCCAGCACCCGGTCCTTCTCGCCCGGCCGCTCCTCCAGGCACTGCTTCGCGATCGCCGCGCCGACCGTGAGGTGGCGGATCTCGTCGATGCCCGCGCCCCGGTCGATCTCCGCGGCGGCCGGGTCGAGCGGGCGCCACTTGCGCTCGGACAGCTCCGCGGCCGGCGCCAGCGCGCCCTCGATGACGATCGTCATCAGCACCACGCCGCCGAGGAAGTCCGCGTCGTCGCGCATGACCTTGAGGCCCAGTTCCTCCAGCGGGTCCAGCACCGCGTGCACGTCCGCGCCGGCGAACGCCTCGATCGCCTGCCACAGGTTGTCCTCGGGCACGCCGAGGGAGAGCAGGTGGTTGCGGAACACCATCGCGTGCCGGGCCTCGTCGAGCACCTGGGTGGCGTAGAACTCCAGGGTGTCCGTGTCCGGCGCGATCGCGACCAAATAGGACAGTGCGCGGGTCGCCTTCTCCTCGGCCACCGAGCGGAACGCGTACTCGGCGCGCAGCGCGTCGCGCAGCGGGCCGGGCTCGCGCATGAACTCCGGTACCGACAGCGCCGGGTCGTGGCCGTCGGGCCGGCCGAGCAGCGTCCCCTGCGGCACGGCCTGCAGCCAGTACCGCAGGTTCGCCCGCCGCGGCGTCAGCTCCACCGACATCGCGCCGTCGACCAGCGACGGTGCCCGGTCCCAGTCGGCCTCCACGGACGTCATGGGGTGACCAGCTCCCGGCTCATGCGGGCGAACGCGGGGTGCGGCTCGGGCTCGAACGGCACCGAGAACGGCTTGAGCGCGTTGCCGAACAGCGCCCGGTCGCCGCACAGGTGGATCGGGATCGCGAGCAGCGCCCACTCCCAGCCGAACAGCAGCACCCAGAGCCCCACGACCGCCGCCTGGGTGGCGAAGCTGTGCATCGCGTTGTAGAGCACGTAGTACGCCTTCGCGATCCGCCTGCCCTTGGCGCGGTGGTGCGCGACCGCGCCGGGCAGGTAGCCGACGAGGTCGATGTAGACGAACAGCGCCACCGCCGGCAGCCAGCGGACCTCGCCCAGGTGCAGCACGAACAACGTGACGCACACGCCCAGCGCGATCAGGTACTCCAGCCGCATCAGCGCGTGCGTGGCGCGGGTGTCGAAGCGGTTCACGGCGTCCATCAGGCGGCCCTCCCGGCGTCCGGGGACAGGTCGGCGAGGGCCTCGCCGCCCTCGAGCACGGACGTCGGGCCGAACAGCGCGGCGAGCACGTCGCACACCACCCGCTTGATCACCCGCTCGGCGATCGGGTCCATGATCCCGGCGAGGCTCTCGATGCCGAAGTCGTAGGTCACCTCGAACCGCACGACGCAGCCGCCGATCCCCGGCACGAGCTGCCACGAGCCGGTGAACGTCTCGAAGTCCCCGTCGACCTGGGTGAACTCGATCCGGAGCGCGTGCGGGTCAACGGTCTCGCGCTCGGTCCAGCGCATCGGCCCGCGCCGGAAGTTCACCACCCAGTCGGTCCCGCCGTCGCGCGCGGCGACGTGCCGCACGTCCGCGGCCAGCTCCGGATAACGCTCGAACTCGGCGATCCGCGCCAGCGCGGCGCGCGCGTCCCGCGCCGCGATGTGCACGGTCAGTGCCACACTCCGCATCCCGATCTCCCTCTCAGCTCAGCACCGCACGCGCGGCTCGCTCGAACGCATCCAGCAGGAACCGGTGCTCGCGGTCGTCGAGCACCGCGGGCGGGGTCAGCCGCAGCACCCGGTCGGAGTTCAGCGAGTGGTTCGCGATCACCCCGGCCGACATCAGCTCCAGCAGCAGCTCACCCGCGAGGCCCTCGACGGCGCAGTCGATCCCGATCAGCAGGCCCACCCCGCGGACCTCGGCCACCGCGTCGCCGAGCACGTCCGCGCAGATCTCCCGCAGCTCGGCCAGCAGCGCGGCGCCGAGCCGGTCCGCCCGCGCCACCAGGTCGTCCTCGCGGATCGCGGCGAGCGCGCCCTGTACGGCGGCCATGCCGAGCGGTGCGCCGGAGAACGTCGACGTGTGGATGAACGGGTCCTTGTCGAACGGCCCGAACGCGTCCTCCGTCGCCACCATGGCCGACACCGGCACCACCCCGCCGCCCAGCGCCTTGCCCACCAGCAGCACGTCCGGGACGACGCCCTCGCGGTCGGCGCCCCACCAGTGGCCGAGCCGGCCGAGGCCGGTCTGGATCTCGTCGAGCACCAGGAACGCCCCGTGCGCCCGGCACAGCGCCGCGACCTCGCGCAGGTAGCCGGGCGGCGGCACGACCACCCCGGCCTCGCCCTGCACCGGCTCGACGATCACGCACGCCTCGCTCGGGTGCTCGGCCAGCACCGCGCCCAGCGCCGCCGCGTCGCCGAACGGCACGTGCGACACGTCCGGCAGCAGGGGCCGGAACGGCCGCTGGAACACCGGCTTCGCGGTGACCGACAGCGCGCCGAGCGTCTTGCCGTGGTAACCGTCCACCATGGACACGAGGTGCCGCCTGCCGTTGGCCCGGGCGAGCTTGATGCCCGCCTCGACCGCCTCCGCGCCGCCGCAGGCGAAGTGCACCCGGTCCAGCCCCGCCGGCGTCACCGCGGCGAGCGCCTCGGCGGCCAGCGCCGCCTGCGGCTCCAGCAGCAGCCGGGTCGCCACGGGGTTGCGGTCCAGCTGCTCCCGCACCGCGGCCAGCACCCGGGGGTGCCGGGCGCCGGTGATGAACACGCCGTAGCCACCGCAGTTCAGCAGCTCGCGGCCGGCGCCGGTGCGCACCCACGCGCCGGCCGAGGAGACCTCGACGTCACCGCCGAACATCTCCCCGAGCGCAGCCCGCCCACGGGAGAGATGCCGCCGGTACAGCGGGGCCACCGCAGTGTCCACCGAAGTGTCCACAGTGGACAGCATTACGCCACGACCATGGGGTAGCCGGCGTAGTAGTCGACGAGGCCACCGGCCACGCTGGTCCGCGACGGCGGGTGGAAGGCGATCGCGTGCGAGGCGGCGGCGAGGTAGGCCACGTCGTCGCTGCCGATGAACGCCATCCCGCCCAGCAGCTCCACGGCCTGGCTGACCGTCGCGGCCACCGCGTCCTGCACCGCGTACCGGGTGACCAGCGCCGTGGCGAGCGTGTCGTTGTCGGTCTCGCCGTCCATCATCCGGCGGGCGAGCCCCTCGGTGAGCGCGGCGGCCGACTCGATCCGCACGGCGAGCGAGGCCCGGTCCGACACGCCGCCCCGCACGCCGAAGAGCACCTTCTCCGCCAGCACGCTCGCGATGCCCGTGTAGGCCGCGCACACGGTGAGCTGGAACCAGATCAGCCCGACCGTGGTCAGCTGGTCCATCGCGTCGGCGAGCGCCGGGTCCGGCGCGATGATCTGCTCCGGCGCCACGAGCACGTCGGTGAGCCGCACCTCGTTGCTCTCCGCGCCGGCCAGCGCGAAGGTCGACCAGAACGGGTGCACGGAGATGCCGGGCGTGTCCGCGGGCAGCATCAGCAGCCCCATCGCCACCGAGCCGTCCTCCTGCTCGATGCCGACGCTCGCGGTGAGCAGGTCCATCGACCGGGACAGGCTGCACGGCTTCTTCGCGCCGTTGACGAGGTAGCCGCCCTGCACCGGCTCGGCCATCATCGTCGGCGACAGGATCCCCTGCGAGGTCCGGCCCTCGGCGAACCCGGAGGCCACCAGCAGCCGCTCGTCGACCACCCGGCGCAGCAGCAGGTCGTCCAGGTCCGACCCGGCGCCGACCAGCTCCGCGACGGCGAACAGGGTGCCGAGGGAGAAGTGGTGCATCATCGTGGCCACGGTCATCGACGGCGCCGCCGCGGCCAGCGCGCGCACCACCCGCGCGGCGTCCAGCGGGCTCGCGTCCAGGCCGCCGTAGTCCGCCGGCACCAGCAGGTTCGTGCCGCCGTGCGAGCGGAAGATCTCGATCGCCGGGCTGTCCTCGGACTCGAGGTCGGGCAGCGGGATCTCCGCGAGCTGCTGGCGCAGACCCGGTAACAGCTTGTCGCAGACCTGCCGGTCCGCCTCCATGAACTGCATGTCAGCCCCTCCGTCGTGACTCGCGTCGTGACTCGCGTTGTGGCTCGTAGTCGGCGCCGAGGACCGCGTCGCGCGGTCGGATCCCGGTCGCCCGGGAGACGCCCTGTAGGTGCGAGCTGCGCAGCATCGGGTAGTTCGCCTCGCCGAAGGCGCCGCCGGACAGGCCGGTGCCGCCGTGCGTGGGCAGGTAGGGCACGAACCCGATGTGCGAGTCGTTGATCTTGAGCACGCCACCGTTGGTGGTGCGTGCGACGAACCGGTCGATCACCGTGGTGTCGGTGGCCCACAGGGAGTTCCGCAGGCCGTACGGGTTGCTGTTGACGAAGCCGAGCACCGCGTCGAGCAGGTCCGGCGCCGGCCGCGGGACGATCACCGGCAGCAGCGGGAAGAACGTCTCCGAGCGGACCGCGTCGATCTCCCGCGCGCCGGCCAGACCGTCCACACGCAACACCGTCGGCTCGAGGAACAGGCCCGTGTCGCAGACCGAGCCGTCCACGTCGAGCCGCCGCGCGCCGTGCACGAGCGTGGCGCCGCGATCGAGCGCGTCGCGCACGTAGGCGAAGAACCGCTCGCTGCGCAGCACGGGGGACAGCAGCACGCCCTCCTCGTCGGGGTAGCCCGGCCGGATCCGCGCGGCGGCCGCGGCGAGCCGGGTGAGCAGTTCCCCGGCGATGTCGGGGTGCGCGACGACCTGGTTGGGCACCATGCAGATCTGGCCGGAGCCGTAGAAGCACTCGGTGAGCGCCTCGACCGCGCCGTCGAGGTCGGCGTCGCGCCAGACCACCACGCAGTCGTTGCCGGCGAGCTCCAGGATCGGCTTCTTGCCGCGCGCCACGCACTCGCGCTCCAGCGCCAGCCCGCGCTCGACGTCGCCGGTGTAGAAGATGTCGTCGACCTGCCCGCTCTCCAGCCAGGTCCGCAGTGTCGGGCCGGGGCGGGCGCAGAAGAAGTTGAGCGTGCCGGCCGGCGCGCCGACCTCGGCCAGCGCCGGCAGCACCAGCTCGCGCAGCGCGAACATGACGCCGAGCGGGGCACTGCGGGGCGCGCGGACGACCACCGCGTTGCCGGCCAGCAGCGGCGTGATGCCGAACAGCGCGCTCGCGGCGGGCGCGTTCTGCGGCGGGTTGACGCACACCACGCCGTCGGCGACCCGGCGCACGGTCAGGACCCGGTTGCCGTGCCGGAACTCCTGGTGCAGCTGGCCCGCGCAGTAGCCGAGCGTCTCCGGGCCGAACAGCTCCAGCAGCCCGGCCACCTGCCAGCGGGCCAGCGCGGCCGGGCTGCCCTCGGCGACCAGCACGTCGACGAGCTCGTCGCGGCGCGCGCTGATGCGGTCGCGGATCAGCGCGCCGAGCCGCATCCGGGTGGCGAGCGGGGTGGCCGCCCACACCGGGGCCGCCGTCGCGGCCGCATCCACCGCGGCCACAACGGTTTCCGCGTCCGCGACCGCGCAGCGGCCGACCACGTCCTCGGTGGGCGCGTCCTCCAGGCCCTGCTCGAGCCGCCGCTTGAGGGTGAGGCTCGCGAACACGTCGGTGAGGATCGACCGCGTGCTCACGGTGTAGAGATAACGGTCGGAGTCGACGTCCCGGCCACCCACGTGGGAAAGGTGGGTGGGCATCGGGTCGTCGTGGGATCGCGACGTACCACTGGCCAGACTGAGCGTCACGAATTCGAGTCTGACAACGAGTCCTGATGTGCCACTGACACCCGGCTCGGGCTGTTTCCGCTGCTGACGGGCGGCTGATCGGCGCCTCGCGGGGCGGTTGTCGATGCCTGCCGGCGGGCCAATACTTGGTGCCGAGAAAGTATCAGCCGGCCAGGATCGGTGGATCGAGGATGAGTACGGTTACGCTGGAAACTGACTCCGTGCATTCCGCGGTCGCGGGGTACGCGGACAATCCGAGCGCTTTTCTGGCGCTGGGCTCGGGCAACTCCTTCTTCACCGCGCCGGGCCTGGCGGGCGTGGTCGCCTACCGGCGGTCCGGCCGGTACCTGGTGCAGTTCGGCGCCCCGTTCGGCCCCGACCGCGCGGCCCTGCTGCGCGCCTTCACCGCCCACGCCCGGTCCGCCCGCCGCCGGGTCGTGGCGATCCAGGTCCAGCAGTCCGATGTGGACATCTACGCGGCGGCGGGCTACACGGTCAACCAGGTCGGCGCGTCCTACGCCGTGGACCTCGCCGCGTTCACGCTGCGCGGGTCGCGGTTCGTCCGGCTGCGCAACAAGGTCTCCCGGGCCACCCGCAGCGGCCTGGTCGTCGCCGAGGCCGACCAGCCCGGGTGGCACGACCGGATGACCGCGCTGGACACGGAGTGGTTGCGGAGCAAGGGAAAGCACGCCAAGCCGCTGGAGTTCCTGGTCGGCGAGTACGGCGGCCCGGCCCAGCACCACCGCCGCCTGTTCGCCGGCACCATCGACGGCGAGCTGGCCGGCTACATCTCCTACTCGCCGGCCTACGGCTCCCGCCCTGGCTGGCTGCACGACCTGTCCCGCCGCCGCCCGTCCGGCCCGCCCGGGGTGATGGAGGCGATCAACGCGGCGGCCATCGAGGTGTTCCGGGCCGAGGGCGCGCCGTGGCTGCACTTCGGCTTCACCCCGTTCACCGGCCTCTCGCCGGCCCACGAGCACGCCGGCGCCAGCCGCTGGTTCCGCTGGCTCGTCGGCCAGCTCGCCACGCGCGGTGCCGCGGTCTACCCGGCCGCCACCCAGCTCGCGTACAAGCAGAAGTGGGCGCCGCACGCGGTGCTCCCGGAGTACGTGGCGTTCTCCGGCGGCGCGAGCCTGAACGGCTTCCTGCAGGTCTTCCGCGCGTCGAACGCGCTGTAGACCGGCGGGGGAGGATCCGCCAGGCGACTATCACTTACGCCGCCGCGGCCGGGGCCGCCGGTGCGCGCGGCACGCACTCGACCCGGGCTCGACCTCCTTGTCGAGCGACTCGTGAACGGCTCGCGGGGTCAGGCGGCTGTCATCCCGGTGTCAGCCACCTGGCCAAGCATCGACCGGGGCGAGTCACGGGAGGAGGCGGGTCGGTATGACGGACAGATACTTGTCCCCGGTACGGGCACGCACGGTCATCTTCAAGCTTTTCGGATCGGTCGGCCTGGTCAAGGACGGGCGGCTGCTGGCGATCCAGGGGGGACGGCAGCGCACGTTGCTGGCCACATTGTTGATCAATTCCGGCAAGGTCGTCACCAAGGAGCAGTTTTTCGAAGAGCTGTGGGAAGGACGGCCTCTCGCTAAGGCGAACAACGCGCTGCAGGCATTGGTCACCAGATTGCGAAGATTACTCAGGAACACCTTCGGCGACGAATTCGCCAAGGACCGGCTGGTCACCCTGCCCACCGGTTACGTACTGCACGCGGACACCGACGAGATCGACGCCAAGCTCTTCGAGCACCTGGTCCGCCTGGCGCACAACGACCTCGCGACCGACCCGGTCAAGGCGCGTGACCTGCTCACCGAGGCGCTCGAGCTGTGGGACGGCCCGGTGCTGGAGGGCGTGGCCGGCGGGCCCATGTGCCACAGCTCGGTGCTGCACTACGAGGAGAGCCGCCTCGCCGCCATCGAGGACAAGTTCCACGCCTGCATCGTGGCCGGCATCCAGGGCGGTGTGATCAGCGAGCTCAAGAAGATGGCCATGCTCTACCCCTGGCGGGAGCGCCTGGCCGAGATGCTGATGATCGCGCTCTACCGGTCCGGCCGGCAGGCCGACGCCTTGCGCGAGTACAACGTCGTGCGCCGGCGCCTGGTCGATGAGCTGGGCATGGAGCCGTCCACGATGCTGCAGGACCGCATGCAGGCCATCCTCAACCACGATCCGTCGCTGGACCTCGTTCCGGAGGTGGGGAGGCCGCGGGCCGCTGCCGGCTAAGTGATTGATTCAGGAACTACACGACGCAGAGTCACCCCGTGTCGCGATTGCCCAGGTTGGCAGGCGCATAGGGTGACTATTGCGTTGACGTGCGAAAACCTACGCGCCAGTAAACAAAACCAACCAGTCGGCTTCTATTGACAAACCGGGCGGTCGGTTTTGTAGTCTTGAGGAGCGGTCGAGCAGATGCCGATCAAACCGGTTGGCAGTCGGTCGCTACACAGGCCTTCAGGAGACCGAAGTGGACATTGACGTTTTAGGGCCCTTAGTCGCCCGCCAGGGTGGCGCGTCGGTGGTCCCCACCGCCGCCAAGCCCCGTAAGGTGTTGGCGATGCTGACCGTGCACGCCGACCAGGTGGTGCCGATGGCGTCGCTTTTCGAGGAGCTGTGGGGGGAAGACATCCCCCGTAGCGCCAACACGACCGTGCAGACCTACATTCTGCACCTGCGCAACCTCATCGGCGCGGCACTCAACCAGTCGCCCGCCGATGGACCGACAGACGCCAAGCGCGTGCTCGTCACCTACCCTGGCGGGTACCTGCTGGACACCATGGGCGGCCGCGTCGACGTCCGCGAGTTCGACCGGCTCGCCGCACTGGGGCACCGGGCCCGGGAGATGGGCGACTACGACATCGCGTCGCGGCACTTCACCGACGCGCTGGTCATCTGGCGCGGACGTGCGCTGGTCGACGTGCAGACCGGCCCGCTGCTGGAAGTGGAGTCCCACCGCCTCGAGGAGGCTCGGCTGAACGTGCTGGACCGTCGGATCGACGCGGACCTGCGGCTCGGTCGCCACCACGAGCTGCTCGGTGAACTGGCCGGGCTGGTCGGCCGCTACCGCACGCACGAGGGCCTGCACGCGCATCTCATGCTGGCGCTGTACCGCTCCGGCCGGCGCGGCGAGGCCATCGACGTCTACCGGCGGATGCGCACGGGTCTGGTCAACGAGCTGGGTCTTGAGCCGTCGCCCAGCCTGCGCCGACTGCAGCACGCGATCCTGATGTCCGACCGTCGGCTCGCCGAGGTGGGCACCGAGGCAGCTGCCCTGGACCGGGCGGGCTGACTTGACGTTGAACAACCGGAGGGAGGCGAAAGTAGGGCCGCGGCGACGCGCCCTACTTTGGCATATGAGCCGGGGTGAGATCCCTCGGATGGACAATCCGCTCAACGGTTGAGTGGATCATGGTGCCCCGGGACGAGTCGTGACCAAACAGTCGAGATCTGAGAATACGCGGTTGCATCTGGTGCGGTCGGCAGCGGAGCTGTTCGACCGCAACGGTTTCTCGGGGGCAACGCTGGAGGACGTGAGCCGGGCCGCGGGGGTTACCAAGGGCGCCTTCTACTTTCACTTCTCCTCCAAGGACGAGCTGGCCGGCGCGATCCAGGCCGAGGCGTGCACGCTGCTGCGCGGCGCCGTCTACCGGGTGCTCGACGACGAGCTCCCGGTGCTGCAGTCGCTGGTCGACCTCACCCACGAGCTCGCCCACTGGCTCGAGCAGGAGGCGGTGGTGCGGGCGAGCCTGCGCACCGCCCGCGAGTGCGGCCACCGCGGCGCGCCGTTCCTCGACTTCTACGTCGACCTGCTCTCTGCCGTGGAGACCATGCTGATCAGCGCCGAGCAGGCGGGCGACCTCGACGACGGGGTGGCCATCGAGCACGCGAGCACGCTGGTGCTCACCATCTGCGCGGGCGTGGAGATGCTGTGGTGGTCGGGCATCCGGCACGGCGACATCCGGGAGAACGTCCGGGAGATGTGGAAGCTCATCCTCCCCGGCCTCGTCACCGGCGACGACCTGCGGCGGCTCGACCCGAGCGGGCCGAGCCAGCTCGGCGGCTGAGTCAGCGCCGGGACATCCGCGTCAGCAGCCGGGCCGTCACCGGCGACGGCAGGTGGCGCAGCGCGAAGCCGATCGGGCCCCACGGCCACGACGGCACGCTGGCCTGCGCCGGCTCCTTCTCGATCGCGGTGACCAGCATCCGGCAGCCCGGCTCGGTGTCGACGACGAACGGCAGGTTCGAGCGGCTCGCGTTCATCTCCGTGCGGATGTAGCCGGGGTAGATCGTCGTCACCTCGATGGGCAGCGCGGCCAGCTCCGTGCGCAGGCCCTCGGCCAGCACCGACACCGCGGCCTTGCTCGCCGCGTAGACGTTCATGCCGCCCGGGAACCCGCGCCGCGCGGCGATCGAGGAGATCATCACCAGGTGCCCGTGCCCCTGCGCGCGGAAGATCTCCATCGCCGCCTCGGCCTGCGTGAGCGCGGCCAGCACGTTCGTCTCGACGATCGCGCGGTTGGCGTCGAAGGCGCCGGTGCCGACCGGCTCTCCCTTGCTGCGCCCCGCGTTCACGACGACCCGGTCGAGCCCGCCGAGCTCGTCGCGCAGCTCGCCGAACACCCGGAACACCGCGTCGTGGTCGTTGACGTCCAGCTCGCGGACCGCGATCGCCGGGCCCGGGTGCGCGGCCGCCAGCTCGTCACGCAGAGCCTCGAGCCGGTCCAGCCGGCGGGCGCACAGGGCGAGGTTGCGGCCCAGGGCGGCGAACCGGCGGGCCATCCCCATGCCCAGCCCGCTGCTGGCGCCGGTGATCAGAACGTTCCTGCGGATCATCGCGCTCCTTGGATGGGCAGCGGTAACATTCCGATCGGTATGGCGCGAGCAAGTGAGCACGGTACGAAGCCGCTGTCCCCGAGTCAACAGGCAGGTTCGAGGCCCCATGACGACCGCGAGCGACCACGTCCGCCTGCTCCGCGAGCTGCGCTCGGTACGCCGGTTCACCGCCGAACCGGTAGACCAACGCGTGATCGACGATCTTCTGGACGTCGTCCGGTGGACCGGCAGCTCCAGCAACCGCCAGCCGTGGGAGCTCGTCCTCGTCCGTAACCGAGAGACGCTCGCCGCGCTGGCTACCATCGGCGGAGGACCGGGCGCACGGCATCTGGCCGATGCCGCGCTCGCATTCGTACTGGTGATGACCGGCGAACGGACCGACTTCGACGCCGGCCGGTGCGTCGAGCGGATCTTGCTCGCCCTTGCCGCGCACGGGATCGGCGCGTGCGTCGCGGGGTTCTCGAAGCCGGAACAGGGCGCCGCGGTGAAGGACCTGCTCGGCGTGCCGGCCGAGCGCACCGTCCGGATCGCCGTCTCGGCAGGTCATCCGGCGGGGGAGCGGGCCCATCTGGTGAGTGCCGAGCGCGGGGTGGACACGCGGCTACCGCTGCACGCGATGAAGGTGGGCCGCAAGCCCGTGGCCGAGCTCGTGCACCTGGAGCGCTACGGGGGCCGCTAGGCGGCGCTGGTGTCCCACTGGACGGTGCCTGCCGCCACGAAGCGGGAGAGCCGGCGTGGCGCGGCGAGGCCGGGCAACGAGATGCGCCACATGTCGGCGATGCGGTCGCGCAGGTCGGCGCGGTTGGTGAGGACGCCGGACATCGTCTGCACGCCCAGGAACGCGCCGGTGAGCCAGGTGGCGATGGTCATCGGGTCCCATTCCTTGCGGATGTCCCCGGCCTCCTGAGCGGCCACGATGAGCTCGTGCACGATCTCGATCCAGCGCTCGTACACCGCGGGTGCCGGGCTGGAGACGTTGGCCTCGGTGACCAGCCGGTTGCTGGCGCTGACCCGGATGTTGCTGCACAGGTTCTGCCCGAAGACGTGGCTGACGTCGATGAGCGCCTGCAACGGGCTGCTGTAGCTCGACGCCTCCGGGAACTCGAAGCTCCACTGCTCGGAGACCAGCGCGGAGGCGAGTTCCTCCTTGGAGGAGAAGTGGAAGTAGAGCGCGCCCTTGGTGACCCCGGCCTTGGCCAGGATCTCCGACAGGCTCGCTCCGGAGAACCCGCGCTCGTCGAACACCGCCGCGGCGGCGTCGAGGATGGCGTTCCGCGTTCGCTCCGCCCGGTCCTGGCGTGGCACGGTGCGCACCTCCCTGTGAATGGCTTCTGGGTCACGGTGGGCCGCGGACCACGATGCCATGTCTCCTACATCGTGTCGGTCGCACCCACCCTTGAGCACGTTGCCCCAGCGAGGCTCGACCGCCAGTCCAGGGTAACTCAAGGATGGAGCAATCGCCCCTCGAAAAAAAACCGGGTGGTAGGTATTCTTCGTCTCGTGTGGCCCACACCACTCTCCCACAGCGGAGCGGGTGGCGGACCGAACGACCCGAGCCGGACGGGTCGCCGGTTCGTCGCAGCCCACAGGCCTACGACGTTGACACGGAATTGGCAGCGACGCCACAGGACCTTCATGAGAGGTTTTGCCATGACCACGATGATCAACCCTCAGCCCGAGTTACCCATGGAGTTACGGAGAGCGGAGCGGCTGTTCCAGCAGGTCGTTCCGCCCCGGCTGGTGCGCCGCACCGGGGAGTCGGATGTCTTCGTCACCAACTTGCGCGTCACGGGGTACGACGCGTTCGAGGTGAGCGTCCAGCTTCCGGCGGCCCACTCCTTCTACGGACCCACCGGGAACCGCCACGACTCGCTGCTCCTGCTGGAGTGTGTGCGTCAGGCCGGTCTGCTCGTCGGCCACGTGGCCTACGAGATCCCCCGGGAGTTCAAGTTCGTCACGCACGACAAGCAGTTCCAGTTCGATCCGGCCGGTCTGCGCACCGCCGGTGACCAGCCGGTCGACCTGGTCATGATGGTCACCCAGCACGACGTCAAGCGGCGCGGCCGCCGGATCGCCTCGATGCGCACCGAGGTCGAGGTCCTCCGCGACGGCAAGCGGGTCGGCACCGCGACCTACCGGTGGAGCTGCGTGTCCGGGCCCGCCTACGCGAAGCTGCGCAGCGAGTACAAGGACGCCGCGCCGCTGCCGTCCGACGCCACCCCGGTCGCACCGGAGCGCGTCGGCCGCGTCGACGAGGTCGACGTCCTGCTGGCCGAGCGGAGCGAGGGGCGCGGCTGGGCGCTGCGGGTCTCCCCCGACCACTCGGTGATCTACGACCACGTCATCGACCACGTGCCGGGCAACGCGGTCGTCGAGGCCGCCCGCCAGGCGGCGCTGCTGGCCGCGGGGAGTCCCGGCGCGCTGCCCGTGGCCGGTGACCTCCGCTTCTCGCACTATCTCGAGTTCGACGCACCCTGCCACGTGTGGGCAGAGGTGGTCGGCTCGACTGCCGGCGGCACGACCGGGGTCCGGTTCGTGATCGAGCAGTCCGGCCGCGACGCCGTCAACGGCGTCATCGAGCTCCTGGTTCCCTGATTCCCGCCCACTCCGTCCTGGGGCGCGGCACTCTCATCGCGCACGACCTGCGTCTCGCCACGCCCCAGGTAGGGATCCCACAGCCACAAGCTGACTCGCCCACCTCCGTCCGCCGCGGGAGGGATGACCTCCCTCCCGCTGCGGATGGGCGAGAACCGTTCGGCCGACGGATTGCCGGCGCGCCACCCAAGCGTCGACAATGGACACCTGCCGAGCTGTGGTCCGGGAACGGAGATCGGTCATGACGCTGAGGGACGACGGCTTCCCCGGCAACCGCGAGATCCTCGAGCGGGCGCTGCGTGAGTCCACCATCCAGGAGCTGCACCTCGCGGCGGATCCGTTGCCACGCGGTCGATCCCTGCTCGAGCGGACCGCGACCGCGGTACGCGGCTTCGAGCGAACGCCGGCGATCCCGGCCTCCACCCGCACCCCAGGCCTCGCGCCCCCGCGAACCCCCGGTGCTGTGATCGCGTCGGCTCCCGACATCGTCGCCCCGCGAACGCCCGGTGTTGTGGCCATGTCGACTTCCGACGTCGTCGCCCCGCGGACGCCCGACGTCGTGCCCGCGCGGACTCCCGACGTCGTACTCGCCCGGACTGCCGACGTCGTGGCGCCCGCGCCTGCCTCCGGCGTCGTGGCTCCCGGGCGGACGCCCGATGTCGTGGTGGCCGCGTCGAAGGACGGCATCCCGTCCGACATCGCCGAGGCGTACATGCGCGCCAAGACCGAGGTGAAGGCCATCCTCGCCGAGCACCTGGGTGTGGTCATCCGCGACCCGGAAACCCTTTAGCCGCGCGGCAACTCCTGCGGCGCCGGGTCCGGCGCGAGCGTGCGCAGGGACTCGAGCAGCGCCTCCTGCCGGCTGGCCAGCGTGTCGATCCGCTGCTGCAGCGCGGCCAGCTCCCTGGAGAGCTCCGCCCCTTCGGTTTGCACGAAACCCTGCGCTGGCACCGGCTCCAGGTCCAGTGCGGTCGTCGGGTTGTTCGTCAGGATCGACTGCATCCGCGCGCGCAGCACCGGGCCGGGCTCGACGCCGAGCTCGTGCAACAGCCGCCGGCGGGCGCGGTCGTAGACGCCGAGCGCGTCGGACTGCCGGTCGCTGCGGTAGAGCGCCACCATCAGCTGGTCGTAGAACCGTTCGCGCAGCGGGTAGGTGGCCGAGGTCTCCTCGAGCTCGCCGATCACCTCGCCGTGCCGGCCCGCGCGCAGGCTCGCGTCGTACAGGGTCTCCAGCGTGGTCAGCCGGTGCTCCTCGAGCACCACCGCCCCGGCCGCGCACAGGTCGCCGGCCACGCAGCCCTCCAGCGCGGGCCCGCGCCACAGCTCCAGCGCCGAGCGCAGCAGCGGGACCGCCCGGTCCGGCTCGGTGCCGGCGAGCGCCTTGGCCAGGCCGACCTGCTCGACGAACTCCTCGGCGTCGGTCTCGCCGGGCCGCAGGCTCAGGAAGTAGCCCGGTGGGCGGGTGACGATCCGGTCGGGCTCGCCGCAGGCCACCTCGACCACCTTGCGCAGCCGGCGGATGTGCGCCTGCAGCGCGTTGGCCGCGTTGGCCGGCGGCCGCTCGCCCCACAGCTCGACGATCAGCCGGTCCGCGGAGAGCGTGCGGCCCGCGCGCACGACGAGGGTGGCGAGCAGCGCGCGCCGCTTCACGCCGGTGACCTCGACCAGGGTGCCGTGCCGGTCGTGGACCTCCAGGGGACCGAGAATGGACAGCCGCATCGGTGTCGCCGGCCTCACCGGTGCTCGTGCGTGGCGAGGCCCGACTCGAAGGCGTAGATCACCGCGTGGATGCGGTTGCGCAGGCCGAGCTTGCCGAGCAGGTTCTGCATGTGGGACTTGACGGTGTGCTCGGAGACGGTGAGCTCGCCGGCGATCTCGGCGTTGGACATGCCCCGGGCGACCAGCACCAGCACGTCGCACTCCCGCTCGCTGAGCCCGTCGCGCACGGGGACGTGCCGGTCCTCGGCCAGCCGCACGAGCCGGCCGCCGCTCGGCGCGGGCTCGCCGGCGCGGCTCAGCGCGAAGCCGGCCGCCGCCATCCGCACCGCGGCGACGACCTCCTCGGGCGTGGCCCACGCGGGCAGCGACCCGCGGACGTCCGGGCTGGGCAGCGCCTCCCCGTCCCGCATGCCGATGCCGAGCACCCGCACGCCGCGCCCGGTCTGCCGAACCGCGGCGAGCACGGGGGCCGCGTCCTCGGCCAGCAACCCGTGCAGCAGCAGGACATCGGGCTGGCGGGCGGCGAGCGTGGTGAGGACCGCCGGCCCGTTGCGGTGCTCGCCGACCACGACCATGCCCGGCTCGCCGTCGAGCGCGGCCAGCACCCCGCGCCGCGCGAGCACGTCGTCCCCCACGACGAGCACTCGGATGCCCGCGGGCTCGTCGTCCTCCGCCAGCCGGGGCTCGTCGCCGGGCCGGTCGCCGAGTCGCTCGCCGGGTCGCTCGCCGGGCCGGGGCAGGACGCGGACCGCGTGCCCGGAGACCGCGCGCAGGATGGGTTGGTCGACACGGCCCGGCCACGTCGCTTCGGTCCACTGGTGGTCCATCGGTCTCGCCTCGCCCTCAACCTCTCGGGCCGGAGCGCAGGACCCCGGCCGTTACACGCTAAGGCGAGATGACCCGCGGGGGTTCTTTCGTTGAGCGGTCTTCTACCGGCGGCATACGCGCGGTCGAGGCCCTCTACCTGTGGTTTTTCGACGTATACAGGTGTCGACGAGCGGTTGCCGGGCACGTCGGCGGTTTGACTGCCCGGCCGAGGTCACTCACGATCACGAACCATTCCCCTGGTTTCTAGAAACGGAGACGAGCTTGCGCGCGCGCTTCATCGGCAAGGACCCGCTATCACAGGAGGGCCAGTCACCCACGCTGTTCGCCACCGACCGCACCGACCGCCGCACCTTCATCGCGCAGGGCTGGATCGTCACCGATGCGCAGGCGCTGGCCGACGTCGGGCCGGTACCGCACGGCGAGGCCATCATCGAGATTCCGGAGGACGTGCTCCGGATGTACACCCGCGAGCTCGCGGAGGAGTGCCACTGACTGCTCCATAAGGGGTGCGATGTGAAGATTTCCGAGAAATTTCTCGGAAATGGCCCGTCCTGGCCGCTATCGTGAATGGACCTAGTGGTGCGGTGTCGCCGGGCATCGCGCCGTGCGACGGGACGACGTTGTGCCTCCAATTCGAACGAGCAGCGTGTCGAGCCTCCACGAGGCACGCCTGGCGCTCGGCAAGAGGCTCCGCGAGCTGCGTCGGCAGGCCGACCTGAGCGGCCGGGAGCTCGCGGAGTCGCTGTCGTGGCCGCCGTCGAAGGTCTCGAAGCTCGAGAACGGGCGGCAGTCGCCCACCGACGAGGACATCCGCGCGTGGACCAAGGCCACCGCGAGCGACGGCGAGACCGACGCGTTGCTGGCCTCGCTGCACACCCTCGCCGTGCAGAACATCGAGTGGCAGCGGCAGCTGCGTGGCGGGCTGAAGCCGCACCAGACCGAGCTCGCCGCGCTGGACGCCAAGACGCGGCTGTTCCGGGCGATGGAGTCGACGTTCGTGCCCGGGCTACTCCAGACGGCCGAGTACGCGCGGGCGCGTTTTCTGCAGAGCGTCGCCGTGCTCAAGGTGCGCGGTGATGTCGACGAGGCGGTGCAGGCGCGTATTCAGCGCCAGGATATTCTTTACCAGCCGGACAAACGCTTCCACTTCGTGCTCACCGAGGCCGCGCTACGTTATCGGTTGTGTCCGCCGGAGGTCATGCTCGGGCAGCTCGATCGGTTGATCGCGTTGTCCGGCCTGCCCAATGTGAAGTTCGGCATCATCGGTTTCGACACCGCGTACGCCGTGGCCCCGACACACGGATTCTGGCTGCTCGACGACGAGCGCGTGATGGTCGAGAC